>JBNAVK010000001.1:0-91219 GCA_049700435.1 Candidatus Bathyarchaeales archaeon
GGGGGCTAGGGGTCCCCTGAACCGTAAACCCTCTATACGACGGGCCGAAAGCTGAGGCTGAGGCGTCCGTGGCTGCTTAAACCCCTTACTCCCGAAGCAAAGACTACCCGTCCCTTGGGGCCGGCGGTCGTTGAGCGGCTTCCGTAGGGAAGCTGTCTTCAACGTTTGCCAGGCGAAACTGGCTAGGCCCGGGAGGGAGCAACCTAAGCTTGGACGTTCGGCGCTCAAGGGGGTGCGGGTACGAGTGTAGGGCTTTGGGGTTATGCGGATTCTGGGCGCTGAACCTCAGTGACCCACCGCCCTTTGCTTTCAAAGGCTTTTCTGAAAAGCGTAACTTGTGCTTTTTATATTTAGAAGGCTAATAATAGTTGTGGATGATGCGTTTGGGTTTTCCTAAAAGCTTCCTTTGGGGAGTTTCTGAAAGCGGTTTCCAGTTTGAGATGGGAGATGTTGCTGGGCGAAACGTGGATGCTAATACTGACTGGTATGTTTGGGTTCACGACGCTGAAAACGTAAGGAATGGCATAGTGAGCGGCGACATGCCAGAAAACGGCGTTGCCTATTGGAACTTGTATGCGAAAGACCATGATGCCGCCAGAAAGCTTGGCTTAAACGCTTACAGAATAGGCGTGGAGTGGAGCAGAATCTTCCCAAAAAGCACAGCAACGGTCAAAGTTGATGTTGAAAGGGCTTCGGACGGCAACATCTCCAAGATAGAAATAGACGCTAAAGCCTTGGAAGAGCTGGAAAATTTGGCCGATAGAGAGGCCTTAAACCATTATAGGGCTATTGTAGAGGATTTGAGGGCGAAGGATTTCAAAGTTTTCGTCTGCCTAAACCATTTCACGCTTCCACTATGGCTTCACAACCCGCTAACTGTGCGTGCCACAAAACTTAGGAAAGGCCCGAAAGGATGGCTTGAAGAAACCGCAATAATAGAGTTCACCAAGTACGCGGCTTACATGGCTTCACGTTTAGGCGATGTTGTTGATAATTGGGCGACTTTCAACGAGCCGATGGCAGTATGCGAAGCCGGCTACATGATTTCTCAGTCTGGTTTTCCGCCGGGCGTAAACAATTTTGGAACTGCAAAAAGGGCTGCTAAAAACATGGCTGTTGCGCATGCCCGCGCCTACGACGCTGTAAAGGTGTTTGACACCGTGAAGGCGGATGAGGATAGCCCAAGCCCAGCCCATGTGGGGCTAATTCACAATGTTATCCCAACTATGCCTCTCGATGAAGGGGAAAGGCTTGATGTTGAAGCAGCCAAATTCATGGATAATTTGCATAACCAGTTTTTCCCAAAGGCTGTTGTTGACGGGTGGCTGGACGAAAACGTAAACGGAGTAAAGGAGAAAAATGAAATTAAAGGCTACTTGGAAAACCGTCTCGAATGGCTCGGCGTGAATTACTACACGCGGTTCGTGATTAAGGGGAAAAGAAATTTGCTGGCTAAGTTGTTCGCTGGAATCCCAGCCGTTCCAGAAATTGTGCCAAACTATGGATTTGGATGCCAGCCTAACAGTCAATCAGCCAGCGGAAACCCAACATCAGACCTAGGATGGGAAATCCACCCAGAAGGAATGCTCAACTCCTTAAAATCCATGACAAAATTTGCCAAACCCCTCTACATAACAGAGAACGGGGTAGCCGACGCAAAAGACGCGCTTAGACCAAAATTCATTGAAGACCACGTTAAAGTCTTGGAAAAGGCGTTAAGTGAGGAGAAAATTGACGTTAGGGGCTATTTCCATTGGGCTTTAACTGACAATTACGAGTGGGCTAAAGGCTTCAAAATGAAGTTCGGCTTATTCGCAGTGAATCTTGAAACCAAAAAGCGGAAAATGAGGGAAAGCGCAAAAACCTACAAGCGAATAATCGAGGACAGCGTTGGTTAAAAGTTAAAAATCTAGAGGGGGCTACCCATATTGGTTGTGCAGCAAACCAAAAAATGTTGGAAAACGCTAAATCCTGTTAAAACATATTCTATGCTTGTTGGAATTCAAAATGTCCTACAACGAACTTCGCAAGGATTATTTGCTTGACCGCTGGGTTGTGATAGCCACGGAACGCAGCCGCAGACCCACAGACTTCGCCAAAAAAGAAACTGCACAAGCTAAAACTGGCGTTTGTCCCTTTTGCCCGGGAAATGAGCACATGACCCCTCCAGCGGTTCTTGTTTATCTCGAATCTGATGGGAAAATTGAAAAAACAAAAGATGAAAACAATTTCCGACATAAGAACTGGGTCATTCGCTGTTTTCCAAATCTTTATCCGGCTTTCGCGCCGCCGAAACAAAAGTTAGGTAAAGAGCAAAGTGTGAAAGGCCGCGATTTGGCGGCTGCTGTTGGGCACCATGAAGTTCTTATAGAGTCGCCCATGCATGATGAGCATCCTTCAGACGCTAGGATTCCGCAGCTTGTGCATGTCGTAAACGCCTATTTGGATAGGCTACGCGAATTTTCATCGAAGCCCTACGTGCGATACGTCTCTATATTCCGAAATCACGGTCTCGAAGCTGGAGCTTCGCTTTCCCACGCCCACAGTCAAATAATCGCAACACCCTTCATCCCACGGCTCGTGAAAGAAGAATTGGAAGCAAGCAAGAAGTTCTGGAAGCAAAATGGGAAATGCGTGTTCTGCGAAATCCTAGAAAAGGAACGTGAAGGACCACGACTTATTCTAGAAAATTCGCATTTCGTGGTTTTCGCTCCCTACGCAAGCGTTAACCCTATGGAGTTTTGGATATTTCCAAAAAGGCACCAAACCACGCTTCTCGAGATGACACAAGCCGAAGTGAAAACCTTTGCTGAAACGCTAAAAACATGTTTTAAAGCATTAAAGGAATTAGTTAATGACCCGCCCTACAATTACGGTTTCCACATGGTTATAAATAAAGACGCATGCGAACATTACCATTGGCATTTGGAAGTTTACCCGAAACTCGCCATTTGGGCTGGCTTCGAAAAGAGCACGGGCGTATACATAAACACTGTTACGCCAGAAGCTGCTGCAGAAAGTATGAGAAAAACGGTTTCAGCTTGAACTTTGCAAAACTTCTTTTTCATATGCTGGTCGCATTTGCATTATGTCTTCTACGTAAGCTCTTAACGGTTCAGCAACACTCCATGCTTGAGCTATGCACCCTCTCGGCGTGTGCGGCGGGTCTCCGTCAAAAATTTCGCTTACTGTTCCGAGCCCAGCCTTATAAACTTGTTCGGTGAAAAGAGGCATTAGGAAATTCTTTAAGGCGTATTCGCGTCTATGCTCCACATAACCCTTAGTTTTCAAGAAAGCAGTTGTGAATGGCCCAAGCAGCCAAGCCCAAACAGTTCCATTATGGTAAGCGGTGTCTCGTTTTCTCCTGTCTCCCTCATAAACTCCAACGTATCTCGGGTCACTTTTTGCCAGCGTTCTCAAGCCATAAGGTGTTAAAAGTTCACGGTGAACGACATCAACAATTTTCTCTTCTTTGGCGATGTCAAGCATTGTAAAGTCTAAAGAAACTGTTATAATTTGGTTAGGTCTTATGGACGCGTCTTTCTCACTTTCATTTACGACATCGAACAAACAGTTCTTTTCAGAATTCCAAAACTTTTCAACGAAACTTTTCCGTGCACCTTTAGCCAAACCAAGATACTTTTCAGCTTCGTTTTTTTCGCCGAACCTATTTGCCAAAAGTTCCATGGTTTTTAAGGCGTTATACCACAATGCTTGAATTTCAACAGCCTTTCCACCTCTTGGAGTCACAGGTTTTCCATCTACAACCGCATCCATCCACGTCAACTGAGGCCCGTGATGAAGCAAACAGTCGCCGTCAACGCGTATGTCGAAGGCTGCTCCCTTAACGTGATTTTCAATGACCGTCTTTAGCTCGTTCCAGAGTTGTTCCTTGACAAACTTGAAGTCGCCAGTATATTTCAGATACTGCAAAACAGCGTTCACGTACCAAAGCGTAGCGTCAACAGCGTTGTAGGCGGGTTGGTTTGGCTGGTCTGGAACAAAATTTGGGATTAGCCCATCTTTCATGTACTGCTTAAATGTTAGGAAACTCTTCCGTACATCCTCAAACCTGCCAGTTACAAGCATCAACCCTGGTAAAGAAATGAATGTGTCTCGCCCCCAAGTCTCAAACCAATGGTATCCTGCAATCACAAAACTTTGCTGCGCACTCGCGTCTTTAACTATGAAGGAGTCTGTTGCCAAGACAATCCAATTCAACCATTCAACAGCAGAAATCTTCGGGTGGATTTCATAAAATTTAGTTAGGAAATTTTCTCGGCGTTCGATTTCCTCTTCAAGCGCTTTCTCAACATCATAAGTTGTTGGAGCTTCCTCCAAAACCTTAAGGGCGTTTTCACTATTTCTGTCAACTGCAAACACAACTGCAAACTTATCCATCTTTTTCGCTTTAACTTCTGTTTCGAAGTATCCCGGCTGAAAAACGTCATCGACATAGCTTTCGCCCCGCGAAGCTTCTTCGCGGTAGTATAAACCCTCAACCCACTTCCCCTTAACGTAATATTTCCCATCAGTGGCTTTCATCACCAACGCTAATTCTGGGAACTGAGCGCGCAGTTCTGCAGCGTCACCTTCTCTCCTTTGAACAAATTCTATCGAGTTTTTCCATCTATCTGTAACTGAGTGGAAATGTCTACAGTTTATGAGCGGGTAAACCCGAATTTTCACGTCGGAATTGTTTTTGTTTTCTACCTTATATAATACTATAACGGCGTTTCTTTCATTGGGGACAAAAATTGTCTTTTCAACCTCGACGTTTTCCACGGCATAAACATATTTTGGGAAAGGATTCACAGCAAATTCTTTCAAAAAGAGGTATCCTCGCGGAAAAATTCCATTCTGGAATTCGTTAGCGCCAAGCGGATAAATGTTATTGCCTATGCATATTTCCTCATCCAACTTTTCAAGGCAGACTCTGCGTTCTCCAGGAGGATTAAGAGCTGCAACAAGCAAGCCATGATATTTTCTAGTGTTTATTCCCAAAATGGTTGAGGAAGCAAAACCGCCTAAACCATTTGTCAAAAGCCACTCTTTCCGAATTGCCTCATCAAAACGGGAAAACTCTTCTTGGCGTAAATTTATGGTTGGCAGCTTCATTTACGGCATCAACTTCGCAACATTCTTATTTCTTGGCACGCCGAAAAAGTTTGCCACGGGATTACATTTCGTTCTGAAAAGCAAGGCGTGAGGTTTCTTAAGCTGATATTCCGTCAAGGTTTCGGCATAGCCCATTCCTTTCGCGAAAACCATATCCGCGGAATGGTAATGATTAAGAAATTCTGGCGTAACCTCCTTAATTGCTAATCCAACAGCGTCAACGCCCGTTGTTATTATTTCGTCAGCTATTTTATTCATCCCAGAAATTTCTACATCCTCCAAGGTTGCATCGTTAAGGACTGGACCGCCTTTCACAGCAACCGTTACTTTCAAGCCCATATCTTTAAGCTGCTCCACAAGCAACGTGTCAAAAACTATTTCGCCAGCGTTGTCTGTCAAATAAAGGATTGTTTTTGCCTTTTTCGCCAATTCATAAATTTTGTTCATATTGTCTATGACTAAGTCCTTTGCTGCTTCTCTGAGGCTTTTTCTCAAACTGCCAAATGTAAACTTGTGGCCAGGAATATCAAATTCCATGATGTTACCTACCATGGCGCATAAACAAGCTCTCTTAAACCTATCTTGCTGGGTGTATCCTTCTTCCACAATCTTTTTCACGCTGGGCAAAAGCTTCAAAGCCTTCTCGTTGCTTAATCTCTTACGCCGCTTATAGGGGTCATCGTTGCCAGTAACCCTTTTTATTAAACGGTCTCTTTTCGTGCCTAAATCTGCGGGAACAGCTGTCGGCTTAAACTCTTTACTCAGCAACCGCAGAAGCTCAGCCATGGCTCTGAAGCGTAGGGCGGGATTGGTTGTGGCTTCAACAACTTCTGTTGCCGCCCTGCTCATGATGCATGCTGCGCATTCTGCTTCAACCTTCAAACTTCCACATCTCGCCTACAACTTTGTTGATTCTGCAAATTCCCGCAGAACCCTATATGGGTCTTTCGCTTTGACAACGCCGCTTGCAACCAGTATGCCTTGAGTGCCCAGCCTCAAAGCAGCCGCAACATCTTCCCCATTAGTTATTCCAGCTCCACAGAGAATTACAACTTTCGAATTGACTTTTCTGACGAGGCTTATGGTGTCAGTTACAACCTCTGGCTTCGCCTTAGAAACAGGAATGCCGGTTCCTATAAGCTCAGGTGGTTCAATGGCGATAACGTCTGGGTTAAGGGCTGCGACCGCCGCGCTTATGCTCGGGTTGTTGGCGCATACAACCGAAATTAAACCCTTTTCACGCGTTATCTTGACGACCTCATCTATATCAGACAGTTTAAGCTGCCTTTCAGAGTGGTTAATCAGCGTTCCCACAGCCCCCGCTTCTTTCACGGACTCGGCGAGAACATGTCCCGTGTAGCTGCCAGGTTTTACCGGGTCTACATGTTGCGCGAAAACTGGAATCTTTACCGCTTTTGCAACGGACGCAATGTCTGCGAACTGTGGGGCAACTCCTATGAAAACTTTTGTTTCTTTGCTAACCTTTTCAGCCTTTTTTGCTAGGTCAACTGCTTTTCGTCCCGTTGCCTCTAAATAAGTTTTAAAGTTGACGATTATTATTGGTGTTTGGATTTTTTCAAGCAAGGTTTTCTCCGCCGTTTTAGACTTTTACTTTAGAGTGGTGTTCAATTGTTAATATTATTTTGGAACACGTATTTTAAAAACGGTGATTGCCATTCGCCCCCTTCCCTTTCGCACATCATGTTCCAACCATTAACGGTTCGGATATCTTCTTCAATGTTGCTATCGCAGATAGAGCAGCTAACTGACTTGTTTTAGGATTATCCATTAATGGAACATTTTCAACGTGAACTTCCAACTCGCCAAATTCACCTTTAACCTTGACCTCGTGGATGTTTCTTTTTATTGAGGAATCAACTATTATCTGCACCTTCGTCTTTTCCACTCCAACACTTGCCAAGCCAAGAGCCGCTGCCACGTTCACATTAGCTGGGAAAAGTTTGCAAGCTTCAGACGCGGGACCCTCATATATTAGCGTTGGACTTTTCAGTTTTTCAAGATGCATCTTCTTTTCTTTTACGTATGGAGCGCCCTTTAATCCCTCTGGAGGTTTCCTAGTTGTCAACGTTACGCTGTCCACTTTGCCGACAACTGCAGCTTTCACTCCGTCCAACCCAGCTATTGCCCCTGAAGGAATATAAACTCTTTTTCCGCTTTCCATGGCACAGCGCCTAATCTCATCCGCTAATTCCGAATCAACCAGTGCGCCAACACTCATAATCATCAAGTCCTTTCCAGCCCTAAGCACCCTAAGCGCATAGGCTCTCACGGCTTCCTGTGAGGCTGCCTCCACAACCAAATCCACGTTTTCGCATGCGATTAGCTCCTCAAAACTTTCGGCAATTTTTGGTTTACAAACCAACTTTCCACATAGAATGTTAGACTTCTCCTTTATCCTGTCATACACCACAACCAAATGGGCGCTTCCGGCTTGTCCCCTATCAATTGCTTGAGCCAAAACTGTTCCAATAGCGCCACAGCCGATTAACCCAACACCCAACACCATTCTCCACCACACACCCTTTGCACTTCGAAGAGGGTAATGAGTAAAGCTAAGAAGGTAAAGTTTACTGTTTCGTAGGGACTAAAGGAGATGTTTATTAGAAAAGTTTGAAATGAACTTATATTGGAGATTGTCTTTGCTGAATAAAGCTTTGGATTCAATGGAAAGGGATTTCCAAAAGCTTGTTAAGAAAATTTTTCCATACCCAAGCTTTCGCCCATTTCAGCTTGACGCTATAAAATTCTCTTTTGATGTTTTTAGAAACGGCAAGATAGGCTTGCTTTCTTCACCGTGTGGAACTGGAAAGTCCATTTCCGTTTTGACAGCTTTTTTTATGGCTAAGGAACTGGAGCAGTCTCTGGGAAGGCTTCTTGTGTTAACTAGAACAAGGAACCAGCTTGAAATTTACTCGCGGGAACTAAAGAACATAAAGAGACAGAGCGGCGTCAGATTTGTTGCCTCCATCTTTAAAAGCAAGAAGGAAATGTGCCCCTACGCCCTCAAAGACCTCAGACTTAGGGACATTAGCTATCGAGACTTCCTCCACTATTGCAAGAACCTAAAGGAAGGCGCCTTCGGAGAATCATGCAGTTTTTATGAAAGAACACTCAGCGGGTGGAAACCCAGCTGGTATGCCAAAAACATCGTCAATCACATTATTGAAGTTGGGCCGCTTTTGCCGGATGAGGTTTACAAAATTTGCTGTGAAAAAGAGCTTTGCCCCTACGAAGTTACTAAGATTCTGGCAAGGCACGCTGACATAATCATCGGCAACTACAACTATATCCTCGTCGACTCCATAAGGGGGTCTATCCTAGGAAGAGCTGGAATACGAGTGAAGGATGTTAACTGCGTTTTCGATGAAGCCCATAGTTTACCCTATTACGCTGCTGGCATATTTTCAGACGAGCTTTCCTCAACTTCCGTAAGAAGAGCTTTAAAGGAATGCAGAATTTTCGATTTGGACGACTTCGGCATTTTAGACGACTTAAACAGTGTGATGATAAGACTTGGTAAAGACGTTTACAAAAAATATGGGACGGATGCCGAACATATAATCGAAGGAAAACGCATAGTAGACGCTTTGTCAAAAAATCTTGGAGTAAACGCGGATAGGCTGCGGAAAAATGTTTTAGAGCTTTCAGAAATTGGGGAACTTATTCGACAGAGAAGAGCTGAATCGGGCAAGAGCCCAGTCTCATATGTGTCTCGATGTGCGGATTTTCTGTTGGACTGGATCAGCCTTGAAGGTTTAGGTTACGCCAAATACGTCAAGGTTGAAGTTGACAGAGATAAGAGAAAACGTGTTAGGCTTGGAATTAGATGTCTTGACCCAGCGTTGGCGTCCAGCATCATAAACGACGTTCGTTCCGTTATACTCATGTCTGGAACTTTATGGTGCGCTGATTATTATGTTGATGTGCTCGGAATCGAGCGGAATCGGTGCAGTTTCCTAGAGTTGCCAAGTCCTTTCCCCTCAGAAAATAGGCTTTTAATCGTTGATAGGGCAGTTACAACAAAGTTTGAAAAGCGCGACGAAGACCAGTGGAAGAGAATTGGTGGGCACCTAGCCAAAATTATTCATGAAGTCGGTGGAAGGGTCGCCGTCTATTTCCCCTCTTATGAAGTGATGCGCGAAATTACAAAGTTAATCAAGCCCAAAATGCCGCTTCTTGTCGAGGAAAAAACTACAAACATTAAGGATGTTTTGAGCTTTCTGGGCAAAAACGAGCAATGTTTGATTTTTGGAGTTGCTAGAGGAAAAGTAAGCGAAGGAGTTGACATGACAGATGAAGGAAGAAGTATGCTTTCAGCTGTCATAATCGTTGGCTTGCCCTACCCGAAGAAAACTGAGCTTCAAATCGCCCTATACAAGTATTTCAAAGAAAAATTCGGAGATAAAGCCATGGAATACGCAAATTACATCCCATGCTTAAATGCGCTAGCCCAATCCGCTGGTAGACTTCTACGAAGCCCAGAGGACAGAGGCATAATCCTAATCATGGATGGACGCGCAGCGGGAAGATTTAAGCAGAAACTGCCGCAAGAGTGGAGAAAAGAAATGAAAGCTCACCTTAGAATAGAGAAAATCCTAGACGAAATTGAGAATTTTTACAAAAAATGAAGGAACATCAAAGGCATGCATTGATATTTACGCTAGTGATTTTAATGAACGATAAATTTTTAAGATTCCCCAAATTGCGTTAAATATAAGGTTGAGGTGGTTAAATGACGTTAACCCCTCAATTATATGACCTCTACGGCGCAGAAAAAGTGACTTAAAGCATGCTTAGCTGGGAGGTGATTTTATGTCTATGATAAAAGAGGTTTCTCCCGCGGCAAGTCGCCGCTTCGAGCGAATTGGGGCTCACACCCATATTAAAGGACTTGGTTTAGACAAAAACTTGAAAGCAGTTAAAGTTAAGGATGGAATGGTTGGTCAAGAAAAAGCCCGCGAAGCTGCTGGTTTGGTTGTTCAAATGATTAAAGAGGGAAAGCTTAGCGGGAAAACGGTCATTTTGGCTGGTCCTCCGGGAACTGGCAAAACAGCCATTGCAGTTGCTATATCCAGAGAGTTGGGACCAAATGTTCCCTTCATTCAAATGAGTGGCAGCGAAATCTACAGCAGTGAACGTAAAAAGACGGAGGTTTTGATTGAGGCTATGCGGAAGTGTATAGGCGTCGAAATACATGAAATGCGAAAAGTGTACGAGGGGGAAGTTGTCGGTATAGACATAAGAACAGCACCTCATCCATACAACCCCTATCAAAAAATTCCAGAAAGCGTACGGTTAACATTGAAGACAACGAAACAGGAGAAAACCATAGAGGCCGGAGCCTCAATTGCGCAGCAAATAATTCAGCAGGGAATCACCGAGGGATACGTCATCCAAATTGATGCGGAAACGGGAAGGGTTGCAAATTTAGGCTTGAGCTTGGAAAGCGCAAAAGGTAAAACTTATGATGTTGACACTCGCGAGAAGGTCCCCAGACCCTCTGGCGATGTCCTGAAAGAGAAGGAATTTGTTTACACCCTAACCCTAGCGGATATGGACGAAATTAACGCAAGAAACAGAATGGGCGGAGGGTTCTTCTCTCTACTGTTTGGAGGTTCCGAAACTAAGGAGATAGACACCGAAGTCAGAGCCGCCGTTGACGAATCTGTTAAAAAGATGGTTGATGAAGGCACAGCTTTCATACACCCAGGCGTACTATTCATCGATGACAGCCACCTGCTGGATTTGGAAGCTTTCAGCTTTCTTGGTCGTGCATTAGAAAGCGAGCTTGTTCCAATAATTATTTTGGCGACAAATAGGGGTGTAACAACCATACGGGGAACAGACGTGAAAAGTCCCTTAGGCTTTCCGCTTGACCTCATAGACCGTTCAGTCATAATAGCCACCGAAGAGTATGATGCGGAGAGCATAAAGGAAATTCTCCGAATTAGGGCTAGAGAAGAAAAAGTGGACTTGGAAGATGATGCTTTAGAGAAGCTTAAAGCCATAGGTGCAAAGTCTTCCCTTAGATACGCAGTTCAACTATTAAGCTTGGCAGCACAAAACGCCGCCCTAATGAAACGTAAGAATGTAACAGTTGAAGACGTAGACAGAGTTGATGCACTCTTTATGGATGTAACCGAAGCCAGCGAACACCTAAGAAAGTATGAAGAGAAACTTATGTATCATTGAGGAGGAACCCGAGCATTGTCACATAAAAGAAAGAAGAAAAGCATCATCGACAGTTTCTTTGAAGGCTCACTCTTCGATGAATCAGACGAATTTTTCGAAGCGTTTGGGCAGGGAATTGGCGGAGGCTACTCTATAAGCGTGACGCAGACGCCTGAAGGCACAAGGGTCTACGCTAAGGTCAACGGCAACACGGATGTCAATGAGTTAAGGCGAAAGCTTCAGCAGCAGTATCCAGGCGCTCACATAGAGATAGAAGGCGGAAAACCGCTGATTAGGGAGATATCCACAAAGCCTGTGGATGAAGAGGAAAGCAAAACAAAACAGTGAAAATTAAAACTCCGCTCTAAAGGCTTTTACAAGCTTTTTTCATATTTTTCTCCTCAGAAAATTTATATATCGCATCCTTAAGTATGACCAAAAATCCATTGGTGCTCAGTGATGGCGAATGAAAACTAAATGGTTATTCCCCATTGTTCTAGTTCTCATCTTTATAAGTCTGTCTATTTCATGTGCAAAAGCTGAAGCTTCTTCAAATCAGCCCGCAATTGTTAAGATTGGAGTTTGGCTTATAAACGTGGAGAAAGTGGATTTAGCTGCAAACAGCTATAGGCTTGACTTTTACTTGTGGTTCAAATTTAATTCATCGGAGATAAGTACAGAGAAAGTGAAGGAGTTCGAGTTTATTAATGGCGCCCCCACGAAAGATAAAATAAACGAAACAGAGGGATATCTGGAATACCGAATTAGGGGAGACTTCATAAAAACCTTTGACTTCACACGATACCCATTTGAAACACATGAACTCACTGTAGTTTTGGAACATAAAAATCTGGATATTTCCCAGCTATCCTTTGAAGAAGATCCAACGTCAGATATCGACCCAATGGTCAATGTTGCTGGATGGGAAGTCGGCGACTTCGAAACATTTGTAACCGAACACGCCTACGGGGAGGATGTGTACTCCCAATTTGTTTTCGGTGTCACCTTAAGAAGACCTTTCCTTTCAGCTTTTATTAAAAGTGTTCTGCCAATAATGGTTATAACTGCGATATCTTTGCTCAATTTCTTTATTTCACCCCAGAACTTTTCTCAAAGAATAGGTCTTGGCGTGACAACTCTTATGTCTGCAACAGCTTTTCACTTGTCGCTTCTCAGCGGCATTCCGCCAACAGGATATTTGACGCTGGCTGACAGGATTATGTTATGTGTTTACGCAATTTTCCTTTACAACTTGTCCGTATCAGTCTACATAATGAAACTTGTGGATGCAAAGAAAATGGAGGAAGCCGCGAAATTCAACAGAAAGGCTTTAACAACCTTGCCAGCGCTAATTGTGGCTTTAATCGTGATCCAGTTAGTAATATAACAATAAATGCTGAAAACAACAGCACAAATTCTGTGCAGCAATTTTGAAGTTATGATTGGAATACGTCAGCGGGCTAGGGAGTCTCCGTACTGCGATATGTCTGACTCTTGGAGAACCTCCCTCCTCTTGACTATTTCACTGAAATCGACAAAATCTCCGCCAACCATCTTAAGCTTAGTCTCTATTTCGCTCTTCTTGACATTTATGACATTGTAGGAGTTACAGAAAAAGCCCCTCAACTTCTCGCATGAAACACTTCCAGCGTGAACAACAAGCATATCTTCTATTCTCCATCGCCAAGGTCTATGGCGATGCCCACAAAGAACAAGATTCACCTTGGATTTTACTAGGCTTCTTAAAACATCGCCAGCATCCACAATCGTTATCTGGTCTGCTCCCGTGTCTGGAACAGGGATTATGTGGTGATGTATAGCCACAATCTTAGCTTTGTCCTTATGCTTCTCAAGGGTTTTTTCAAGCCATAAATTTTGTCTGTGACCGACCTCTCCGTCGTCTCGGTCTGGTCTGGCGGAGCTGAGAACAACTATTACTGCTTCTTCTGTTTCTGTAACTTGAGAGAATGGGAAAAACTCCTTGAAAAGCAAGTAGCCCGTCGAACGATAATCATGGTTTCCGCTTACTAAAATTATTTTTTCACCCTTTAGCTTCCTCAGTTCTTCCGAAGCCATTTTAAATTCTGATATCAAACCGTTCTCCGTTAAGTCGCCTGTAACAAGCACCACATCGGGGCGCATTCCATTAATCTCTTTTATGGCTGCCCTTAACATTTCTTTACGGAACATTGGACCGCAATGCACATCTGAAATTTGAGCTATTAACATTAGATCACGAAAGGCTTATTCTCTGCTTGCCAGTACCACAATGTAGTCGGCGGTATCCGCACACATGTCCGCAGCTTGCTCTACAAACTCAATTAAGTCGTCAAAAATAACCATTGCACCCGAATTTATTTGATCACCATACTTAACGAACAGAGCCTTTGTTTTCAAATACTTCGCGTCAAGCTCATGTTCTATTTCCTCAACTTTCTCCGCTCTCTTTATCGCCTCTGCGGGATCTGCTGAAATTTTTTCTATGCTTCCGCGTAAGACTTGGGCGCATTCCACAAGTTGGGATGTTATGTCCACAGTGTTCTCGATAAGTTCTTTTGGAATTTTATAGTCTGCCAGCATTTCTATGCATCTTGCAGCGTCCTTCACGTGATCCGCAAGAGTGTCAAGCCGCTTAACTAGATGCAGTATGTCTTCTCGGTAATCGGCAAGCAAGGCTGCACCTTTAGACAATTCTTTAAAAACTTCCTTTCTCAGTTTGTCGACTTCTTCCTCAACTTTGAAAAGATTGTTGATATGTTGAGATGCCTCCTTTCCTTTTTCTTCTGAAATGTTTTTCATCGCTTGATAAAGCAAAGTCACCGTGTCAAGAGCTTTTGTTATCTGTTCATAGGCCAAGTCTAAAGCTTTTGTTCTTCGACGTTTTTCAAACCACATGTAGCTCCTTTTTTCCAAATGTTTGCACGTTCCCTTCTTATTATTTTTAACACGCTAAACATATAACATTTCTTAAATATCTTATTTTTCAGTTACCCAGTAAGCCGCTTTCTCGCCCTTACTAGTGATAATCTCCTCCTTCTTGAAAATCGGTGCCTCTTTTTTGTATCTTTCCACAGCCTCCTCTAACGTTGGGAAAATGTTTTTGCGGTGTTCTCCAGCAACTAAAACATACACGAGATCTTCGCCAATGCTAAATTCGCCGAGAAAATGGTGAATTTGAACATCCACGATCCCGGGTTTTCTTTTTAAATCGTCGCAGATTTTCGTCAATACTTCGTTTGCTTTTTCTTCATAAGCCTCCAATGTCAGTTTCTGAACCCTTTCACCCTTCAATGTTTCTCCGCGCACCACGCCCACGAAAATTGTTATCGCCCCGACCTTTCTAAAATCGCTCCTAGCCTTAATTTCGTTCAGCGCGTTCATCAGAGAAAATTTTCCCTTTTCATGAACACCAGCATACGTTGCCATTCAATCACCTTGGCGGTCAACAATTGAGTATCAAAGCTTCTGGTTGAAATGTTTTCTCACATCTCCCAAAGTGGCTGATGGAACTGGCAGATCCTTCATTGTCACTAGACCAGGCGATGCACTGATTACTTTTGGAATCATGTTTGTGATTACGGCGACTGTGCCGATGTCGCCATGGATGCATGGCTGAATTTTCTGTTCAATGCTTGGAATACCCTTAATGGTTACTGCATCGTATTCTTCTTTTGCGCCTATGTACGCTTGAAAATCGAGAACTATAACCTCTTTATCTTTAACTACGCCTTTTGCCCTCTGCCTCAATCCAGCAACGTGCCCAGCATCAACCTTCACTTCTCCACTCTCTAGCGGCTTTTCTGCGATTACCGGCAAGACTGGTTCAGCAACTATGGCGTCTAGAGCCCAGCCTACAGCATTAGCTATCATTGCAATTGACTGCACCAAACCAACATGTCCAGTAATCTCTTTTCTTTCGATTTTCTTCTGGAATTCTTCTATTCTTAAGCCGACACCCATCTTTTTCTGAAACGGCAAGCGCCTTGCGGCAGCATTCATAATTCTTGCAACTTGGATTTTTTCTATTTTTTGGCATGCTGCAGTAAGCAATATCACGAGCGTATCCATGACAAAACCAGGGTTTATTCCCGTGCCCAGCACTGTTACGCCATGTTTTTTTGCAAGAGCGTCGATTTTCTTGGCGATGGTTGGTGAGGTAAAATATGGATATGCGAGTTCTTCACAAGTGGATATCACGTTTAGATCATGCTTTATCAACGAAGTTATTTGCGGATACGTGTCTTTCAAGAATGAGGAGGTCGCGTGAACCGCTATATCCGCGTCTTTTGCCGAAACTGCCCTTTCCAGTTTTTCAGAAATGCTAATTCCAAGTGTTTTATTTATGCCTAGAACTACGCCTAAATCTTTGCCAACTTTGTCTTTAGCCGAGTCTACAGCGCCAACAATTTCTATCCACTCTTTTTCTAGCAGAAACTTTGCGATCAAACTGCCGACAGCGCCAACTCCATATAGCACAACCCTCGCTTTTCTCATTTTCAATTCTCCTCCCAAACTGTTTTACCGCTATTAACCTATAAAGCATACTTGAGCGCGTATGTGCAGCATGGAAAAAACTTTACATTTGTAAACTTTTATATGTCGGGCTCGCTCCCACTAGTATGAGGGTCTAAACTTGGAGAAACTTTGTCAAACGCCGCTGGGTGCTGAAAAGGCAAAGCATCCAAAGGCTGAGATTCACATAATAAAGGATCATTGTAAGGGATGCGGCTTCTGCATTTACTATTGCCCAAAGAAGGTGCTGGAAGAGTCAGATGAAATAAACGCCATGGGCGTTCATCCTCCCCGCGTTGTCGACGAAGACAAATGCATCCTATGCAGTTTATGCACAGCAATCTGCCCAGACTTCGCCATATTTGTTGTAAAAAAGCAATGCGAGGATGAATGTTAAACATGACCAAAAAATTAAAGACGCTTGCAGGCTTGCATTTCATGAGCGGTGATGTTGCGTGCGCCGAAGGTGCGATAGCCGCGGGCTGCAAGTTTTTTGCAGGTTATCCTATCACGCCTGCAACAGAAATTGCTGAACACATGGCTTTGAGAATGCCGGAAATTGGCGGAATCTACATTCAAATGGAAGACGAAATTGCCTCGATGGCAGCGGTGATTGGGGCCTCATATGCTGGATTGAAGGCTATGACGGCGACTTCTGGACCAGGGTTTAGTCTCATGCAAGAGAATATAGGGTTGGCTGCCATGACAGAAGCTCCATGCGTAATCGTGAACGTGATGCGCGGCGGTCCAAGCACTGGACAACCCACAATGCCGGGGCAACAAGATGTTATGCAGGCAAAGTGGGGTTCTCATGGAGATTACGAGATTATAGCGTTAACTCCTTCCTATGTTCAAGAGATGTTTGACCTCACAGTTGAGGCTTTTAACCTATCTGAAACTTATAGGGTTCCAACGATTTTGCTGGCGGATGAAGTTGTCGCTCACATGTGGGGGAAAGTTACGATTCCACCGCCGGAAACAATAAGAGTAATTAACCGTAAAAAGCCGAATGTTCCTCTAGAAAAGTATTTGCCTTTTATGCCAGATGACGACCTGATTCCGCCAATGGCTTGTTTCGGCGAGGGTTTCCGATTTCACGCCACTGGCTTAACACATGACGAACATGGTTACCCGCAAACTCAAAGCTCTGAAGTTCAGACAAAACTTGTTCGAAGACTGTGCGATAAAATACGGAAAAATGCGGACAAAATAATAAAGGTTGAAGAGGTTATGCTGGAAGATGCCGATGTAATCGTTATTGCTTATGGAATTGTTGCCAGAGCAGCATTAAGCGCAGTTAGAAGAGCTAGAGAAAACGGAATGAAAGCTGGGCTTTTACGCTTAATCACCTTGTGGCCGTTCCCAGAAAAACATATGGCAAAAATTGCAGAACAGGTAAAGGTGATAATCGTTCCTGAAATGAACTGTGGACAAATGGTTAGGGAAGTTGAAAGGGCAGCAAAAGGAACCAACGTTGTTTCCATTTCAAAGCTAGGAGAGGAACCTCACACCCCAATGGAAATCATCGAGGCAATAAGGAGGAACAGTCAATGATAGAAGAAACTGCGCATCCTCTCTCGAAGTATTTAAGGGCTGCAATGATGCCTCACATATGGTGTTCTGGATGCGGAAATGGAATAATACTGAACTGTTTCGTTCACGCCTTAGACGAGATGCAGATGAACCTCGACAAACTTGTCGTTGTGTCAGGCATAGGCTGCATTGGCCGCATAGCGGGCTATACAAACGTAGACTCCTTTCACACAACACATGGGCGCCCCATAGCCTTTGCAACAGGAGTGAAGTTAGCAAATCCAAAGTTGGAAGTGGTAGTCATAAGCGGTGACGGTGACCTCTTCGCAATAGGAGGCAACCACTTCATACACGCAGCCCGTAGGAACATAGGAATTAAAGTGATATGCGCAAACAACTTCAACTATGGAATGACTGGGGGGCAACAAGGTCCTACAACACCACTTGAAGCCTCAACAGCCACAACCCCCTACGGGAATATTGAGCATCCGTTTAACTTGGTTCATTTGGCAGCAGCATCCGGAGCCACATACGTGGCGAGGTGGACAACACTGCACGCACGGCAGCTAACGCAATCAATTAAGAAGATGTTGCAAAAAGAGGGCTTCTGTTTTACTGAGGTGGTCTCCCCTTGCCCAGAAATCTTTGGTCGGCGCAACAGAATGCGCTCCGGCCTCGAAATGATGAAATGGTTTGGAAAAGCGTCGGTAGTGGAAAGCTTTTCTGACCCAGCGAAAGCTGAAATATCTCTTGAGAAGATAGTTGTAGGTGAATTTGTAGACATAGAAAAAGTGACTTATGAAAGGCTGCTTCTGGACAAAATAGCCAAAATCAGTAGGGAAATGGCGGAGTGACAGTCCAATGCGGCTTGAGATTAGGTTTGCTGGCTTCGGCGGACAAGGCATAATTAAATCTGGAATAATTGTTGCGGCTGCAGCTTGCCTTTACAGCGGGAAAAACGCTGTTCAAACACAAAGTTACGGTCCAGAATCAAGAGGCGGTGCATGCAAGTCGGAAGTCATTATATCAGATGATGACATTGACTTTCCAAAGGTTGTTTCTCCAGACATTTTGGTAGCCATGTCGCAACACGCGTATAACGAATATGCTGGAAGTGTCAAAACTGGAGGGATAATAATTATCGATCCAGACATGGTGCCAAACGAGAAGGACTTAGAGAGCATCAAGGTCTTCAGAGTTCCAGCGACGAAAATTGCCGAGGAAATTGGAAAAAGAATTGTTGCAAACATTGTTATGTTGGGCGCGTTCGTTGCTGTCACGGGCATATTAGACAAAGAAGTCGTTAAAAGAGCTATTAGGACAAATGTGCCAAAGGGAACTGAGGAAATAAATATTGCCGCTTTTGAAAAAGGATACGAATACGGAAAAAGTCTCTCTAAAAATTAAGACGCGGTTTCAGCCTTTTGCAACTGCAACTGCGCTAGCTGAGTTAAAAGTTTAGATTTTCTTACACCTACGTGGCGCAGGGGCGCTATCTTTTTCGCTTCGTTGTATATGTCTGAGGCGATCTTTCCAAGAACCATCTCCTGCGCAAACTGGTCCAATGTGAGCGCTGAAGCTTTTTCTTTAATGATTTTCTCCATTAGGGCGCGTATGGCCTTCTCCTGTGAAGTTCTTATCCTTGAAAGTGTGAAGGCGCATACTGCCACTTGAAGTTTGTATCCATCTTTGGTTGTTATTTGGAAAAGTCCATCAACTTTTGTTGTTCTTCTTCTGACGAGGCTTCGCAAATAATCGCGTGAATATTCGTGTCCCTTAAAGATTGTTCTGGCGTTTTTGCCATCAACTTCTATTATCTGAAAATACATTTTCAAATATTGGTGAGCGAAGTCGTTTGTAATGTCGTAGAGTGTCGAGTCGATGACTCTTCCGATAAGTTTTTCTGGCTCGTCGGCTGGCACAGCGCCCAATTCCACATTTCCAAAGTAGGGTGGAGCCAGCACCATGTACCATGACTTGCCACGCCATTTATCTTTTATACGCCTTGTTTTTGAAGACAAGTTCACCCTCCGAACATTGTAGCTGAAAAGCCATGTCAAGTATTAAAGGTTTTTACTTTTAGGGTTTATTTTATCAATGCCACTCATGTATTTTCTCAAGACTTCTGGGATAACGACCGAACCGTCTTCCTGCTGGTAGTTTTCCAGTATTGCCACAATGGTTCTGCCAGTGGCTAAAGCCGTCGAATTTAATGTGTGCACAAAACCTTTTGGAGGTTCACCCTCCCTTTCCCTATACTTTATGTTTAATCTTCTAGCTTGGTAATCTGTACAGTTGCTGCAGGAAATTATTTCTCTATACATGTTTTGCGCTGGCATCCAAGCCTCCACATCATACTTTTTGGCGGCGACAACTCCGACATCGCCGGTGCAAACATTCACGACGCGATATGGGAGACCTAGTTTTTGAACAAGTTCCTCGGCGTTTTGTAAAAGTTCCTCATGCATCTTCCATGAATCCTCTGGTTTGCAGAAAATGAACTGTTCAATTTTGTTGAACTGATGCGTTCTGAAGATGCCGCGTGTATCTTTGCCATGCGCCCCTGCCTCCTTTCTGAAGCATGAGCTTACTCCAACAAGTTTGAGTGGTAAATCTTCTGCTTTTAATACTTCATTCATGAACATTGCAGCCATTGGGTGTTCAGAAGTTGCAATTAAGTAGAGGTCTTCGTTTTCTATTTTGTACAAGACATCTTCGAAATCGCTTAAAGCTGTTACGCCCTCGTAGGGTTTTCGTCTCATCAAGAATGGAGGCTCTATTGGGGTGTATCCTTTTTTAACCATTTCTTCCAAGGCGAAGTTCATTAACGCCATGTCCAATAAAACGCCTTCTTTCTTTAGATAGAAAAATCTGGCTCCCGCAATTTTCCCAGCTCTCTCAATGTCCATTATGTCCAAGCTTAGCGCTAAGTCTATATGGTCTTTGACAGGGAATGTGAATTTTGGTTTTTCACCCCAAGTTTTTAACGGAACATTGTTGCTTTCGTCTTTGCCAAATGGAACCGATTCGTGGAGTAGGTTTGGCAACCGCATTAGGTGGTAGTTGACTTTTTCCTTGCACTCACTCATTTCTTTTTCAAGCGCTGTTATTTTCACGTCAATGTCTTTTGCTTTTGAAAGTTCTTGGCTTGCATCACTGCCCTCTTTTCTCAAAGTTGCAATCTTCGTTGTTAATAGTTTTCTTTCATGCCGTAACTCGTTTAGCTGAGTCAATAGTTGCCGCCATTTCCTGTCATAATCCATTAGCGCGTCAAGCATTCTTAGGTTTTCAGGGTCTCCCCTCTTCCTCAAATTGTTCCTTACGAACTCTGGGTTTTCGCGGATGAGTTTAATGTCCAACATGCTTTCTCACGTTGCTTTGCTTTAGGTAATCTCTAAACTTAACTTTAAAATAGTCTATTTAACCTTACGATAAATTTTACACGGCTGAGTTAAACCACAACTTCTATATCGAAATTTCCATAAAACTCAAGTTCCTTCGCTTTCACCGCTTAAAATTCTTGTTGTTCGGAGAATTTTTTCCGCTGTTGAAACACAAAAAAGAAGGTCGTCGATTGTAGCGATAAAAGTTGCCATTTTTCCCTCGCATCTAATTTTAGTTAAAACCTTGTTCGCTTTTCTAGTTGTCTCAATAAACAATCCGCTTGGAGTTTTGAAGTTGTCAGGCGAAACTGCTTTGGCTATGGCTTCAGCGGTCTTGGCATCACCATATTTTAATGTTATTTCAGCTTCCAATTTTTTCACCTCTTAGGCATCTGCCAACCAAATCATTGACGGTCTCTATGAACTCGTTAACTTTTTCTATTGGAACTTGTGCTCCCGCAGCTACATCATGTCCTCCGCCGTTTCCTCCGCATCTTTCCGCTGCAACTCTCATAATTTCTCCCAGGTTTACTCCGCTGCTGGTTACGGTGTCTATGGCTCTTGCAGAGATTTTCGCTAAATTTTCTTCCTCAACGTTTGCACATGCAATTAAGGGTTTCTCCGGGTTTGGAAGACTCGTCAATAATATGGATGATACTGCTCCTATTATCTTGTCGTCTATGAAGTTCTCGCCGTAAACCACATGTATGTTCTTCAGTTCCTTCATTCTTTCGGGTTTTTCCATAACCCATCCAAGATACCTATTTATTGTTCCTCTGTACTCCTCCAAAACTTTGTCTGCTTCCTCGAGAACTGAACCTCTGTCGCCCATGCAGATGGCAACGCCTAAACTTGGCTTGTCCATACGTCCAGTTGCATTCAGTAAAACCGCAAATTCTCTGGCGTCCCTAAGAGGAGTCCAAGGTTCTTCTCGCGTTAAAATGTAAACATGCCCAATGAGATTTGTAACTTCATAATGTAAACCCTTCGACAACAAATATTCGGCAAGAGCTGAGCATAACCTCTTCTTTTCTTCGTCGGAGAGGTCTCTTAACGCTCGCCATTTCTCCCCATACTTTGGCTTTATATCTAAGCTTACTAGAAAAGCTAAGCTTTTGTCTTCTTCACCACTTATGCCTGGAATAAAGGGGTTTGTTGTGGAAGCCAAAATTTTGTGAATTGGGCGCGTTTCTCTACCAAAAAATATCAAATCTTTCTCGATTGTTAGCAAACCAGCATTTAACGCGTCTTCAACTATTCTCTCGTTTAATCCGCTAAGCTTACGCTGGTCATACTTGTCCTGCATATCCCCCAATGCGCCAACAACAGCCATAGGCGCCAAGTCAACATTAACCTTATCCAGAGCCTTAGCCACAAAATAAGCAACACCAGAACCACTTAAGTCCCGCGCTCCATCCACCCCATGCAAATGAGGGTTTACATGCACAAAACTCGCTGATTCTTTACCTATGATTTGATGATGGTCTAAAATTACGATTTTGAAGTCTGCAACTTTCTCGGTTAACATGTCAAGGTAGCCGCTTCCAAAATCCGATAAAATCACAAGGCTGGGTTTTTCTGAAATTATTTCCCCTACAATCTTTTCGTCAATCCACTGGGTTATCCTTATCCGAAATTTCGCGTCAAGCCTTGACAATGCCTTTCCAATAATCCCAGCTGCCGCAATTCCATCAGCGTCCAAATGTGAAAAAACGTGAATTGCCCCATCTTCTTTAACAGTTTCCAAAATGATCCTTGCTGCATTTTCAGCAGCACCTATAAAGCCTCTAATCTGGTTTTCATCTAGAGCCATCGCGACCACATTAAGGCTTAGAAAGTGAAGTTATTTAAAGCATTTTAAAACAGTTCTCTAAACAAAATAGGTTAGGCTAATGAAGCTATTTTCGGCTCGTATTTCCAGTTCGGAGGCAACACGCCCTCGCGCTTATAATACCTGGAGAGTTTATGGATTTTTGCTTCTATAAGCTGAAGTGCCCTTTTGTTATGCAAGTCCTTTTTATTCCTCTCAAGGTGCACAGCTAGCCTTTCAGCCTTTTTAAGTAGTTCCCCGAGGTCTTCAGGAATTGGAGGCGCAAGCCCCGCTTCTGTTAGTATCTGCGTAATTGTTTTCCCAGTAATGGGTTTAACAAGCGGAATTGCATATTGATCCCTAAGAATAGTCCCTATATGGCTTGGAGGATTACCTTCCTTCGCCAGTTTAACTACTAAGGCTTCAACCTCTTCAGGCTGATATTTACACCAGCTTGGAGGTCTTCTGCTAACAGGCCTTATTGGATGAGATTTTCCCTTTTCCTGTTTGGGCATGTTCTGGCACCTTAACTCTGTATGAGCGAAGATAGACGGATATTTAAAACCTTCGATGTTAAAAATTTCATGTTAATTTCCGCAATGTTTCAATCTTGTGAACATGAGGGGCTTGTTCTTCCATAGGCTTTACTTATTTATTCAAAGTTAAAGGTATATATTGTTGTTCTAGGTTTTAATCTAAGCCTTTCTTATGTAGAGTTTGCGGTTAGTTAGATAGATCCCCAGCATTGCTAATGCTGTTGAACAGCAAATAGTGATCGCTATTGTTGTTAGTGGCGTATTAGCGGGTTTCGACTGCCATATCACTCTAACAACTTTTTCTGAGCCAGAGGTTATAACAGCCGGAAAGCTTTCAGTTCCGTTTAGAGGCCTGTTCTCCATGGTTACAGTTGATGTCCAAGCCTCGTAACGCATTCTAATCGTGGCGTTTCCGATATTAACTATTTGGAAAGTGTAGTTTCCAAACACTTCCACCGGTATATGATATTCATGTGTAAGTTCAGAACCGCTTGAAAAACCCATTGTGAAGGGTCTAACGATTTCAGTTTTGTAGGGAGGAGCCTCATAGGGGTTAGTAGCATCTTTAACTGGTGCTCCTTCTGGGCCGCTCACTGTGAAATACGCAATACCATGAGTGTCAGTTGTTATGATAAAGCGGAAACCCAAGAAATCTACGCGATAATAAGCATCTGTTATTGTGGGTAGGGAGGCGTAGAATGTGCCGTAGTCCCTACAAGCGTAGGAAACGTTTTGGGGGTTAAGCTCCGAGAAAACCATAGCCGTAAAATTGAAGGATTGCCCTGGCATTATTTCTTCAAAAATTGATGTGCTCATCCATAGGCTAGCGTCTTCTCGTAAGGGACTTCCTTTAACAACATCATAGGAGTACTGACCCTGTGCGGCGACAAAATTCCACAGATAGAGGCTGCTTACTAGAGAAGTTATTGCAAGCAAAACAATTATGCTGTTTAGAATAACTCTTTTCCTAAAGCCATTAACATGAACGCCGCTTTCGCCTGATTTCGCTTCTCTCTCAACTGTTTGCACAACGAATAAGGCATCCTTTCCATGCTCAGAAAGGCAATATTTCCCATACTCATCAGTTTTAATTAAATAGCCTAGTTTACTTAAATGATGCTGCAAATGCCCACTACTTTCTATTCTCATTTTCCTTTTCAAATCTGCAAAGGTTAAATTTTCTTCCTGCAAAGCCTTCAGTATACTAATGCGTGTGGGGTGTGCCAACGCATCAAAAATTTCAGCATAATTTTTATCTGACATAACATGCGCCCTTAATGATACTCGGTAGCAACAGGCTATTTAATTCCTTACTTCTAGACCAACAACAAAATTAAATGGTTAACTCTTGTACCATTCCGCAAAATTCCTTGAGGCCTTTGCACTATGTTAAAACACATCCTTTTCTGCTACACCCATTTCCGATAAGTTTACTTTCAATTAATATGTTGTGTTTGTTAGAATGGGGCTGTCTGGCGTGTGTAGGAGGAGAGAGAAAGGTTATTATCATTGTCCTAGTTTAGCAAAATGCTCTATATGAGGTGGATCAATGCCAGCAACGGAAGTGCTTCCCGGGCTTTTCGTGATCGAGGTTCCGCTGCCGGGGAATCCGCTTAAAACGCTTAATTCTTACATTATTAAGGCTGAGAAATCGCTAGTAATTGACACAGGATTTAACATGGAGGTATGCTACACTGAGTTTATAAAGGCTCTGAATGAAATTGGAGTTGATTTTAAACGTGCGGAATACTTTATAACGCATCTCCACGCGGATCATCTAGGCCTCGCGGGTAGACTAACAAACCGTGTGTACATGAGCGATGTTGACATTGAAATTAGGCAGAAGTTTGCTGGTTTTAAGCCTGACGTTTTAAGATTTTTTAAAATGAACGGTCTTCCACAAGAAGATATAGAAGGAATTACGAGACTTCACCCGGCTGTTAGGTATTCAAGCAGCATTGACTTTCAACCAGTTAGGGACGGAGAGATCTTTGAGTACGGAGATTATGCTTTGAAAGCAATATTAACTCCTGGGCATACACCTGGTCACATGTGCCTTTACGACGAGGAAAGAAAAATCTTATTCTCGGGAGACCACATTTTATTTGACATAACACCTAATATTTCCTATTGGGAAGGACACGATTCGTTAAGAGAATACCTTAACAGTCTTGATAAAATCTACAAACTCGATGTAGATCGAACATTTCCTGGACATAGAGGATTTCGCGGGGAAGTTAAGAAGAGGATATTGGAACTTAAGGAGCATCACAGGAAAAGGCTTGAGGAAGTGATTGACGCTTTAAAAGGTGGAGCTAGAAATGCATGGCAAATTTCACCGTACATAACTTGGGATATAACTTATAGCAGTTGGAGTGAAGTGCCGACGGTGCAAAAATGGTTTATCATTAACGAAACCATCGCGCACCTCATTTATCTAGAAAATAACGGAATCATAGCCACGGAGATTAAAAACGGAAACGTCTACTACAAACTTGTTAAATAGAATTTAATGCCTACACAAAAACATGCTGACTTTCAGCTTAGCCAGACATTGCAAGCGCAAGCGAAGGTCAGCCTCGCGTGTGCATTACATTTTTAATATTTCCGATACCATTCAGCGAAATTCTGCAACGCCTTAGCTCTGTGAGAATGTTTGTTTTTTTCTGTTATATCCATTTCAGAGAATGTTTTTTCGCTGTTTTCCGGCTTAAATATAGGGTCGAAGCCAAAGCCAGAACCTCCCTTCCGTATCTCTGTTGTAATCTCTCCAATAACCTCACCCTTAAAACATAAAGGTGATTTTAATTCGGCAGAAAGATAGGCTATGACAGACTGAAACTTCGCTTTTCTATTCTTGACATTTTCCATAAGTTTAAGCAAGCCCTCATTACCTATCGTCTTATGCACGAAAGAGGCATAGGGTCCTGGAAACCCGTTTAAGGCTTCTATAAAAAGCCCCGCGTCCTCTACTATTATGGGAAGATGACATTTTTCGAAGGCTTGTTGCACGCTTGTTTTGGCTATTTCTTCTGGGTTGTCGCTTTGAATTTCGACAGCCTTAACTCTCAGCATGCCAACGGCTATGTTGTATTCAGCTAATAGCTTACGAGCCTCGTTGAACTTGTTGATGTTGTTTGTCGCAAAGAATATTACTCTACCTCTTAGGTGAAAGCCCATCTTATCTCACGTCTTCCTCATGCTTTTGCGAAGCACTCATAATCATTATTTTCCTTTCCTCTCGGCGACGTAGCGTCCTCTCCTCTCTATTTCTCTGATTTTGTCTAAAACATTTTTTGCCGCTTCAGCCCCCAAAACTTTGGAATAGCCTTTAACCACGGCTTTAAAGCATTCTTCGGCAAATCTGAAGTGCGCGCTTTGTAAGGCTCTCTTCATGAGGTGCAAGTCAACTCCCATGGCTTCCAGTTCCCTTGTTTTTTCTCCAAGACCGAAGTCTACAAAGAAAATTTTTCCTTTGGGGGAGAGAATCATATTTGATGTTGTAAGGTCTCCGTGAATTATCCCATTCTTGTGAAGCCCACCTATTAACCCGCCAATTTTGAGACATAAGCTTTGCCTCTCTTCTGCGGAGACATCACCCAACAACTGCTTTATTTGCCTTCCTTCTATGAACTCCATCACTATTGTGGCTTCCTTTGCATCGACGAGGAAAATTGTTGGTGTTGAAACCCCCGCCTTCTTTGCCTCATGCATTAGTTGCGGTTCGTGAACTGTCCGGTAATTTCGAATTTGCTCGTCTAAGGCTGAAGGACGGTAGTTTTTAGGTAAACGCTTCTTTAATATCGCCTTTCTACCGTGCCACTCCGCAAGGTAGAGGCTGGCTTCAGCTCCCTTTTTAATTAACTGCATTTTATCCACGGAACCTCAACCTCGTCGAGACGCCACCGAAGCCTAACAAAGCTTTCCTCAATAGGCGTGACCAAACCATAAGTGTACGCGAGGATTCCGGTCCAAGCTATCATGGCGCCGTTGTCAATTGCGAACTCGCTGGGAACAACATGAAAATCAGCGTTATGCTCTTCTGCAATCGCCTTAACCATCGACTGCAATCTTTTGTTGGCGGCAACTCCCCCAGTTAACAAAACCTCCTTTTTCTCTGTATGTGCTAAGGCTCTTTCAGTAACCTCAGTAACCATGGAAAAAGCTGTTTCCTGAAGACTATAGCATAAGTCTTCAAGTCTGTATTCTTCTTTCTTCAGCAAATTTATTGCAGCTGTCAGCAAGCCGCTTAGGGACACGTCCATTCCCTTAACAGTGTAAGGTAAAGGAATAAGTCGTTCTCCTTTTGCGGCAAGCTTTTCAACCACAGCGCCGAGAGGCATGCCCGTCTTTCGGCTTAGTCCAGCCTCCCTCGCAAAAACATCCAAGCAGTTCCCTAAAGCTATGTCTAGAGTTTCTCCGAAAACTCTGTAGCGTCCAGAGTCAAAAGCCGAAACTATGGTGTTTCCTCCAGAAACATAAAGGGTTATAGGGTCCGCAGCGCCAGTTTTGAGTTTCCCTATCTCTATATGCGCGACGCAGTGGTTAACTCCAACTAATGGAACTTTAAGGTAGGAAGCCATCGCCCGCGCGACCGTCGCCCCTGTACGTAGACACGGACCGAGACCTGGACCTTGTGAAAAGGCTATGGCTTTTAGGTCTTTTGGTTTTATCTTAGCTTTTTTGAAGGCTTCTTCCAAAACTTTGCTTGCAGCTTCGGCGTGGTGTCTTGCGGCTTCTCTTGGGTGGATTCCTCCTGAAGGAGGCGTATAAGCGCTTATTATGTTTGCTAATATTCCACCGTTCGCTGTTGCAATTCCAACGCTGAAGTCGTCCGCTGTGCTTTCAATCCCTAAACAGTAGAATTCGCTCGCCTTTTCTTTCTTCATTCCTAGCTCCTTCAATATTCTCTCTTCAAGTTTTGAAGCATACATCTTTTTATCTAAAAATGGCATATATTAACTTAGAAGACTTGGATTGATGGAAAATGCCAAAGCGCAATGATTTAGAACAAAAAGCTCTTCAGATAATAATGAACATGGGATTTGAGGGTCTGTTACAGTCAGAGCTGTGGCGTAAACTTGGCGCAAGCAGTAGGGAGGGCTCTAGAATAGCCCTAAAACTTGAAGATAAAGGACTTATCCGCAGAGAAAGGGAGCTCCGCAATGGAAGATGGACTTATAGGCTCTATCCAAAGAGAGTCCCAGCGTCAATAGACTCCATAGTCGGTTGTCCATGCCTATTATGCCCAGACAACCCGCGATGCGATCCATCAAGCGCAATTTCACCGCAGATCTGCGAAAAACTTACAGAATGGCTTCTTGCAATGGCGGGAGAAGAGACCGGTGCACTGGGTGATAGTTAGTTTTGCCAAAAGCATGGCTTCAAGACAGAAAAAGAGATTACTATTATAAGAAGGCTAAAGAAGAAAAATACCGTTCTAGGGCAGCATACAAACTGCTCCAAGCCGTAGAAAAATATCGTTTCATGAAAGAAGGAGACACTGTTGTTGATTTGGGAGCTGCCCCTGGAGGATGGATTCAAGCAGCAAGGAAAATTGTTGGGGAAAAAGGTTTTGTTCTCGGAGTCGACTTAAAGCCAATAAAACCTTTCGAAGATAGCAACATTCGAACAATAATTGGTGACATAAACGAGCCAGAAACACGGCAGCAAATCCTTGAGAACCTTCCTAGAAAGGCTGACGTTGTAATTTCTGACGCTTCGCCGAATATTTCTGGGATATGGGAAGTTGACCATGCCCGTCAAATAGATTTGGCGCACCAAGCATTAAAAATAGCTTTAGAGACGCTTAATCCTCATGGAAATTTTTTTGTAAAAGTTTTTGAAGGCGACTTACTTCATGACTTTATTCAAAAAATGAAAAGGCATTTTGAAGTTGTTAAAATTATAAAGCCCAAGGCAAGTCGAGCCAAAAGCTCAGAATTGTTCATTTTGGGGATTCACGCGAAAATTGAAAAGCAACAAAGCTAAATTCTGATTGGTCTATATATAGTCGAGGCGAAAATTTGAGGATTGTTGCTGCAGATTCTTCAGCAGCCATATTGAATGAAAAGTTCGAGCCCTTATCAATTGTTGCCACGGCATCCGTTCTTGTAAATCCCCCATACAGAGAACCAAGCATGTGTTTGGCTAAACCTGTTTTTGCGAATGCACAAAATGGACACGAAGTTATAGTGCACGAAGCGGAACTTTGTAGGGATTTGCTTGAAAAAGTTAAGGCGGATGTTGTGCACCTTGACATGTCGTTGGGCAGTATCTCACTAGAGGAACTTTCTCCAATCCAATTTTCCACGATGAAAATATCCAATAAGGCAAAGCAGCACCTACTAAAAATTTTGCCTCGGCTTAGAAAAATCAGTGGCGAAATCAGGCAAAAATATGGAGTTGAAGTTTTAGCAATAGGGAAAGAAAGCATTCCTGTGAGGATAGCGGAGCTAACATCTGGGGCTCACGCAATATTGTACGCCTGCGAAAAAGCTGTCGATGAGAATAAAGAAGTTTTGCTTGGGCTTCCATCCAAATGTCAGCCAATGGTGGTTGAGAAAAGAATCTATCTTCAGTCCCTTATGGCTGCAGAACATGATATTAAGGGATACGCAGAAGATTCTGAAGGAGTTTTGGAAAAGGTTAATATTACGGAAATGTTAAACCCGATTGCAAGAGGTTTCAGAGCATTAAAAATAACATCCGTTACAAAGGAGCAGGGCGAATAAACATGAGTTTAGGTTTCTGGAAAGAAGCCTCACCACGCAACAAAAGAATCATATCAATAATCACAGTGTTCGCTGCTTCCCTTATCATAACCACTGCAGGGGTACTAACACCAGTCGAAGAGCACGAAGCTATAGAAACAAGCAACGACCTTGAGCAAACAATTAATTGGCTGAAAGAAAAAAACTTATTATTATATTTCATTTTCGGAAACAACTTCATGATCACCCTCATAATGTTCATTCCAATCATCGGCCCCCTTTTTGGTGGCTATGTATTTTATAATACTGGAGTGGTAATTTCGGCTCTCGCGACAGCGCAAAATGCTCCCCCAACCTTAGTCTTTTTTCTTCTATTTTTGACACCGGTTGCATGGTTAGAATTCTTGGCTTATTCAACCGCTATTGCCGAGAGTATATGGCTGGTTAGGCGCATATTGCAGCGGAGAGGGAAAAATGAGCTTATAAATGCCAGCTTATTCATTTCAATTTGTGCATTGCTGCTTGCTGTGGCCGCAGTTATAGAAACTGTGATGATATAGCAACCATTAAAGTCTATTCAACGGTGAATCTACTTGTTTATTGGCTCTTATTTCTGTGATTTCACAATTTCTAAGCTTATGTCCAGTGTTTTCGTGCTGTCTGTTATTTCTCCGAGGCTTACGATGTCGACGCCCGTTGATGCATATTCAAGAACATTCTCCAACGTTATTCCGCCGCTTGCCTCCAGCAAAACTTTTTTGCGAAAACCGGCTTTTTCTAGCTTCTTAACTGCCTCTTTTATCTGATTCGGGTGGAAATTGTCTAACATTATTACGTCTGCTCCAGCCTTCGCGGCAGCCAAAGAATCTTCCACTTTCGTTACTTCAACCTCAATTTTCTTGCTGAAAGAACAGCCTTCCTTAGCCCTTTTTATCGCTTTTTCAACATTACCAACTATCGCGATGTGGTTGTCCTTTATCAAAACCATGTCATCCAGATGAAGTCTATGGGTGTCGCCGCCGCCTACCAAGACAGCTTTTTTATCAAAATAGAGGAGGCCTGGAGCGGTTTTTCTTGTGCATGCAACTTTTGTTTTGAGACCAGCCTTTTGGATTTTTTTCACAAGTTTTCTTGTGGTTGTTGCTATCCCGCTCATTCGTGATAGAAGGTTTAAGATAGTGCGTTCTGCGGCGAGAATTGTTCTCGTATCTCCGTGAATTTTCAGCAAAGTCTGTTTTGCGTTTACGCTTTCTCCGTCAGCGGTTAATGCCTCAACCTTAAGTCCTAGACTTTCCAGTAGAATTTTCGCTTCTTCAATTCCAGCAACAACACCGTCTTCCTTAGCTATCACCTCAGCTTCTGCCATGTGCCCTCCGGGAACCGTTAACTCTGAGGTTATGTCTCCTTGACCCACATCTTCAGTGAGCATTCTTAGAAGTTTTTCCTCCAAGATTTTCCGAGGCAAGAACATACATTCACTTATAAACAGACAGTTTAAAATACTTGCCCATTTTCCGCCGCTTCAAGCACCGCTTTTACTGCGTTCCCCAAGCCATCATATTTCACCACTTCTTTCTGAACTATTCTAAGTCTTTCAGGCATTTCGCCCTCTAAAACTTGTTTAACGTTTTTTAGGAGTTTTTCTCTTGTTAACTCCTTTTGTTGAATGATTTCTGCAACGCCAAGCTTTTCGGCTTGTATCGCGTTCCAAAGCTGTTCCGTGTGGTTTGGCGTAGGCACAAGTATCAGTGGCTTCCCGTAACACAAGCACTGCGTTAGAGTTCCGTGTCCGGCGCGTCCAATAACAATGTCGCAAGCCTTTAGGTATTCGAAACGATTCGGAATCCATTTATAAATCGTTAGGTTGCCGTGGCGTACTGGGTTGGTGTCAGCGTTTGGATAGCCGAGAGACATAACAATTTCATAATCTTCTGGAAAGTTTAGCAAAATTTTTCTCAAAATTCCAATGAGAAAAGCTCTTTCCCTTATTGGGCCACTTATGGGAACAAAAATAACTGGCTTATCAAACGGCAGTTGCAGCTTCTTTCGCAGTTCCTCTTGAGTTGGCAGTTCCTCTGGTCTAACCTCCAAAATTGGACCTATCAACTTTACACTTTTTCTATAAGGTTTTGGAATTGTTAAGTTTCCAGAACAAATAGTATAGGGCGGCGGGAAATCTGGAATCAAAACCGTGTTTCCGCCAGTCCATATTTTCCCGATAAGAGTAAGCGTTATAGAATCTGCAAATCTTGCTAAGCGAAGGAAACGTTTTTTTCTGGGTATTATAACCTGAAACTGGTTTAGTATGCAGATTCTCGGAACCCCTAAAACTCTTGCTGCTAATATTGGTGAGGCTCGTGAATCTGAAACAACAACATCCGGTTTAAAACCTTCAATAAACCTTATTTCAGCGTCAATCTGCCTTAAAAGGGTAAAGGAAGCCAAAAAAGGACCGGGATTTACTGCCGTTTGCTTAAAATCCACAGTTCCATCGGGCTTAACTTGAAAGCCTATTGGCAGAGCTTTTATTAAGGGAAGTTTTTCCCGTTCGATGTAACGTATACCTTCGCGGTATGTAGAAAAAACTACTTCAACGCCCTCATCTAAAAGTTTCTTGGCTATAGGAACGCATCTTCCAACATGCCCTAAGCCGATGCCACAGGGAGCAAAATAAACCCGCATGGGTTTATTTCCCGCCAAGAATTTTGCGTTTCACCTCTCCGTTAGGCTTTTCCTCTTCAAAGATTATAGCTTGGAATTTGTAGATCTTTGTGTCTTTTAGCAGCCAACTATCAGGAGGTAAGCCTGCCTTTATGCAGCACTGACATAAGAATTCCTGTTCGTCCCATCCCCACTCCACAGGCACTTGCGGTAGAAGCAGGCCTTTAAATAAGCCTCTTTCAACAATCAAGCCGTCTTCCCCGATTTTGATTTTAGAGGGGTACTCATTTGTTTTATCGACTTTGATTAATTCTGGTGGAGTGAGCACGCTTACCTCAAAAACCACATGGTCAAGTTCACTTAACGAGAGCGGATAAAACCTAGGGTCCTGTGTCGCCGAGCTTATTGCTGACTCTATAACCGCTTGAGCCAACGGCGTGGTCGGATATGGATAGCCAATGCACCCTCTCAACTCCTTTTCACTGTTCCTTACGCTGTTTATTGTGACAAAAACTCCGCAGGGCTGAAGAAGTTTTTTTGGAATATCTTTTGGGACGCTTATTTGTTTTCCATTTTTCAAGTATTCCTCTACGGCTTCACGTGCAAGTTTGACAAGCAATGTTCCCCCTTCAAGGCTCAAGTGAAACTGCAATCTGCAAACACTCCGCGTTCTGGCGTAATATTATCTGCCAGATTATTTTTTGCCTTGCTAAACTTTGTAGGTTTTGCTTCTAGAATTTCATCGACTCTTCCGCTATCCCCTCTTTTGTTATGATTAGAAAATCTATGCCGTCGCCGCTCATTACGTCCCTGCTGATTGCAGATTTTATGGCTCTAACGACCAAGTCCTTCGCTTCTTTCACCGTCAATTTTTCCCTATATCCTTCTTCCAGCACACCCATGGCAATTTCCGTTCCAGAACCCACAACCGCATACTTGTCAGGTATAACGGAGCCCAAAACATCAAGCACGTAGAGGGATGGTCCTTCTTCGTCTATTCCGCCGACTATTGTCTGGGTTATTAGCGGTGCCAGTCTGTGGCTGAAAAGAAGGTTAGACATGAGTTTGGCTGCAGATCTCACGGAAATGTTTCTTCCAACATCTAAATTGAATAGGTTTGCGTAGGCTTCAACTTCCCTCACGAGAATCTGCATGTCCGAAACGAGTCCAGCGCACGCTGCGCCTATGTGGTCTGTTATTTTGAAAACCTTTTTACCGCCTTTGCTAACCACCAAATACCCGTATGAAACCCTTTTTTCAGAAGCCAAAACAACGCCATCTGTGCACACCACGCCAACGGTGGTTGCGCCCGGAACCCACATGTAACCCCCTTGCTGCGTTTGCTTTTCCACACATCATCACCTTTTCCGTGATAATATACAAGCAACTTATTAAACTTAATCATCTAAATGGTCTATAAATACCTAAAACGTTGAAAGTGACTTGAAATGATTGGTCTCTTCACCAAAAATATTGATGGAGTCTGGTTTGGAGCTGCTTGCAATAATAAAGAAGTTTTTGCGGTATCCTTCGCCTTCAGCCAAAAAGAAGTTCTCAAGAGTTTGTTAAACGCGATTCCTTATAACACGCCGTTTCAACAGTTTAAAGAAACTTCAACTCTTGCTGGGCATGTGTTACGTGTCTTAAAGGACGTTTATGACGGGAAAGGCGCCGATGCAACTTTGCCGTTAAACACCAAATACTTGTCAGAATATGTAAGAAGGGTTATTGCGGCTGTTTCTGCTGTGCCTTTAGGGTATGTAACCTCTTATGGTTCTGTGGCGAAGGTTGCTGGGGGAAGCCCGAGGGCTGTGGGTCGCGTTATGGCTTTTAACCCGTTCCCATTGATAGTTCCATGTCACAGAGTGGTCTCTTGGGATTTTACCTTAGGCGGGTATGGAGGTGGCCTAAATATAAAACTGGCAATCTTAAGCCGTGAAAAACAGGGTTATTCTGTTGAAGCGGAAGTTTCCGTAGGCGATGGTGGAAAACTGCGGTTGTTTCCAGTTGAGTTCGTGCTGAGTAAGTTAGAAAGGATTGGAGTGAAAGAGTAAATATTAAAAGGATTAGAGGTTACACTCAAAAGAGTGGATGGTGTCATGGTTAAACGTGGACTTTTTGTCGGCAGATTTCAACCCTTCCATCTGGGACATCTTGGTGCGGTGGAAGATATTTTGAAGGAGGTTGACGAACTTGTGATAGTTATAGGAAGCGCCCAATACAGTCACCGCATAGACAATCCCTTTACGGCCGGCGAAAGGCTAGTTATGGTTCGTAGGGCTTTAGAGGAGGCTAAAATAGATAATTCGCGGATATGGATAGTGCCAGTGCCAGATGTGCATTTACACATGATGTGGGTTTCCGCTGTTGAGGGCTACACTCCACGTTTTGATGTGGTTTACTCTAATGAACCTTTGACGCGGAGGCTTTTTATGGAGGCTGGCTACACGGTCAAACCCATACGTTTTCACAGAAGGGACGTTTACTCCTCAACGGAAATTAGAGGAAAAATGTTGAGCGGGGGAAACTGGGAGGAACTTGTTCCAAGAAGCGTGGTTGCCATAATAAAAGAGATCGACGGTGTTAAAAGACTTCAAGACTTGACAAAAAGCGATAAAGTTTAACTTTGTTCCTAAATTAAGGAAAGGTTATTAAATTTCAAAGAACTTAATGGAGAGTTGAAACCGAATTATTTGCGTTTCGCTTTAACGGGAAATATTTAGTGGTTGGATGGAAGTTGGGAAGGAGAAGAAGAAAAGTAGTTCGCATGCCTAAAAAACGTCTACCTAAGTCCTTTGACTGCCCCGAATGCGGGAAGACAAGCACAATTGGCGTTAATATCACACTACAGAAGCCGCTGATAATTGCAAGGTGCGGCGAGTGCGGAATGGAAATAGTAAAAGAGTTTGTTGGAAATAAGGAAGTGACCTTTGAATGTCAAAACGAAAGTTGCCCAAACTATAACCAGGTGATACTTCGAGTTCGCCCCTTTTCAGAACACGTGATAATCGCTGAATGCGGCAAATGCCATGGGAGAACCCTCCTTCAACTGCCTTTGGAAGACACCCTAATTAACTGTTCCTGTGAGCCGCAAAAGCAGGTTAGGTTGACAACTCGTCCGGCTGAGAGGCTTGCAACTTTAATTTGCGGAAGCTGCGAACTAATTTGTTATCTGTTGGCTAATCCAGTTGACGAACCAGTTGATATCTATGGAAAATTTTTAGACAGGTATTATGGCAAAAGATGACTTTTTGCTGTTTTATCCCATTTGGGGCGACGGTTGAAGCACTACAGACAACAATTTTATGATGAACCCTATTAGTCCTACTGCTCCTATTCCCAAGAAGCAGATTTTTATTGATAGCCAAAGCTCGCTTTTCCCTGGTTTTACAGCGAGTTTTAGCGTTCTCGCGCATTGAGATAGAAATGACCTTAAGCCCATAGTTCAACATCATACATGACATTCAACATCATATAAGCGTTACTGAAGCCCTTTCCTTAATTATATCCTCTACACTTTTCGTGTAGCCAAGCCTACATCTTCAAGCATTTTTACGAGTCCCTGTTTGTATTCGCCCTTTATTCCTTTCCAATCAAGAACTGCAAATTCAACCTTTTCCAACGTCTTCTCGACGCATTGTTTAATAATTTCGTTATCGACATAGGGAATTGCGTATTTGGGGATTATGTGACCGAAGGCTACGTCGCTTTCTAACGCTATCTTTGTAAATTTCATGTTGTAATGTGGTCCACCTATGCCCAACGCTGTCCTAGCTTCTATCTTACCAAAGTTGGATATTGCTTCCATTGTTGCCCGCGCCACAACCTCAGCCGCTTTTTCGTCACACCATTGTTTAGGTGAACTCCCCAGTTCAGCGAACATTGCAGGCGCATCTAATGATGGACCGTGATGTGTACATTCGTAAGATACGTCATAGTCAAGATGCATTTCATTTTTGAGACGAACCATCGCCTTCAAGCACTCTTTCATAGCCGTTGCGGGTGAGATTGACACGTTCTTTGGAAGTCCGCCAAGCTCTGCTTTACCTAAATTGCCTGGCGTATGTACAGACAATGTTGGAGTGCCGCTTAAGCTGCTGTGTCTCGAAACAAAAACTATCAGTTCAATTGTCTCGGGGAAAGTGGTTAAGCTCTGTGCGTCAACTAGATCCTCTTCCACCGTTACGAGTTTGACACTTTTGCCGTATACTTCTGCTTCGTAAACTTTGTTTCCTTGGAAAATTTCCATTGTATCTTTGAATTTGTAGTTGTTTAAAATTTGTTTTGAAATATTTAGGCTTGCAACGTCCCTTTTTGAAGCGGCTATTAAAATCATCAGCATTCCTAAGGAGAAAGGTTATGGTTCAAAGTAAAAATGTTTCCATAAAACTTATAATCGATGCTCGAATGATTGAAGCCTTGAATGGTGTTAAAAATGCATCTAATTAACTTTAAAGGGTTGTCTGGCAGTCAGCTTATGGAAATTGTGGATGAAGCCGTCGAGGTTAAGCATGACCCTGAAAAGTATCGTGGCGCGCTGGAAGGGAAGTCTCTCGCGATGATTTTCCAAAAAACCTCTACTAGAACCAGAGTTTCCTTTGAAGTTGCTATGACACAGCTTGGCGGGCATGCACTTTACATTGACTGGAGAACAACTAACTTCACGATAGCAGACGTTTATGACGAAACGCAATACTTGTCACGTAATGTTGACTGTATAATGGCTAGGCTTCTACGGAACGCTGACTTGCAGGTTATGGCTGGAGCTTCTCGTGTTCCAGTGATTAATGGATGTGACGAAAAGTATCATCCAAGCCAAGCGATAGCAGATTTGATGACAATGAAAGAAAAGAAGGGGACGCTCAAGGGCTTGAAGCTTGTCTACGTAGGTGTCCACAACAATGTTTGTAACTCGCTAATTGAAGGATGCACAAAAACAGGGGTAAAAATAACCACTGTAACGCCGATATTTCATGAACCTTGCAGAGACGACGAACTTTTGGAAAACGCAAAGAAAACTGGGCTTTGGGAAACAACGTTGGACGTCAAGAAAGCGGTGAAAGACGCGGATTTTGTTTATACAGACACATGGGTTGACATGGAGTTTTTCACAGACCCAAAGTTTGCTGCTGAAAAGGAAAAACGCGTTAAACTGATGATGCCCTACCAAATAAACAAAGAACTGTTGAAAGGAAGTAACGCTTACATAATGCATGACATGCCAATCCACAGAGGCTATGAAATAGCCGAAAACGTCATCGAAAGCCCAAGGTCGGTTATATATGAACAAAGCGAGAATAGGCTGTATTCTGCAAAAGCAATACTGTTGAAACTGTTGGGAAAATGCTGAAATGCAAAAGGCAAACCTTTGGAATTTAGTTGCACCGTGCGGACTTTACTGCGGAGAATGCACAGCATTTCTTAACAAAAAATGCGGGGGATGCAGATCAAACAAAGGCTTAAGCGAACAATACAGGAGATACTGTAAAATTTACAAATGCTCGAGTGACAAAGGCTTAAAAGTCTGCTTAGAATGCAACGAATTTCCATGCAAAACCTTCAACTTCTTTAAGGCTGAAGGACTCGAGGACAGCTCATGGTTTCTTGACGTTCTAAGCAACATGAAAACCATAGTGGAAACGGATATTTCACGTTTTTTGAAAAGAAAAGCAGCTTGGCTAAACAAAAGGAAGAAATGCGCCAGAAAAAGAGGAATCGACTACTGTGACGAATGCAAACGATGGCCGTGTGAGTTTTTGAAGAGACCTGTTCTAGTTCCAGCTGACTTAAATAGGTTCAAAGAGTTTATGGAAAAAGAAGGCTAGTCGCATCCTGACTATTTTAGAATCATTTGTACGAATTTTTCCGGGTTGAACTCTTGCAGGTCGTTGTATTTTTGTCCGGTTCCTATGAATAGTATGGGCTTTTTTGTTACGTATGTTACGCTTAGAGCTGAGCCACCTTTGATGTCTGCATCCACTTTAGTCAATATTGTTGCGTCCACTCCAACGCTTTTGTGAAATTCCTCAGCTTGCATTACTGCGTCGTTTCCGGTAAGCGAGTCCACAGTTAAAATGGTTAAGTCTGGGTTTGCTACTCGTTTGACTTTGGCAAGTTCATCCATCAAGTTCCTGTTCGTCTGCATTCTCCCAGCGGTATCGATTAAAACGACGTTTATTCCGTGAGCTTTCGCGTGGTTTATTGTGTCGTATGCTACGGCGGCGGGGTCTGAGCCATACTTGTGTTTTATCATGCGTATACCCAAGCGTTTTGCATGTTCTTCCAACTGTTCTATAGAGCCTGCGCGGTAGGTGTCGCTGCAGGCGAGAACAACTGAGTAGCCTTTGTTGTTGAGGAAGCGCGCTACTTTCGCTATGGTTGTGGTTTTTCCCGTGCCGTTTATTCCGACAAAAACTATGACGAAGGGTTCGCTTTTTTTGCGTTTTTCTTCAATAGCCTCTATTAGGTTTATCTTGTTGTTTGTTTGCATAATTTCTAAGAGTACTTCTCTAAGTTTTTCTTCCACAATTTTTCTGCGGTCTTCAAGTCTTTTAACCTGAACCCCATCTAACAGTTTTTCCATTTCATCGCATATTTTTTCAGCAACAGGAAAGGCAACATCGTTTTCTACGAGGCTTATTTTGAATTCTGAAAGCACTGGGCGAAGGTTTTCAGCCTTAAGCTCTGTTGTTGTAACTTTGTTTACGAGCCCTTTGAGGCCTGACTTCAGCCTCTCAAACATTTTTTGGTTTTGTCTCCTCTCTAAGTTTGGCTAGTAGGTTGTCAAATTTTTCTTTGCCTTCGCTCATTCTTTCTGCAATTTGGGCGAGTTGTTGCTGAAGCGACATTCTCGTCTTTTCCAAGTTTTCTAGGCGGTTTTTGATGATTTCTTTTGCTTCTTGCAAGGTTTTTTCCACGGAGATTCCGGCGCCCATTCCGACGATGATTTTGTCTGGGTTTTCAAGTTTCGCTTTTATGTAAGAGTTTCCTCCTATGGGGACTAGGAGTTCTGAGTTTTCCTTTTCTTTTTCTAAGCCTTCCAGCGTCATGTTTGCGTAGGTTAAGTCTGTTATGGCGGCGTCCACCATGTTTATCCTAGATTGTATGGCTTCGGCTGTTTGTTCAAGGAAGCGTAGTTCAACGCTTAGTCTGCGCAGTTCCTCTTCTTCGCTTTTGCTTGCCAAGTTCTCTCATTCTCCGGCAACAAGTTTTTTCAGTAATGGGCTTTTTATTTCTTCGGGTGGGATTTCCTCGACACTCGCTATTTTGATGTGGAAGCGTTTAACGCGGTGTTTGCTGCCGAGTTCGCAGTAGACTTTTTCCACGGCGTGTTCTGGTTTGACAGCCATTACTTCCTTTCTGAATGGTGTTTTTAGGTTTGGTTTTCGAATCTCGCCGGTGACTCTAAAAACTTTCACTTCACTCATCTTCCTTTACAACATCCAGCGCATTCCCAATTATAAACATCTCGGGTCCAGTTGTCAAAGAACCAGCTATGGCAGCGTAACTGTTGCTAATCAATCCCGTTCCAACATAGGGTATTCCACAGTTAACTGTGCCGACATCAACAGGAACTTTCAGCACATCCTTCAAAAGCTTCTTTTCCTCCTCCTTCAGCAGCGGGTGAGCTAAAACTCCCTTGTTTGTGGCTACAGCTAACGACCCAACATAGGGTAAGCCAGCAACTTCGCCGGTAACAGCTTCAACTCCCAAAGTTTCGGAGATTAGCTTTATTTCCCAATCTTTCAATCGTGGGTCAACGACTGCTCCGTGGTCATTTGCTAGAACCATGTTTCCGAAGGCCGTTTTTTTGGTTTCCATAACTGTTATGTTTCCGTCGAAACCGTTTTTTATGGCTTCAAGTTCCTCTTCGTTAACGAAATGTGGGAGCACAATACCATTTGAGTTCGCGCATGCAAGTGCGCCGACCAAAACTGAGCCACCAATCATGGTGTGTATAAGTTTAACTTTCATCCATTCACCGAGCCTTTCAGCCTTTTTAAGCGGCGTCAACTTTGGAATTATGATGATTTTATCTGTAACAAGCGCGTACACGCCTATGCTTGCGCTGCCGAAAAGGCTGGAAAAGTAAATGGCCAAGGATTAGTCTCCTTCAGCCAAATAAACCGTAACATTTCCTTCTTTGTCTTTTGCGGCTCTTACTCTAATTTTTCGCGGGGGTTTTTCTATGCCTCTGCTCCAAATTTTTTCGTTCACTTCATTGCTAATTGTAAGCCGCTTAGGCTCTTCTTCTTCCTCTTCTTCTTTACTCGCGCCCAACTTCATGTGCTTCGTTATAAAGCTTCTGATTATCCGCATCGCTCTGGGGGCTCTTTTGTTTGGAGGCATAATCCATGCTCTGCTGAGTGGAATTGTATAGATTCTTTCTTCCACAATTTCTTCCTCTGCCTTTTCTTCTCGTGGCGGCGGTTTAACTTCCTCTTCTATGGCTTCTGGCTTCTCTTCCTCTTTCGCTTCAACGATTTCTTCCGTTTTTTCCTCTTCTTCCGATGGGGCTTCCTCAATTTCCGTTTCTTCAGCTGCTTCAACTGGTTTTTCTTGTTCTTCCTCGGTTTCTAACGGTTCTTCTTTTGTGTTTTCTTCCATTGGGCGGTCCTCCTACGCTTTTATTTTTCTTGTTCGCCATTGTCTCCTTTTCGGGTGTGTTCTAAATTTTCCAGCCGTTTTCGCGATAACCCATGATGGTACAGCTTTCTTTTGTTTTCCCGCTTTTGCTAGTCTAAGTTTTTTTGCCGTTGGTTTGTTTCGCGCCATATTCATATCCTTCTTATTTTTGTTTCACGTCTCCGTGTTTGCAGTTGAATAAGTATTTGTTTAAGCTGTTCGTCTGTTAAGGGTATTGGCAATTTTCCTTGCTGTGCTAGTTGGATTAGCTGCAGTTCCAGTTGGGATGTGAACTCTGGCTTGACCATCTTTAAGTTTGTTAGCCTTTGCCTTGCTTCAGGAGTTAATATGCTTCTCAGTATGGCTTGTTTTTCCAGTTCCAGTTGTTGCTGCATCTGTGCTCTTTTTTGTTCTTCAGCCATTTGGCGTTGTAATTCTAAAAGCTTTCTTTTACGCAGTTCTTCGAGTTCTTCGTCTGACATTTCAGTCGCCTTTTAAGTATTTCTCTAGTTCTGGAATCGCTTTAGCATATTCTCTGCTGAGCTCCTCGGTTATTTCTTGTAGAAGCTTTCTTCCTTCGGTTGTTACTTTTCTTCCGCGGGATGGAAGCTTTTCAATTAATCCCGCAGCCTCAAGCTGTTGCAGAGCTTTCCTTATTATTGCTCCGCCGGCCTTCACGGCATGATCTGGTCTTACACCAAAATTCTTTCTTCCTCCGTAGTCGGCTCTTAATCTTTCTAAGCCTATTGGTCCGTGAACATAGATTTTCCGTAGCAGCGAGGCGCATCGTATGTACCACCAGTCTGGGTTTTGGGGTGGTTTTTGAACGTGGGCGCCTGTTTTAACGAAGCTTGACCATGGCGGTGGGTTTATCTCATCCACGTTTTCCTTTAGATATTGAGCTAATTTTTCGATTAGCTTTGATGCTGGCACGTTGTAGACTGTTGTCAATTTTCTTTATCCTCTTGTTCCTTCAGTAAGCGTGTTAAGTATGAAATTTAAAAGTTGTGGTAAAATTTCGTTTTACTCTTTTGGATTTTGATTTAAAGCGAACAACAAGGTGGAAGTGGCAAGCGTGGAAGGCAAAAGATTTTGAGGAAAAGGCGAGGCTTTTCGACGCATTACAATATTGGTGTGAGCCTAACTCGGCAACCTCTGGAAGCACCCGGCTCCACAACATAAATGCTGGTTATAGGCTTCTTTCCGTAAAATATTATTGCCCCGTTTTTCTCCTCTATCTTAAAATGTAAATTTAGAACGTCAGCTAAAACTTTCGTTATTTCAGGAAAACTGGGCACCGCTACGTAAATCATCAAGTCCTTTCCTCCTTTATTCGCAATCACTGACCGCCCAATGGCAGATGGCATAAGTTCAGCTCTGACATACCATACCAAGGATACAAGATTATCAGTACTCAAAATGTGAAATATGTTTTTGCCGAGCTTATTTGCCAGACCCATAGAGACTTCCATATAATGATTGAAATTTTTTACAGGGTCTGATGCTTCTACTACGGGATCTGTCCAAATTACTACATATGGTTTGCTGGAGTCAATAAACGGGTTGGGAAAAGTTATTATTCGAGAACATTCATCAAAACTTTCTTCTCCCGTAAAACGAGTGACTTGCTTTCTTATGTCTTCGGGGCCGCATCCAATTGGTGGAACAACGATGAGTCCTCTATTCCTCATTATGAAGCTTGCCGCTGTAGGAATAAGAACCGCGAATAACGCGTCAAGTGGAACGTTTTCGCCCAACTCATATAAAACCGAAGCGCCCCTAGGATAACCTTTCCCACCCAAGATTTCATCAAGCTCCGGAATCCCGCTTGGATAATGAGTTGGAGTACCCCTAGGAGCCTCAAACGTTGGAGGGTTCTCCATTTCTTTTACACTGAAAGGTGGGAATACTTTGAAGCCTTTGTGCATTGTGCAAAGGAATTTTTGTCTTTCAAGTTTAGTTCCTCGCATTTTTTTTATTTCTATTTCTCTGATGAGCATGTCGTTGTAGTAATCTTTCTTCAGGACGATGACACCGTCGGCGACAAACTCCTCAATGCTTATACCTAGCCTTTCGCCTCCAGTTGGGACTTCTATGATGAGAAGTGTTGTGCATCCCAATTGCCTAACAAGCTTACCGAGAATGTTGTGAAGTATGCTTCTCGCCTCAATCGGCTCCTTAAAAGCCTGCGCCATAGCACTAAAAGAGTCAATAACAAGTCTTTTGGCGTTTGACGCCGCCACTTCCTCAAGAATCATTTCCAAAACAGTTGACAAACCCTTCTCTGTCACAGTAGTGAAGTCCAAAACTTTCAATTTTCCACGGACATCTTCGATGTCAAACCCAAAAACCTTAGATATATTATGAAAAATAGTCTCTTCGCTCTCCGCAAAAGAAACATAAATCCCGTTCTCCCCGTAATCCTTCACTCCACGATAAAGAAACTGCATACCAAAAATAGTCTTACCCGTACCCGGATTTCCAGCCAAAAGAACAAGGCTTCCTTTAGGAAACCCCCCTTCAATTAGCTGGTCCAAGCCGTCTATGCCTGTGGGGACGCGCTCATCCACCACAGAACTTACGGTGAATTTAGTTTCAATTACTTCTGTTTCTGCATGTCCGTTTGTCATGTAGCAACGCCAACTTTTCCTTTGCATCCTTTTTATTTAAGACTATTGAATTTTTTCTACATATTTTCCCTCCATCTTTTAAACGCACTTAACTTAGCAATAGTTTATATATCCCAGCCACCAGTTGTTGATTGCCAACATTTTAATATCCTAAAACACGCATATTTTCAACGAGGTGCCAAAATGCCATACAAAGTTATTTTAACCGTGAAAGAATCCCGAGGAAACTGCCCCTACTACAAGGTTGGAGACAAAATAACATTTGAGGAACCAGAAATCATCAAAGAGGAAAGTGACAGGCTATGCCTCTACGCGCTTATGGCTATGGCTCCATACCTCACAGCCTTATGCAGAGACACTCCAGCACAAGACTGGATAAACTACAAGGAAACCATACAATGTCCAGACTCAGATAGACCAGTTATTTTCAAAGTGGAAAGAAAACCTATTTAAACCAAAATTAGCCCAGAACTTTTTCTTTATTTGGGCGGTTTAAAGCGTTTTTCCCGACGTTTGTAAAGGACAAGCGTGTGTCCCCTAATTTCTACAAGGGTTGCTCCAGTTTGGTCAGCAATTGACGAGGCAATCGCATTAGCCTTGTTTTCATCAAGTGCACTTTTCAAAATTTTGACTTTAACCATTTCCCTCTGTTCTAGCTGCTTTTCAATTTCCGTAATTAAATCCTTTGAAACCCCGCTTTTTCCAACCCATACAGTTGGCTTTTCCTGGGTCATTTCTCTTTTGATGCGGCGTTTCATGCCCGCCGTCAGTTTACTCATGTCCTAGTTTTCTCCTTAACATCCTTCAACGGTATCCGCATATGTTTCCCACAGTTAAAGCACGTAACCACAACATGCGGCTCCCTTTTCTGCTTTACCCGCACACGACAATTAACGCCGGGCAAAATAAAGCTTTTACAATGTCTACAAACTTGTCGCCTATACTCTTTGGGCAAGCGAACCCTTGCAGCCATCGCTATCCTTCGGGCTACGTCAACGTAACGCTGAGCCAAAACAGGGTCTTCCGAATAAATCTCGTTGGCTAAACTGAAAAGCGTACGAATACGACTTAAAGCAATTCGCCTAGTATCGTCATCCATGCTTGGGTCCGCCGAAACTTAGTATTACTCTGCTGCATTACCAAAATTAGCTTTTTCGGAAGCTTTCCCACGAACCTTTTGAATGAGCAATGAGGTAAGATATCTCGCTGGTGAAAAGATTGGAGAAATAACATCTAAATCCCTTCTCCCCAGTTCCTTAACGATGAACTCTTTAATGTCCTCGTGCAAAACATACCTCTGCTTTCCACCTTTACCTTTAATTAGAATTTTTGTCTGCTTGAAGACCTCACCATCGGCACAATCTAGAAAAATGTACAAAGTGTTTTCGGAGGTGAAAAGAAATCTTAAGGCCAAAGGAGGCTTTGAAAGGGGAGCCCGCTGCAAAAAGTACACAACACTTCTAGGGCGCAGAGTAACTGCAAGCTTTTTAAAATCATCCCAAGTTTTTATGCAAACGACTCTTCCTAAAGCTTCAATCGCCACTCACCTGCTACGATTATCTCCTTGAAAGAGTGCGGCCGCCGGGATTTGAACCCGGGTCGCCGGCTTGGGAGGCCGAAGTCCTAACCAAGCTAGACTACGGCCGCAGTCTCACGCTAAAATTATTATTTTTGGTGTTGTAAATGTTTTTGTTGGTTATCTCTTGGTTTGGAGATATTTGAAGCGTTGAACTAGGGCTGAAAGGGCTTTCGCGGCTCTTTCTGGTGTTGGGTAGACTGGCAAACCGCTTTTTGTCCAAGGGCTTATGTCTAAATCTCTTGTTGGATGCGGCGTCACAAGCACCATTGGTTTTTTAACTTTTTCCATAGTTTTAAGCATAGTCTCGCGGTATTCTTCGGCGAAAATTTCCCGTGTTACAACCGCGAACGGGTCATATTCCAATATCATGAACGCGTCAACCGTCCTAGACATCACATCAATAATCTGCGGGTGAACCTTTGACGCTTGTCCAAAGGGGAGCCAAACCAAATCCACAGGGTTAGAAAACCCAGAGAATGGAGGAATCAAACCCCTCAAAATCTCTTTAATCTCCAATACAGCTTCGTCTGGCAGTTTCTCTACTTTCAGACCGAGCATTTCGCAAGCGTCCGAAGCTGCGACCCCAGCTCCTCCAGCTCCAACTATTATGCCAACCCTGTTTCCACTTGGCAGGTAAGGGCATTTAAAAGCCATTGTTAAATCAATCAACTCCTCAATTCCATGAGCAGATATTATTCCCGACTGTTTGAAGACTGCCTCGTGAATTGCATAATTTCCCGCCAACGAGCCAGTATGAGAAAAAGCGGCTCTCGCCGCGGCTTCTGTTTTTCCAGCCTTCCAGACAATAATCGGCTTGTTTTTAGCCGCTTCCTTTGCAACTTCCATGAAAGTTCTTCCATCTTTTACTCCTTCAATGTAGGCGGAAATTATGTTTGTCTTGGAGTCTGAGCCTAAATATTTGAGAACGTCGGTAAATGTTAGGTCGGACTGGTTTCCGATGCTTAAAACTTTGCTGAAGCGGAGCCCACGTTCATAACCAACAATTATAATGTGCTCGCTTACCCAGCCGCTTTGGGAAACAGCCGCAACATCCCCGCTTTCCTCAGTCAACCCATCAACATAAGGAAGAATGGTGTTAAGCCCCACCTCTGGACAGTACAAGCCCATGCAGTTTGGACCAATAATGCGTGTTCCCCTTCTCCTCGCAGTTTTCACCATCTCCGCCTCTATCCTTTTTCCATCATCGCCTAGTTCTCCAAAACCCGCAGCATGAATAACGACAAACTTAACGCCCTTTTTTGAGCATTCCTCAACAGCTTTCGGCGTTACATGAGCAGGTATTGTAATTATAGCTAGGTCTATTTCTTCAGGGATGTCTAACACGCTTGGATAAGCTTTGAAGCCTCGGATTTCCCCTCCCTTTGGGTTAACCAAGAAAAGCTTGCTTTTCAAATGGCATTCGATGAAACTGTTTAAGAACAGTCCTCCAGATTTGAGTTTGTCCTCTGATGCGCCAATCAACGCTACCGTCCTCGGGTTAAACATTAAATCCAGCGAGGTCGAGTTCATGTGTTTTCACATCCGTGATGTTACTGACAGCAAACAGTCGACGGTGAAAAATGTGTAATGAAGTTTTATTGTCCTTTTGTTCGCATGCTCACCATTAAGGCTGTTTCGTATGTTGCCACAACTTCGTCTCTCTGATTCTTCACAGCGTTCCTAAACTTCAATATCCCAGCGCCGGGTCTGCTTTTACTTGGTCTCGCTTCAATAATTTCCGACTCAACCCTTATGGTGTCACCTATAAAAACTGGAGCGATAAACCTAACATTGTCCAACCCAAGAAAAGCCAACACTTCCATTGAGGAACGCTCCCTAGTCCGCAGCGCCAGCCCAGATGCTACACTCAAAGTCAGCATTCCATGAGCTATTCTCTGGCCGAATGGGCTATTCTTCATATACTCAGCGTTTGTATGCAGTTCAGTCCAGTCTCCAGAAATGCCAGCAAACATCACCACATCAGCCTCGGTAATTGTTCTGCCCGGAGAAACAGCCTTCTCGCCTACCCTAAAACCTTCAAGACAGCCTTCTTTTCCGCTCATTGCCAATAACCACCTCAATAGCTTTTAGAAACTATTCAATAATCCAGCCGCATAATAGCATTTTGTTTCGCTTTGCACGGCACTGACGTAGAATGATGCCTTTTTGAAAATTAAAAGTTAAGCTTTAAAAACGCGGCTATACATACATACGGACACTAAACGGAGGTTTGAAATATGGCAATAAAAACTAAGGAAGACTACATTGAGAGACTTAAAAAAATGAAGAAAAATGTGTATATCGGTGGCGAAAAAGTAGATAGACTGGATAGGAGGCTTCAACCTGGAATAAATGTTATCTGCACGACCTTTGATATGGCTAATAACCCAGAGTTTGCTGATGTCTGCACGGCTACATCTCACATCACTGGAGAAAAAATTAATCGTTTCTGCCATATTCACCAAAGCAAGGAGGACCTCCTAAAGAAGCAGGAAATGACTCGTCTACTTTGTCAACGTACCGGAGGCTGTATTCAACGTTGTATGGGAATAGACGCGATGAACGCCCTCTCAGTTGCCACAAAACTCATAGACATGCAATACAACACAAACTACTACAACCGTTTTATTGATTACCTAAAATTTTTCCAAGAGAACGACATAGTTGCAAACTGCGCCCAAACAGATGTTAAAGGAGACAGAATAAAGAGACCTCATGAACAGAAGGATCCCGACCTTTATCTGCGGGTTGTTGAGAAACGGGATGACGGCATCATTGTCCGGGGAGCTAAAGCGCATAATACCATTGCGCCTTACGCGGATGAGATTATAGTTGTTCCGACACGCACTCTAACTAAGGAGGAAGGAGACTGGGCTGTTGCCTTTGCAATCCCAGCTGATACTGACGGAGTTAAGCTTGTTGTTCGTCCAGCATATCAGCGCAAAAGGGTAAAGCTAAACGCCCCCATTGTTGAGTATGGAGATGCAGAATCGCTTACAATATTTGACGATGTGTTCGTGCCATGGGAAAGAGTCTTCATGTGCGGCGAATGGGAATATGCAAGAGCACTAGCATTACTTTTCGCCCTCTACCATAGACACAGTTATACTGGTTGTAAACCAGCGGTAACCGATGTGCTTTGTGGCACCGCCGCCTTGGTCGCAGAATGCAACAACATCGAAAGAGAAAGCCATGTACGCGACAAACTATCCAAGTACATCGGCATATCCGAACTTGTATACGCCGCTGGAATAGCCAGCGCACACCACGCTATTAAATCCCCGTCTGGAACTTACATTCCTGACCCCGTATATACAAATGCAGGAAGAAGATTAGCAGGAGAAAACATATACCATGAATACGAAATCTTGGCAGATCTGGCTGGAGGTCTTGCATGCACACTTCCCTTTGAAGAAGACTTCTACAACGAAGAGACGGGACCTCTCCTCAATAAATACATAATGCGCAATCCAAATCTCTCGCCTGAATATGTGCATAGAGCATTCAGATTAGCTGAAAACGTTTTAGCTTCGGATCTCACGGGAGTTAATCAAGTGGCCGGTGTCCATGGTGGCGGATCGCCAATTATGGAAACAATTATGATGATGGGAACCTACAACATAGAGAAAGTTAAGGATATAGCTAGGTATCTTGCCGGAATAAAAAAGGAGTTGCCGAGGATAAAACGGGAGGATTTAGTGAAGTTCCTCTGATGCCGCCTTTTTTCCCTAATTTTATTATTTTAGAATATGTCTTTTAATATTATAATTGCGTTGAAGAATAGGCACAATTAGTGTAGAAACTTTTTTATTTCTAAAGTAATTGATACCCAAAAACGTAGAGGTGTCGGATTTGTTGGAAAACATAAGGCATGTTGCTGTTATAGGTGCTGGAAGAATGGGAAGCCAAATAGCGCAACTGCTTTCGCGAGTAGGCAAATACTCCGTAACTATCGTCGATGTAAGCGATGAGCTAGTCAACAACGGATTGAAGTCCATAGAAGCTGATTTGAAACGATTTTTCGTTGACAAAGGCAAAATGACCGAGAATGAAATGAGAGAGATTATTGCTCGAATTAAGGGCACAACAAGCATCGCCGAAGCGGCTAAAAACGCTGATTTCGTGATAGAGGCTGCTATTGAAAACTTAGAAATAAAGAAGAAAATTTTTGCAGAACTTGACAAAAACGCTCCGCCAAACACGATTTTAGCTTCAAACACGTCGGGTTTGAGCATAACTGAAATGGCTTCTGCGACGAAAAGACCTGAAAAAGTTGCTGGTATGCACTTCTTTAATCCGGTGGCTGTAATGAAATTAGTGGAAGCTGTGAAAGGTGCATTCACCTCAGATGAAACAATAAACACTGTCTGCGAACTCGCCAAGAAACTCGGCAAAGAACCAGTTATCTGCAAAGACGTCAGCTACGGTTTCCTAGCTAATAGAGCATACGGCGGACTGATGAGAGAAGCCATTGAAATGGTATGGGAACGTGTAGCCTCACCAGAAGACATCGACAAGGCTTTGAAACTTGGATACAACCTTCCTATGGGTCCGTTAGAGCTTGGCGACATGACAGGTTCATGGGGGCTCATGGCATCATCAGAACAAGATAGAATTAAAGAAATGGGTCCAGAGAAAGGAAGCTTGCATCCGCTTGTCAGGTGGATGGTGCGAGCTGGCTATACTGGTGGAACGGGAAAGAAGGGAATATACGCCTTCTGGAAGGAAGTTTTGTCAAAGTGAACTTTAGAGGAGGAAACAAGTTTGAGCGAATTTAAAACAATCATCTACGAGAAAAAGGAAAATGTAGCTTGGATAACCCTTAATCGACCCGAAGTTTTGAATGCACAAAACGACCAAATGCGGGAAGAACTTGTGCGCGCGTTTCAAGATGCACGAGACGATGAGAACATTCGCGTCATAGTGCTTACTGGAGCTGGCGACCGCGCGTTTAGTGCTGGTGCAGACATAAGCGAGTTTCCAAAGCTTGCCCCTTCCGACTTCATTAAGCGAAGCGGGAGGTTGCGACCCTACGACGTTGTCAGAAGTATACCAAAACCAGTGATAGCCGCCGTAAACGGTTATGCTTTTGGCGGTGGCTGCGAATTAGCAATGGCATGCGATATAATAATAGCTTCTGAAAACGCTTCATTCGGGCAACCAGAGGTAAGAGTTGGAGTGATACCCGGAGGCGGAGGTACACAGATGTTGCCGCGGCTTATAGGCGAGAAGATGGCTAAGGAAATGATTTTCACAGGGAAATCTATAACGGCTCAAGAAGCATATAGGCTTGGGTTGGTTAACAAGGTTGTTCCGAAGGAGAAGTTGATGGAAGAAGTTAACAGTTTAGTCGGAGAGCTTCTCAAAAGAAGCCCCATAATATTGGCGCTTGCAAAAATCGCCGTGAACAAAGCGATGGAAACAACTCTTAGTGAAGGACTAAAATGCGAAATTGACCTCTTCGAACTTTGCTTCAGCACTGAAGACCAGAAGGAAGCGTCAAAGGCGTTTATTGAAAAGAGACAACCAGTATTCAAGGGAAGATAAACGACGGTTAATCTGCTAAGAATAAAGTCTGGTCTTCGTTCCCAAATTTTTTATCCATATAAAAGACTTAAGTCTCTTAATTGAAAATTCATGCAATCATCATTCAAATACGGACAACTTCCGCGAAAATTTTAATTATCAAGTCTAAATAAACCACCGTCATGTTGCGCATTGGCGTTGTAGGTCCAACTTTCCCTCCTATTGAGGGTATAGCAAGAGTAGCTAAAAGAATTGAAGAGAAGGGCTATGATTCTATATGGTTTCCAGACCATTTAATGGGATGGTTCCCCCATAACATATGGACGCCTGAAATTGTCGGTCCACTTGCAACCTATAGCCCTCACACATTTTTTGAGACAACACTTTCAATAGCCGTCGCAGCTTCGGCAACGCAGAAAATTCGTATGGGAAGCGCTGTTACAGAAGCTATAAGGCATCATCCAGCTATGCTAGCCCAAAGCTATGCGACTCTTGAGCACTTAACCAACAGCAGAGTTATTCTAGGCATAGGCGCGGGAGAATTTGAAAATGTTGAACCTTACGGCTTAAAATACGAGAAAGTTGTAAGCAGGATGGAAGAAGCCGTAAAAGTGATAAAACTCCTTTGGGGAGCCAAACGTGACGAACTAATAAATTACAATGGAGTATTCTTTAAACTGAAAAACGCTGTTTTTGAGCTTCCACCGTTGAACAAGAGATCGCCAATTTGGATAGGTGGTGTTGGAGAGAGAATGTGCAAAATTGTGGCGAGGTACGCGGAAGGTTGGCTTCCGGCAGTTTCAAGCGCGGAAGAATACAGCGAGAGACTGAACATTATAAAAGAGGAATGCAGCAGAATTGGCAGAAACTTTGCAGAAATAGAGAAAGGAGCATATCTAAACCTTATAATAGACGAGAGCCGAGAAGAGTGTTTAAGGCTAATGCGAGAAGCGCCGCTAATAAAGGCTGGAGCTTTACTGACCCCTGCAATTGTTTATGAGAAACTTGGTTATACGCATCCGCTGGGGAAAGACTTCTATCCGCTTACCGATTATGTCCCAGCAATTTATACAAAAGAAGAGGTTATGAAAGCTTTAGAAAATGTTCCATTAGAGGTTGTTCAAGAAAGCTTCCTCTGGGGAAGCGTGGAAGACGTCATTGATAAACTTGACAAGTATAGAAAAGCGGGGGCTCAAACGGTTGTTTTCTGGAACTTCACGTTCCTCGGCGACGTATCAAAAGTGAAAAGCTCCTACTCGTGCATTGACAAGGTTGTAGACTATTTTAAAGAAAGAGACGGTTAAACACTTTTAATGCTTAGAAACAATAGCCTGAAACATCTTTTTTAGATTTACCTATTTCTAATCTGATACATTTTACATCTCCATAGGTTTCCCAAGGCTTCAATGCATCTTTCGATTGAAGTGTATACGGGAATTTTCTCTTCTTCAATCTGAGCTGTCCAAGAATCAACCATTTCTTTGAACCCCAAAAGATACGTTAAAATAGGTTTCCGCTCAGTGTTAATTTCCCTAAGAAATCTTATCGCGCTCTTCACATTGAAAAATTGAATGAGCCTTGGGACAGCCACGAATAAGATAGCCACGCTGTCGACGTTTTTATCTTCCAAAACTGCCTCAACGGCAATTTTCACGCTTTCCTCTGGCCCAACTTTTTCAAATAATGGTTCAATATCAGCTGGGTTGCTAACATTAGCCCATGATGGCATTTGGCTTCTAATTCTGTTTAAGGTTTCGCTAGACAATGGAGCAAGTTCTAAACCATGCTTGGCACACTCGTCAGCTGCCATTACACCCCCACCTCCGGTGACAGTGACTATGGCAACTCTGTTACCTTTTGGTAGCGGCTGCAAAGCAAAAGCCTTAGTTATGTCTAATAGTTTATCAAGGTCGCCTTCCACACGTATAACGCCAGCTTGTTTGCACATTGCATCGAAAATCTCGTCTTTCACAGCTAAAGAACCAGTATGTGACATTGAAGCCTTAATGCCTGCTGGACTTCTGCCCGATTTAAGCACTATTATAGGCTTGTTTTTTGCGACATTTTTGAAAGTTTTAAAGAGTTTTACGCCGTCTTTCACTCCTTCCATGTAAATCGCGATGACCTCTGTATCTTCGTCTTCTGCTAAATATTCTAGCACTTCAGCGTCGTCAACATCACATTTGTTTCCAAGCCCAACTATCTTGCTTATTCCAAAAGGCTGTTTAGTCATTATCCACCAGAAGGCAGCGGCCGCAAAAAGCCCAGTTTGAGCTATAAACGCCACGTTTCCTTTTTTGAATTTCGGAAGAGGCGCAAAAGAAGTTGTAAAATTGTTTGAAGTATTTAATATACCTGTCGTGTTTGGGCCTATCACGCGTATTCCAGCTTTTTTGGCTATTGCTACAACTTCATCTTCAATTTTCTTTCCAACCTCTCCTGTTTCACGAAAACCAGAAGAACATATAACAACTCCTTTGACACGTTTTTCTGCGCATTCCCTCATCACATTAGGGACGCTGGATGCTGGAACGATTATTATTGCCGAGTCTACCTTATCATCTATAGCGTTTACTCGTGGATACGCTTTCAAACCTAAAATTTCATCTGCATTTGGGTTAACAGGATAAACTTTGCCCTTAAATCCTAAGTCGAGAAGATTTTTCACGATATAATGACCAAATTTAAGGGGGCTGCGTGAGGCTCCAATAATGGCTACGCTTTCCGGTTCGAAAAAACATTTTAGTTCATCAAGCTTTTTTGCTTCTTTAGTCATTTTGATCACTTAGGCCATACTTTGACACTACTTAGCGAAGACTTGGGTTTTAATACGTTTCGCGAAGAACTTGCTGTTTTACAACGATAAACATCCGTAAAGCAAATTCCAGTAGTGTACTATGTGGTTTTGGTGGATAAGAAAGATTGGCGTTTCCCTCTAAAGTTTTCCAAGAAGGTGCCTATCTGGGTCAAAGCAGCGAAGCATCAAAATTTCTTCTCGTCTCGGTTCGTCTAACTGCAGTAGGTCGCTGGAAATCTTCGGTTTCCATCCCATGTTCTGTGTGATGTTTGAGATTGCGTCTGCCTCACTTTCTCCAGTCTTCGCATAAATCTTCTTCAAAATTAACTCATCACCATCTTTTTCAAAGACTGCGCGATCTGTGACAACTTTTTTCACGTTTCGGCTAGGGCATGTTATATATGGGACCTCTTCTACTAGCCTCTTTTTATCGTGGAGAAGCGTAACTATGACCTCCTTTGCGGTTGTTGAGATGTCGTTTGCTCCTCCGCTGCCAAAGAGGAAGAAGTCGCCGATTTTTGTGGAGTTAATGTTGCCATGCTTGTCTATTTGAGCGGCGGATATGCATGCAAGCACTTGTGTTTTATTTGCGACAAACCCCAAAATGTCCTTTGCACCTGCTATCATTATGCATGAATCCAAACCTTTAACAGAAACTAAGAAAGGTTTTGTTGGCGGAGGAAGATATCCAAAAAGCCCAAGCTCCACAATAAGGTGAACAGCCACTTTATTAGAGCGGAGCATGTATGTTGCCATCCAAGCTGCGAGATGAGAAATTCCTATGCCTGCAAGAATAGTGTTGCATTTTTGCCTTCTAACAGATTCAATAACTTCCCGCGCTGCAAAGACAACAGCCTTTTCCGTTCTATTTGCGGGTGCACTCGACAATTTTTCGACAACCTCTAGCGCATCGATTTTCAAATCACCATGGGAAATGCTGCCTCTAAGCATGTGAAGGCGTTCAGGAGTTAATTGACGAAGATAATTTTCATGGGACTTCACGTCAAGTACCCACTTCTTAATCCAGTCTTTGGCTGTTTCACTTTCCCTAAAGGCTGCCTGCAATTCTTTAGCAAATTCAACATCTTCCCCGTAACCATAGCCATCATGCCCACGACAACCATAAGGGTGCATGCCAAAAGGAGCTTCTACAACGCATTTTACAATACTTGCTGGAACCTTCACATTGAAAGCGTTTTTCCGCAGATACTCGGTGCTTACAATTTTTTCAACACTGAGTATTACTCCCTCTTTGCTGGCGAATGCGCCATAGGCTTCTTCAGTGAACGGAAGCACTGGAATGGCGTTTCCAGCAGAATCAGCGCAGTAGGCATGCATTATGGTGACGTCTGGCTCCAAGGGCTTAACTACACCAACAGTTTCTCCGTTGAATGGATTCGCTATTTTTTTGTACAGACCTCTCTCCTCGTTCTCCTCTGCTATCGATGAACCCTTTAAGGAGCGGACAGGCATGAATGGTAGGTTGAGGGCTGCGGCTTGCAGGCGCTGAACGATTGTGAAGAGGGACCAATTTTCTATGACCATTCCTTTGCTTATCGCATGTTGCAATGCTCCGGACAAAACAGGGCTTGGAAGTGTGAGACCAACGTAGCTGGCTATGATTCGCTTAACCATTCCAGCTACAGCCATAATTATGGTGTTGTCAACGCCGCCAAGGCAGCTTACTGTGAAATCGCTCTTTCGCGTGTGAAATTGTCGAACGATTTCGTAGGTTAATGCGAAGGGAAGATACGCCGAATATATGTGCATTCCAGGCTTGATGTACTCTCTAATCGCTTCGTCCAAGCGTTTAACCTTGTTTTCGCCATGCAAAAGCTCTGGTTTAAAGTATTTTACAAAAAGTTCGCTGGTGTCTGTTTCCTTAAATGCCATGCTGCCTTCATCACCCTAGTAAGCTCTCGAGGTTACTGGCGTTGAAGGTTATTCGTAGACTTTTTCAACTTCTTTGTGCCACTCCAGAGCGTCCATTTCCACGTCCCTGTCTCGTGATGGCATGCCCATCATTTTGTAAATTTCATGCTGAATGAGTAACTTCATTATTTCGTTGCTTCCAGTCCATATCGGCGCCAATCTAATATCTCTCAAAAGTCTTTCAATAGGATACACTTGCGTATAGCCTATCCCGCCTAAAACTTGCATTGCAACATTAACAACTTCCCAGCTTACATCTGTTGCAAAACTTTTTGCTTCACTAACTAGGCGTCTCGGGTCTACTGGCAAGCCTTTATCTGAGGCATCTGCGGCTTTAGCAGCCGTGTAAACAAGGGCTCTTGCTGCGTCAAGTTTTGTGACACTTTCCGCTATTTTGAAGTTTATGGCTTGAAAGTTGCGTAGCGGCATCCCAAACGCTTTCCTCCTAGTTGAGTATTTAATGGCTATTTCTAGGGCTGCTCTCGCTGTTCCTATGGCTCCTGCTGCAGAGGTTAACCTTTCCGGAACCATCATCCTGTTAAATATTGCCGCTCCACCGTTTAATTCGCCAACTCTGTATTCATCTGGCACTTCAATGTTTTCGAAAACTATTCTCGCTGTTCCCATACCTCTAAATCCTAAAAGATTGTAAACTTCTTCAATTTTCACGCCCATCTCTCTTTCAACTATAAACATGGTTAACGCCTTGTGCCCAGGCGCTTTAGGGTCTGTCCTCGCGTATATTACGTAGAAATCTGCGGCTTTGCCTCCTGCAATAAACCTTTTCTCTCCATTTATTATCCACTTGTTTCCTTTTCTTTCAGCCTTTGTTGTTGTTCCGAAGAAGTCGCTTCCGCCTCTGGGTTCTGTTAAGCCTTCTGCGGAAAGTTTTTCTCCTTTGATTATTGGTTTTAGGAATTTTTCTTTCTGCCATTTGGTGCCGAATCGGTTTAACGCTTCTCCCACTATGCTGACCATGGCGTAGCTGCATCCGAGTCCCATCCCCAAAACACCGATTTCCTCTAAAGCCGTCATCTCCGCAGTCCATGTCATTCCTCTTCCGCCATACTCCTTTGGAAAACGAAGTCCTAGGAGTTTCCTTTTAGCCGCTTGATGTAGAAACTCGAAGGGGTAGTCTACTTCGTTTCTGTCCATTTTTCTTAGGAGTTCTGGGTCAACGCTTTTCACGAAATCCTTTACTTCTTCCCTAAGTTTGACTTCATCTTCCGTGCTTAGAAAGTCGTTTTCTATCATTTTTCCACCTTTACCGCACTTTATTGAGGAAATATCCTTGGCGATTCTTTAAATAACTTTACACGAAATAAGACGAAAGCGAGTATTGCAGTTTTATCTTGTGCAGTTCCTCAAGTTCTTTGGCTAAAAAAGGTTTTGAATTAGTTGGCGGTTTTATGCCTCATTCCGAGAAGGGACTCGACAAGGTTTTTTCTAGACCATTCTCCTTCGCTTACTTCTTCCATCTGCAGAACTTTATTTGGCGCATTAGAAAAAATCTTCTCCACTATTTGCTCCGCATTTAGTCCCTCACGCCAAAATGCTTCAACATTTTCTTTTAACTTTAACATGTTGTTTAAGGTAGTTTTCACATCGCTTTTTTCCCAGACTCCATGACCGCCATAAGCCCTTTCAAAGTCTAATTCTACAACTTTCTTAAGTGAGTTTATCACGTCTATGGAGTCTTCTTCTCTCATTATGATTATCGGAGTTGGGTTTGCCACTAAGTCGCCGAGGAACAAGTCGCGCCCGATTAAGAAAGAGACATGGTCAAAACTGTGACCCGGAGTTTCAAAAGTCTTAACAGCCAAACCACCAATCTTCATATTATTTTCAAGCGGGTTAGCCTTGACTGGTTTTTGCTGACCCCAAACAACCTGTCTGTACGCTGGAATTTCTGGAGGATTTGCAAGAATTCCTAGGGATTTTTTAGGCGCAAACACATCGACATTGAGTTTCTCTTTGAACAGGTAGGCTCCACCGCTGTGATCCTCGTGGTAATGCGTTAGGAGGATGGCGTTGACGCTGAACTTCATATCCTCAATGAATTTAGCGGCCTCCTCGGCTGTGTGGGGGCAGCCCGTGTCGATAATGAGTCCCTTGTAGTAGTAGAAGGTTGTCCAGTATAGGGGTTTTCCATCGTACTCTTTGCCAACATCTACAGCTATGAAATCCCTATCAATTTTTTTCCATTTTAGCATACCGCACACACGTAGGCATAAGATTTAAGAGAAAATAAAAATTTTTATCCCAAACTCTAGATTAGATGATTTCTCACTACAATTTTGAACCAAAGACAAACCCAATACTGGTAGACCCCCTCTAGACTTTTCCACTTCTATATGGATTGAATTTTGATTTAGAATGGAGCTTTTAGCTGTATTCTCTGAATGTGTAACCACATTTTGTACAGCGTAAAAATTGTGTTGAGGATTCGTCTGCGCCTCTTGTCTGCACTTGCCAAACATAGGCTAGGTTGTTTCCGCATTTGGGGCATTCAACTCTAACAGTTGGCAGTGTCCGCAGTTTTTGTTCTTCCTTGCCGATAACCGCAACCAGTTTTTGAGGATTGTGCTGTATTACCTTTGCAACCTTTGGCTCAACCTTTCCACCTTTTTCCTGTTTTTTGTAGCCGCATTTGGGGCATACAAGCATTAGCGCTGCTCCTTTTTGGGTTTTCCCTTTCTTCGGTTCGAGGCGGGAACCGCATTTTGGACAAAATTCCATGGCTTTGTACTCCGCTACTCGAATGTTTTCCCTTATCATTGTCCCTTTTAAACCTTTTCTTATTTCAATATTTATTAGGGCTAAACTGTGCTAATTCCAGAGGCAATAAGATGTGCTACACGTAGGGCTTCTGGAATGTTGCTTCGTGTAGAGGTTAATTTTAAAATTTTTTCCGCATCCTCCTTGAGTATTCCCGAGATTTGAATGTAAACTTTCTCGTTTTTGTTTTTGCATTTTACTTCAAATATTTCCCCAGCGTTTAGTATTGCTTTCCAGCGTTCCTCGCCTTTCGGCAGATTCTTCAAAGCCTTGTGAATTTCCTCGAAGTTTGGCTTTTCGCGCGTGACTGCCATAACTGGAAGTCTTGTTTCCGCGTTTAGCCTTTTTATGTCAACAACGTTAAAGCCCGCGAAAGTTACGCCGTCAAGCATTATCACCCGCAACTGTTTGTAGTGAGGCGAGTTCTTTATCATTAAAGTTATTTTATCCGTCGCGTCAAAACCGTCTACTTCAATTTTTGTATGCATCACGCCGTCAAGCCAGTATCCTCCTCGAAAAACAACTCCGACAACTGGCACAAGTTCTTTCGCTCGAGGAGTAAATATCCCATCGTCAACTCCTAAAACGCGAATTTCAGGCTTAATCACTCGAAGTTTTCGGCAACCCAAAATTATCCCTCAACAACGCTTGTTAAAGATATCGTGAGGAAGCGTTATAAGTTTAGTGAAAAATGGTTTCCCCTTGGAGATGCTAAGATTGAAAGACTGCGGCGAATTTCCTTTCTTCAAAGCATACAAAAGCCTAGCAGAAGTTTTGACGGATCACGAACTAGCATCCTTCGGGGACGCGTACGTAAATTTTGTTTACTCCCTAGCACTGTCGAAAAAGAGGGGAAAACCATGCGGAATAAAGGTTAAGGGAAGCGTACTTGCACAAGCATTTAGAAAAGCTGGGCTAAGAGAGAACTTAGGATCTAGGATTGACAGCCACGCGTTAGCCGACGCGGCTGAGGCATTAATAGTTTACGCTTGGCTCCGCAGCTTCATAACCTTAGATGAAACAGTTTTCATCCTAGAAGAGGCTGATGAGCCGCTTGAGGGCTTTACCCAACTGCTCAAAACTGCAAAAAGTAAAGTTAGGTTTTTTTGAGGGCTTTTTCAAATTCCTTTCTGAAATTATCGTTTGTTTTGCGTGCGTTTTTTAAGGCTCTAAACAGGACCCCCTTGGGCTGTGCACGACCCTTTGTGCGGATGTAGATTATTGGGTTTGATGCTAGGGGATGCGGTATGTCGTATCCAGCTAAATCTACATCCTCTTCTTCCAACAGCCTCTTTTGTATTAGATTACATAAGCCATGTCCGATTCCTTCAACTTCTATTTTAAGCTCGTTTGAAGTTTCTTTTAACACCTTAACTTTCATCTGCAAATCTCCTCAGCACACTAAACTATATCACTTCCACTCCATAATCTGATGCTGTTTTGCGCTTTTCAACTTTTCCGCATCTGGCACATACCATACCCTGCCTTCTCGGCTGAAGCAAATAACCACACTGCGAACAGAAGGCGAAAAGCACTCCCAAATTCTTATCTTTAGTGGATAAGTGGTAAATCCTGTTTTTTTCGCTGATAACCTTCGCCCTCATTATGTCGCCCGGCTTGCAAACATTGAACATGGACTCTATATACCTCAACTGCACATCAGATATATGAAGGACGCCGGAGAAGAAGCCTGAAAGCTGCTTTTTACCTATTTGGAATATCCGCAAACTAGCACTTTCAGGTTGCACATTTGAAACTTGCCCGATGACTATGCTTCCAACCTTTGGAGCCTTTGCTCCATAAACCAGCGGATAAACCGAAACACGCTTGTTAAGTAAATCTACTAAGGCGCGGCCGATAAACCTAGAATAGATTATTCCGTCTTTTACGTATGTTCCGGCGTTTGGAGTGAACTCTTCAATTACGCCTAGACGTTCGCCTGGAAAAACTAGGTGACCACTTCTATGTTCAACGGACCTCGTGCTCATGTGAACCCCATTTTACCCGCAAACCACACTTTTAGGATGTGTTATTTATGAAAGAGCATGACTTTAGTTTATGCACTCCTCAATAAACTTTTTGATTGTTAAAAAGGTCTTATAGCCCGCAGGGAACATTAAAACATAAGTTTCAATGCCTCAGCGCCTTTCATTCCCGCCTTAACTCCGAGAGTTTTCGCTTTTGAAGTAACAGCTTTAACCTCTGCGCCGAGAACGTCTTCAAATGTTTTCACTCCGCTAACCATTGCCGCTGGCGCACTGAGTTTTTCAGCAGCTTCCATGTTTAGGAAACCGCACATGACAAACCCTTTGTTGGCGATTATTAGAAGCAGTGGAGGCGAACTCGGAAGTTCAATTTTTACTCCTAAGCATGGCTTGTCATCAACCTTTATAGGCGATATATTAATCATGGCAGGCACCTTCTTGTGTGACAACTATTTTATCCATCAAGACCAAATAAGGATTGTCGATGCAAGGGAGTGCTTATGCTAACTAAGCTAAAGCAAAGAGTTCAGTCGATGCTTGCGTCACAGGCGAAGACAGCCCACAACATGGGGTTAACGCCAAACGCGATAAGCATTTGTGGCGCTATCTTGGCTTTCCTATCAGCAGTGCTGTATGGATATGCGCTTCTTTTGCCAGCAATTCTGCTGCTTCTTTTTTCTGGGTACTGCGACGTGCTGGATGGAACCTTAGCCAGACTTTACAAACAAGCAACACCGTTTGGTGGTTTTCTAGACTCGTTGCTGGACAGGTACGCGGACGCCGCTGTATACGTGGGTATAATCTTAAGCGGGTTATGCAGCATCCCGTCGGGTTTAACAGCCCTAGTAGGCTCTTTACTTGTAAGTTACAGTCGCGCAAGGGCTGAAGCGGCAAACGTAAAAATGGAATCAGTCGGATTTGCTGAGAGGGCGGAGCGAATAATTATCTTAGCTGTTGCAAGCCTAACGGCGATTTTGTGGCAACCAGCCATGGAGATAGGTATTATCGTGCTTGCTGTTCTTACAAACCTAACGGTTCTACAGAGAGCACTACACGTTTATACCAAGCTAGAAAGAGAGTCTAAACCTAGCCTAGAATCTTCTTCTGACGCGTAGGCGCCGCTCATCCTTTGCCCTAACTTTTACAATGCCGTAATGCACAGCGCACGAAACACAGTAATACTTCGTGTCCACTGGAGCAGATATAAACGTGCCCTTTTGGCGAAGCTCCTTAGCCAAAGCTGGGTCAACCAGAGAAAATCTTCTAGTAACCTTTTTGGCTTTGTCCCGCGGCACCAGTTCCCCGCAGTTTGCACACTGAACGAAACCACTTTTTCCTTTACCGCCCTTTGACCTCCCGCGGCTCTTCCTTTTATATGGCATAAATATGCACCTTTCTTTTCACCAATATTGCGCATTATCCAACTTATATATCTGTCCTCAATTTTAAAAGCGAAGCAATGTTGGCTTTCGCGTCAATTCTTGGAATAATCTTTCCTGTGGAAGATGTGAAAAGGGTTGCGACGCCCGGTCCATGGCCTGACGTTACGCAGTTCGTGTGCACAACTATGCCGACGGAAACTGCACCTTGCTTGTAGATTCTTCCGTAAGAGTTGTCGGCGTCCAAGATTGCCACTAAATCGCCGAGTCTTAAATCGTCAAGCCCATACTGTCTTCTAGTGTTTTCATCAAAAAGTTGAATGTCATAATCGCCCGAATGAGAAGTGTTTGAGCCTAGTCCAGAACCCATTATGGAGGCGGGGACAACATGAGTAACTGGAATTTCAAGTTTGTCCTTTTTTGGCTTTGGGTTTACGGCTTCGAGAAAACGTGGATCCATATTCATGACCTTTACTTCTGGAAAATCTAAAAGCTTCAAGCCAACGCCGAAAGCCTTGACGAGAATTTTGTCGCCAAGCATGAGCTTATCCAAAACATCCTGTTGAAAATCCACCAGAACATGTTCTATTCCGCCGTGCTTTCCAGTTACAACCCCCTTTGCGCCTTTCGCTTCTCCTGAAACCACCACAGCTTCGTTTCCAACACATGAAAGGACATTCAACGCTGTGTTTGCACTTTGTCCAAAACGCGGGTCGTTCTCCTTGTTTTCAATGCTTACGCCGGGTTCAACGTGGTCTGCTTCCCATTCGCATGCGGGGTCGCCGACCCTCACATTGTAGGTTATTCCGCCAACTCCGGGCAAAACTATCGGAACGCCTTCTGCTGAAATGCTATATACTCCCCGTCCAAAAATGGGGCTGGCCACTTCGCCAAAAACTGAGAGCTTCACCAATTTGTCAATATTTGTCTTCAGCATTTGGGTTTCCTCCACGTTAAAACTACATGCATTAGCTATTACATGCTAATAAACTCTCCCAAAAGATTCTTGTAGCGTCACGGAACATAACAAGTTTTAAATGTGAGCTTTTTATTTTGAGTTGAATGAGCATCGTCTCGATGAAAAACGCGGGTTTAAGGGCTGAACAATGTCAGAGATCGGGTTAAGGTCAAGGATGCTAGTTAAGGACGTGATGAGCAGCCCAGTTGTAACTATAGAGGAGAGCGCGCCAGTAAACGAAGTGGCGGAGCTCATGGATAAACAAGGCTTAGGATGCATAATAGTTACAAACAAAGAAGGGAAACCCATCGGGATAATCACAGAGAGAGACCTCGTCGTAAGAGTTTTGGCGAAGAACGCAACGCCAAGCTCCATCAAAGCCGGCGAAGTTATGACTTCGCCCCTAATCACAATAGAACCAGACGAAACAATTCATGAAGCAGCGAGGAGAATGAGCAGACTAAACATTAGAAGGTTAGGCGTTGTTTACAAGGGGCAACTTGTTGGCTTGCTCTCAAGCAAAGACATTTTAGCCGTCGTTCCAGAACTCATTGAAACCATTCAAGAACGCGCGCTTATAGAGGGAGAAAATAGAGCACAAGAGGCGCCGGAGGAAACATCGTCTCTTGCAGGGTATTGCGACCGCTGTGGAGGATGGTCTGACAACCTCAACGAGGTTGATGGAGAATTCCTATGTGAAGACTGCAAGGCTGAGTTAGAGGAAGAGGAATAGAGGCGGTTTTTTGCGTGTTAAAGAAATTATGGATGAGAAACACCCATCTATTTATGATTATGAGCTTGCAACCAAAGCCCGCGCGGTAATACGAGATTTTTCTTTAAGAATCCTTCCAGTTGTGGATGACGATAGAAAATTGTTGGGCGTGGTTTCTCGTGGAACTGTAATGGTTATTTCGTCCTCTGTTTCGCCCATAAAAGTTAAGGGTATAATGCTGAACCCAAAGTTTGTCGCTTCAAGCGACGAAGATGCCGCTTTAGCGGTTAAATCAATGATACGCTTAGACGAGTGGCAAGTTCCAGTTGTAAACTCGGCTCAAGCAAAAGTTTACGCTGGAGTTTTGGGGCTTGAAAACTTTATCGACGCCGTAATTAGGACAAGTCCAGAAAAGCTTGCCAAAGAAGTTGCAGATATAATGTCTAAAGATGTAGTAACGTGTTCTCCAGAAGACGAAATTGATAACATTTGGCGTCTGATGCAAACTAAATCTTTAGCTGGGCTGCCCGTGGTGAAAAAGAATAAACTTGTTGGCATAGTCACACAGAAAGACCTCCTTGATAAGGGAGCTTTACTGCCAACATTTGAGTCGGCAAAGGGACGTTTTAGGGCAGCTTCGCAAATCTCTTCAGTGATGAAAACCCAAGTTATAGCAGTAAAACCAAAGATAAAGGCGATTAGAGTCGCTAAAATCATGGTTTCGAAAAACATTGGAAGAGTTCCAGTGGTAGATGAAGATGGCAATTTAATTGGCATAGTTGACCGTGAGGATATTGTTAGGCTTGTTGTCAAATAGGAGTGGAGCAATTGAGTAAAGAAACGTTCAGAAGGTATTTGAAGGATAAAGGAGCGCAGCATTTAAGAACTCAGCCTCCGAGAAAACGCGAAAGCGAAATCCTTCAAGTTGCCAAAAGCCCAGTTGTAACAATAGCATCCACAACCCCAGTCTATGATTCAATCCAGATAATGACAAAAGAAGGGTTCCGCCGAATACCAATAGCTAATCCTGGAACCAAAGCGTTAGAGGGGATAGTGACAGCCACCGACATTGTTGATTATCTTGGCGGTGGAAAGAAGTTTGAACTTGTCCAGCAAAAGTTCGGCGGAAACTTTTTCAAGGCAATAAATGAGCCTATAAGGCTGGTAATGACGAAGAATGTTGTCTTTGTTAAGGCGAATGCCAAAATGAGCGATGCAATCAAGCTTATGAAGGAAAAGAATCTCGGTGGCTTGCCGATAGTTGATGAAGAAAATAGGGTGAAAGCGATAATTACGGAAAGAGACGTTGCAGGCTTGTTCTCTGACAGGATAAGCGGGGTAAAAGTCTCTGAAATAATGTCGGAGAAGGTTGTTACAGCCCTGCCCAAAACCACAATCTTTGAAGCTGAAAAAACAATGGTCACGCAGGGATTCAGAAGACTGCCGATAATCGCCGACGGCAAAGTCGCTGGCATAATCACAACCATGGATGTCATACGCTTTTTCGGCTCAGGAAAAGTCTTTGAATATTTAAGGTCTGGAACAATAATGCAAGTTTTGAACACGCCCGCTGTTGAAGTGGCAACAAAGGAAGTTTCAACAATCGAACCAAACGCGGATGTTGGTCAAGCAGCAAAAATTATGCGGGACAAAAACATTGGAGCATTGCCAGTTGTGGAGAATGATAGGCTTGTCGGCATACTAACAGAAAGAGACTTCTTCAAAATAATAGAATAGGTTTTTAACATAACCTCCAATTTACAATTATCTAAGCGGATAGAGAGCGGCAAACTTGATTGACTTAATCCTCAACAACGCGAAAGCCTACATAAACAAAGAAATAGTGGAATGTAGCATCGCAATCGATAAAGGCAAAATTTTCAAGGTAGGCAAAGAGGCGAATATGCCAAAAGCAGAGTCAAAAGTAGATTTAAAAGGTCTTTTAGTTTTACCAGGCCTAATAGATGCCCACACGCATCTCAGAGATGAGGGAAAAGCCTACAAAGAAGATTTTTACACAGGAACCGCAGCAGCAGCCGCTGGCGGAATAACAACTGTTTTGGACATGCCGAACAACAACCCCATAACGATGAGCGCTGAAACCTTAAAAAATCGGATGAAAGTTGCTGAAAGGAAAATTTTGGTTAATGTCGGCTTCTTCTCTGAATTCCCTAAAGACACGAAAGAGATAGACGAGATAGTGAATGAGGGAGCTGTGGCGTTTAAGCTTTTTATGGCAGAGCAGGTTGGCGGCTTAAACATTGATGATGATGACGCTTTGCAGAAGGCGTTTGAAATCGTTAAAAAACTAGGAACGATTGTGGCTGTTCATGCTGAAGATAGCACTTTGCTGGAAAAAGCGAAAAGAAAACTTAGAAGTTCAGGCCGCAATGACATTGAAGCCTTTCTCGAGGCGCATTCTGAAAAGATTGAAGAAAAAGCCGTTAAACACCTCTTAAACATCGCTAAACGCACCGGCACACATCTGCATTTCTGCCACATAAGCACCGATAAAGGTTTGAATGCAATAGTTGCAGAGAAAAAATGTGGCATGCAAATAACGTGTGAGGCGACGCCCCACCATCTCCTATTGACAGCCGATGACTTGAAACAGCTGGGAACTTTGGCGTTGACTATGCCGCCTGTTAGGGCGAAGCACCATTCTGAAGCACTTTGGAAGGGCATCTCAAACGGCTGGATTGACATTTTGAGCTCAGACCATGCTCCCCACACGTTGGAAGAGAAGAAGGCGAAAAACATCTGGGATGTTAAGGTTGGCATACCCGGACTGGAAACAATGCTTCCGCTTATGTTGACAATGGTTAAAAATAGAAAACTTTCAATAGCTGACTTGGTTAGGCTGTTGGCGGAAAAACCCGCCGAAATTTTCAACTTAAAAGGCAAAGGCTTTATCGAAATTGGGTGTGACGCTGACATTGTAGTTGTAAATTTAAAGAGAAAGTTCAAGATAGACTCATCAAAGTTTCATTCGAAGGCGAAATACTCACCTTTTGACGGATGGAACGTTGAGGGTAAACCCGTAAAAACTTTTGTTAATGGCAAATTAATCATGGATGAAGACGAAATTGTGGCTGAGGCTGGAAGCGGAAAAATAGTCCGGAGGAAAACTGGTTGAAGTTTATTGCTGATGGAATGCTTGGAAAATTGACAAGGTGGCTTAGAATGTTGGGACATAACGTGAAATACTCGAATAAACTGGATGATGCACAATTGATTGCGATAGCCAAGAAGGAACGACGAATTCTGCTCACTAGGGATTTAGAGCTTTACCAACAAGCAACAGCAAAAGGCGTTGACACCTTCTATTTAAACGGCGTAACAGAAGAGGAACGGTTGGCTGAACTGGCAAAAAGGTTCAACATCAAACTTGACATAGACATGACAACATCAAGATGCCCAAAATGCAACGCCAAAGTCAAACCAGTGTCGAAAGACAAAGTGAGGGATAAGGTTGAAAAAAGCACTTTCAACTACTACAATGATTTTTGGGAATGCCCAAAGTGTGGACAAGTTTATTGGCAAGGCGCCCATTGGATAAGGATAAGGAAAACGCTTGAATTGGCAAAGGAGAACTTAAAAAGAAAATAAAATAGTGCGGGGTTCAGCTTTCCTTCAGAAGCCATTTCAATGGAATGTCTTGGTATGTTCCATCTGGCAAGGTGCGCCTTATTGTTATCGGCAGGATACCGCTCTCAAACTCCTTTAACGCTATGTCTATTGGGCTTGAATACCCTTCAGAAACGTCAACGAGCACGGGCGCGCCCATGGATATTTGAAGAGCCCTAGCCCCAACTATCCTTGCCTTCTCGAAACGAGTAATTTTCGGTGGACCGATTAGAATTTTTTCTTCTTCAGGCGTAACCTAATACTCCCCAGCGCCTGGAGGTTGGCCACCTGGTGGCATTGGAGGAGTTTTCATTTTTCCAGCGGCGATAACGTCGTCGATTTTCAAAATCATCGAAGCGGCTTCTGTTGCTGACTTAATTATTTGTTTTTTGACGGCGAGAGGTTCGAAGACTCCAGCCTTTAGCATGTCTTGGACTTTTCCATCGTGAACCTCTATTCCAGCCCATGTCTCGCCTTTTTCGTGTCTAGCCCTAAGCTCAGATAGTATGTCGATTGGGTCTAAACCAGCATTTTCAGTTAAGGTTGTAGGAACAGCTTCAAGAGCCTCTGCGAAACTTTTGACTGCGAGTTGCTCTCTTCCTGGGAGAGTTTCTGCGTATTTCTTCAGCGCCCGTGAAACTTCAAGCTCTGGAGCGCCGCCGCCTGCGAGGATTTTTGGTTCTTCCACAACGTCTCGCACTACGCAGAGGGCATCATGTAAAGACCTTTCAGCCTCGTCTACTATGCGTTCTGACCCGCCTCTTATCAGGATTGTGACGGCTTTGGGGTGCTTGCAACCTTCCACAAAGGTCATTTTGTCGTCGCCTATTTTGCGTTCTTCCACGACTTCCGCGTAGCCTAAATCTGCAGACGTTATTGCGTCTAAGTTTGTTACGACTCTTCCGCCAGTGGCTTTTGCAAGTTTTTCCATATCTGACTTTTTAATTCTTCTGACGGCCATTATTCCCTTTCTCGCCAAGAAATGTTGCGCCATGTCATCTATGCCTTTCTGACACAACACAACGTTTGCTCCTATTGAGGCTAGCTTGTCAACCATTTCCCTTAACATGCCCTCTTCTTGCTTAAGGAAAGCTTCCATCTGCTCTGGGCTTTCAATGTTTATTTTCGCGTCAAATTCTGTCTTCTCAATTTCTAGGGAGCAGTCAAGCAACGCTATCTTCGCATTTTCCACACGCTTAGGCATTCCAGAATGCACAACTTCCTTGTCTAAAACTATTCCATGAATCAGCTTAGTGTCCCTAACAGATTCGCCTGGTTTCTTTTCAACTTTGACGTCGTCTATGTCCACCTTGTTTTTTTCGCCTTCTTTCTCTGCCACGGCGAGGACAGCCTTAACGGCTAAATCAGCCAAGTATTCTCTGTGTTCTGCTACAAGCTTGCTTGCCATAGAAGTCATGGCAACCCTCTTTAGGTACTCTTTAGTATTCTGCTCCGTGTGTATCGCGATTTTCTCTAGGACTTCCAGTGCTTTTTCTGCGGCTTTCTTATAACCGTCTATTATTATTGTTGGGTGAACGTTTTTCTCGATTAATTCTTCAGCTTTGCTTAGAAGTTCGCCTGAAATTATAACGGCTGTTGTTGTTCCGTCTCCAGCTTCGTTGTCTTGTGTTTTTGCAACTTCCACCATCATTTTTGCTGCTGGATGCTGAATGTCCATTTCATCAAGTATGGTTCGTCCGTCACTTGTAATTGTGACATCGCCAAAGCTGTCAACAAGCATCTTATCCATCCCTTTCGGACCTAGGGAGCTTTTCACGCTTTCAGCAACTATTTTCGCCGCCATAATGTTCGTGTGTTGGGCTTCTCTTCCCCTAGAGCGGCTTGAACCTTCCTTTAATATTAGAACTGGTACTCCGCCAGTTGCAGGTGATGACAAACCTTTAACAACCTCCTTTAATGCGTCAACAAGAGAAACAGCATTACAATATAAATTTTTCTAACCTATGTCTCGAAAACGTATCCTTTCTTATAAGCTTTTAAGTTCTTTTTCAGTGTTTTTTCTGGAACGCTTTCTTTGAGGGCTTTTTCCACAGATTTTGTGGTGACTACCTTTGTTATTTTCGTTAGAGCCCCCAGCATAACCATGTTTGCGTATATGGTTTCTCCAAACATTTTTTTGGCGATTTCTGTTGCTGGAATTTTGAAGGTTTTCGCCTTTGTTTGGGGAAGGTTTTCCACGTTAGTGCTGTCAACGATTAGTATTTCACTTTCTTTCAAGTCTTTTAGGAACTTGTTTAGTGATTCTTGGTTCATCGCCACTAGGATGTCGCATTTTCTAACTGCTGGAAAGCCTATTTGGCTGTCTGAAATTATCACTTCGCTTCTGGCTAGGCTTCCTCTTGCCTCAGCCCCATAAGACTGTGTTTGCAAGACGTTTTTTCCATCGTAAACAGCCGCTTTCCCTAAAATTTGTCCGGCTAAAACAACTCCTTGCCCGCCGTAACCGCAAATTCGCACTTCAACCTTTTTTGGCGTGGGTTTGCACCTCCTTTAACATGGCGTAAACGTTTTCAACCAATGTTGGGCGTTTTCTCTCCACAAATTCACCGACAACTATCCTTTTCTCGAGTTCTTCCTCGCCAATTTTATCCGCTTGCTCAACTGGAACAGCGCTTTCTTTAAACCATTTAAGCATCTCTCCAACGTCTTTGAAGCCTGCTCTTCTTCCGAAGGCTGTGGGACATTGGCTTACAACTTCGATGAAGCGGAAGCCCCGTATTCGCAGAGCCCTTTTTATTGATTCCTTTAGGTTTTGCGGGTGGGCTGTTGTCCAACGCGCGCTGTAGGTCGCTCCAGCCGCAACTGCAAGTTTTGCAGCGTCTAAGGGTTGTTCAAAACTTCCGTAGGGCGTGGTGGTTGTCTTTGCCTTGAACGGTGTTGTTGGGGCAACTTGTCCGCCGGTCATGCCGTAAATCATGTTATTTGCCATTATGACGAGGATGTCTGTGTTTCTTCTCGCGGCGTGGATAAAGTGGCTTAAGCCTATTCCGACAATGTCGCCGTCTCCGCCGAAGACAACCACGTTAAGGTCTGGACGTATAAGCTTTATGCTTGTAGCCACGGGAATGCTTCTTCCATGAAGAGTGTGGATTGAGTCTGCCAAATAATGTGGCGAGGGAATCCAAGAAGAACAGCCTATCCCGCTGCAGAAGACAAATTTGCTTAAGTCCTCACAGCCCAACTCGTGAACAGCCCTCAGAAAAGTGTCGCTGACCAAATATAATCCGCAGCCAGCGCAGAAAGGAAACTTTAAGCCGCGCAAATATTTGCGAACTGAAAAGGCTTCAGTCAACAGCTTTTCCTCCTTCAATTTGAGAAAGAATTTCCTCAGGCGTGATGAGTTCCCCGCCTCCAATCTTGTTTAAAGGAACAACCTCTACGGAACACGCTGTCCTTTCAACTTCGTAGAAAAGTTGCCCCAAATTCATTTCTGGAACAAATATTTTTTCAGCAGTTTCAGCCAGTTTTTTCACGGGTTTTTCTGGGAAAGGCCAAATTGTTTTTAGCCGAACATGGCCTACGCTTATGCCTTTTTTCCCTGCCTCTCCAATAACTTCGTAGACTGCGCGGGACGTGCATCCATAAGAGACTATGCCCACTTGGCAGTTTTCGATGTTGTAGGTTTCAACCTCCGCAATGTCATCCACATTCTTCCTTATCTTGTTGTTTATATTTCCAACAACTCGCCTGTGAACCGTTGGGTCTGCAGTAAATCGGATTCCATACTCGTCATGGGTTGACGCTGTAACGGCAACATTGAAGCCTTCACCGACAGTTGGCATAGGCGCAACCTCTTCCAAACCAAAAAACATTTTGTCAGAAGGCTTGGGCTTTTTGCGGTTAACTATTTCTATGCTTCTCAGCGGCGGCACTGTTACTTGTTCTCTCAAGTGGGCTATGATTTCATCCGCCAATAAAACGACTGGCGTTCTATATTTTTCAGCCAAGTTGAAAGCCTTTATGGTTAATTCAAACATTTCTTGAACCGAGTTCGGAGAAAGCACAATCGCCGAATAATCCCCATGAGTTCCCCAACGCGACTGCATAATATCTCCTTGCGCGCACTTGGTTGCTTGCCCAGTTCCAGGTCCAACCCTTTGAACGTCAACTATCACGCATGGCGTCTCTGTCATGAAAGCCCAGCCTATCGTTTCTTGCATTAAACTGAAGCCTGGACCGGATGTTGCTGTCATAGCCTTTGCGCCTGTCCAGCTTGCGCCTACAACAGCGTTTATAGAAGCCAGTTCGTCTTCCATTTGCATGAATATGCCGTTGACTTTGGGTAAAAGCATAGCCATTTGTTCTGCTATTTCGTTAGCTGGTGAAATTGGGTATCCGGCGAAGAAGCGACATCCAGCGGTTATTGCTGCTTTTGCGCATGCTTCGCTTCCTTGCCAGAAACGTCTTCCTTGTTTATCCATTTTTATCGCCTTGTAAGCCTCTCGCTATTAATTCGATTGCTTTCTGCCTAAAAAAACCTCTGCAAATTTTCGTGTGAGAGGTCAATTTTATGCTAGTTTTTCTAGTTAAAATTAATGGTCCCTCTAGATTTTTGGCGTTTAGAGGAAAAGATGGTTTGTGGCGGTTTATTTGTAGGGGATGTAGTCTTTTCCGAGAAGTTCTCTCGCTATTACTATTCTTTGAATGTTGGTTGCTCCCTCTGCTCCAACACAGTAGGACATCATGCCCCTGAAACCCATCTCTATTGGGCATTCTTTTGTGTAGCCGTAGGCGCCCATCCAAATCATCACATGCTTGAATACATCAAAAGCGAAGTGCGGCGCAATAAGCTTGCAAGCAGCAATCATCCTACTTACTTCCAGCGGCGTGAACCTCTTTTCTTTATAGCGTGCATCGTTCATCCAAGCTGTACGGTAAACAAGCGAACGCAAAGCTTGCAGCTGCGCCCAGTCATCAGCTAACTCGAACTGTATGCCCTCAAACTTGCCAATCGGTCTTCCGAAAGCCTTCCGCTCCTTAATATATTCCATTCCAATTTCCAGCGCTCGCTGTGCTGCGCCAACGCAGGCTGCGGCTATTAGGATGCGGGCGTTGTCGAACCCTTCCATTGTTAGGTAGAAGCCTCTGTCCACTTCACCTATTACGTGGTAGTCTGGAAGCCTCACATCGTTCATGGAGATGCCGCCCGTTGAAATCGCCATTCTTCCCATGTCCTCGAAGCGTTTGTAGACTTCAACGCCCGGCGCGTTTATGGGCAGATAAAAGGCGGTCATTCCACGGTGCGAAGCGTCTGGCGGGGCTGGTGAAGTTCTGGCGATGACGAAGTAGCCGCCGCCTAATTTTTTTGCTTCTTCTGTGCCGCTGATGTAAAGTTTCTCGCCGTTCAACACCCACTCGTTTCCTTCTTTCCGCGCTGTTGATTTGATGGCTGCAACATCCGAGCCTCCGCCCGCTTCCGTTGAGCCAATACCTATGAAGGCTTCTCCCTTCGCGGCTTTTCTAATGACGGCTTCACGTACTTGTTCGCTGCAGTATCGGTCAACTACAAATCCCCAAGAACAGCCTAAAAGCCAAAAGACTGGCAACGCAATGCTTATGTCGGCATAGCTAAGCTCTTCTGCTGCGATGCATGCGGTAACCCAGCCGGCTCCAGCGCCGCCGTGCTCTTCTGGTATTGTCATGAGCAGAAGCCCTAAGTCGCCTAAGCCCTTGATAATTTCCCGCGGAATTTCGCCTTTACTGTCCATTTCCCTAACCTTTTCTAGTGGCAGTTCTTTTTGGCACCATTCGCGAACTGCTTTGCGGAAAAGCTCCTGTTCCTCGGTGAAGCTAAAATCAACCATGCCTTATCACCTTTGACGCCTAACTACAAAGTTCAATAAATATAAAAGTTGTTCACATGAGACAACGAAACTTCTTTAAATATCAATCCTTAAAACTATGTGAAAGGGTGAAGCAGGCTTGAACTTCTTTATATTCTTCTTCATTTGGGCTTTTGTATGGTATATTCCAATACCGCCGAAAAAGTCGGTATGGAAGAAGCCTTCACGCGTAGTCTCGCTTCTGGTAGGTTTGTTTCTTTTCTTCATAATCCAGTTTATGCGCCCGCCCCTAAGCATCTTCGTTTATTTATTGATATTTCTAAGGCTTTTCGCCGCCTTTATCGAGTCAACTTTTTCGCTTAGACCAACAGAACTTGAAAATTCTGAGAAATACTATTATCCTCGCAGACGCTTTCCATGGAAAATTTCACCCAAAATAAAAGCGAAAATGGTGGGAGTTCTTTTTATCCTATACTTGTTGGCAGCCTCCATGATGATTGTTTTTGGGCAGGTTCAGAGGGTGACGAACGCTGCTTACTTTAACAATTTCGTTTTCATTCAGCCAGAAGGCACATTGCCGTTCAACACAACAATCGAGGATAACATGGTGCGTCTCGTAACAGAAGAACTTGCCATATCCATCGCGAGAAGGCACATGTCAGAGTTTGGAAGCAACACCCAAGTCCTTGGTTGTCACATCACAAAAACACCAGATGACCGGCTTGTTTGGGTAGCAGTTATAGGTTCAACAAACGTTTTAGCTGAAAATTATGTTAAAGGCTTTGTTATAGTTGATGCAACAGACCCAACGGCGCCGCCAGAAATAGTGAAGGAAGAGTTTGCTGTCGGAGAAGCGTTATGGTGGCTTAACAACATCCATTTTCGCTCGTACGTGAATGATATGGTGAAAAGCTACGGCATAGCCTACATCACATGGGATTTCACAACAAACGAAACCGTGTATGTAGTGGCACGCTACAATGTCGGCTTCGACTTGATTAGAAGGTATGAGACGCCTATGGTTTATGACGCGGAAGGCAATCTCTATCATCAATCAGAAAACTTGTCCGACGTCCCCTACTGGATTACACAGGTTTATGATGAGGATTGGCTTGAGGAAATGATAGACGAGATGGGCTGCTTCAAAAGAGGCGAAGGCTTCGACTACTGGGCAGGCGGCTTCTTATGGATTATTCCGCCAAGCCGCGAACGCTTTGAAATGACCGAGGACACACGTTACATAGTGGACCCTGAAACAAACGATGTGGTAGCCCTAGTCTGCGTAAACCCCATCGGAAATCAAAGGACACTTTCAGGAGTTTTTAAAGCTACAAGAAACGGCATATTCTTCTACGACTTCAGACAACACAACTACATTTCAGGCATGACCGCCGAAGACTTTGTTGAGGGAAGACTGCCAAAACCAGCCGCGGGCTACTATGACGCTGAAATGCCGCTGCTGTATCCGGTCAACATTTCAGAAAACCAGTATAGGCTTGCATGGTACGTGCCCATCTACTGGCGCGAAGGCACTGGCGCAAAAGATGAAACAATTTACTTGGCTGGCTTCGCAATAATTGACGCGGAGGAGACAAGCAAAATCGTCATAACAATGAACGGGGAAGGCTTAACAAGCGAGCAACTGGTGCGTAAAACACGGCTGGACTTCATTAAACTTTTCGGCGTGATAACCTACCTTGAAGTTAATGCAACCGTCATAAGTAAACATGAATATGTGGAGGATGGAACCACACATATAGTCTTACGCTTGGACAACGAAACATACCAGTGGGTGGAAGCAACACCGAAAGACCTTCCAACACTTCAATGGAACGAGTTAATGGCAACCGAGTCGGGGCAAAATGTCACTATGCACATTGAAAAACGTGGAGACAAGTGGATAATGACATACTTTGACAATTTGGGCATCTAACCATCTTTAATAAACGGAAACCTTGGCAACACCATTTATCTTTAGAAACTCCGAAATCAACTCGCCTGGAATCTTCCTTTCAGCAATCAGCGTAAGCTTTGGGTCAGGCGAAAGTTCAGGGTCATCCACAATAGCCTGCCTTATACTTAAGCCGTTTTTTGCAAGAATCAGAGCAGCATTCGCCAATATACCTGGAATTCGTGCGTCAACAGGGGTTATTTCAACAACTCCAAAATCTAAGTGTCTCGCAACCTCTTTCAAAGAGTGCCCAGCAGACCTCAAATCCTCGAAAATTAGGCGTAGTTCACGGTTGGCTTTGATGGCTTTCAACGTTTCATTCACTGTTCTGCGGTCAACATTGGCGACCCGTGCCACACGCACTGGCGGAACTTCAATTTCGTTGAGGTAAATTTTTCCGTTTCTAACGCTTAACCCGTTTTCCACGAGAACACGGGCTACCCTAAGCCTTTCAGGATAATCCTCAAAATATTTTTTGATGCTGCTCCACATTTCCGTTTTCCTTTATGTGCATTTTTGTGCAATAAAGTATAAATAAGTTTGCGTTATCACTCTTTAATGAACATAAACGTACGCTGAGGCTCAAAATTGAACAAAAAGGCTTAGAGAGGAATGACATGGATGCGCACATCACAACAAGTTGAGGAGGCAAAAGTGGATTTTTGCGCCAGCGTCGGCGCTCGCATAGTTGAGATGTCCCTCTTGAAAGGTCATGAGAAAATTGACGCGCAAAGGCTTGCTAATCTTAAGGCTGAAATCGAATCTGACGGAATTTTGAAAAAGCCAATAGTTGTGGATGTTAACACAAACGTTGTCCTTGATGGACACCACAGGATAGGGGCTTTGCAAGCTTTAGGATGCTCAAAGATACCAGTAGTTTTCGTTGATTACCAGTCACCTAAAATCGGCGTCAAAACCGCTGAAAACGGCGAAGAATACCCAAAACGCAAAGTCATCGAGACCGCCTTGAAAGGTGAACTACTCCCTCCAAAATCCACATGGCACTACGTCACATTTTCGAAGGAAATTGCCCACATCTCCACTATACAAAAGCCAGTTAACGTGCCACTTAAGGAACTGCGATTGTAGCGTGCTTTATGTATAAAAATGTACTCAAAAGACTTAAATATAACATGTAAGTTCTTTTTTTAACCCAAGAGGGAAAAACCTTGCCACCAACAAAAATAATTTTAGATGAAGAAGAAATGCCAAAACAATGGTACTGCATACTGCCCGACTTGCCAAAACCACTACCGCCATTCATAGAGCCGGAAACTAAGTCGCCAGGCGGAGGAGTAGCCCCCAAAATATTTCCCAAACAAATCCTAGCTCAAGAGTTCAGCAAAGACCGATGGATAGACATACCAGAAGAAGTGAGGGAAGTCTACAGACTTTGGAGACCCACCCCACTTTTCAGGGCTGTCAAACTCGAGAAGGCACTGAAAACTCCAGCAAAAATCTACTACAAATATGAGGGAGTTAGCCCTCCTGGAAGCCACAAACCCAACACCGCCGTAGCCCAAGCCTACTACAACATGAAAGAGGGCATCCAGCGGCTAGCAACGGAAACAGGAGCTGGACAGTGGGGTTCCGCCTTAGCCTTTGGCTGCATGCTGTTTGGGATAAAATGCACCGTTTACATGGTTAAAGTAAGCTATCAACAGAAGCCCTACAGAAGAATTATGATGGAATCTTACGGAGCAGATGTTTACGCAAGCCCAAGCGAACACACCGAAGCAGGCAGAAAAATCCTAAAAGAAAACCCGAACAGCCCAGGCAGTTTAGGCATAGCCATAAGCGAAGCTGTTGACGATGCGCTTACACACGAAGATACCAATTATGGCATAGGCAGCGTTTTCAATCACGTCCTACTACACCAAACAGTAATTGGGTTAGAAGCGAAAAGACAGATGGAAATCGCCGGAGACTACCCAGACGTGATATTTGGGTGCATAGGCGGAGGAAGCAGTTTCTCAGGAATAATGTGGCCTTTCTACTACGACAAAGTTTCTAAAAAAGCACCGAAAAACACTCGGTTTGTAGCCGTAGAACCTACAGCTTGTCCTTCTGTCACAAAAGGCGAATACACTTATGACCATGGGGACACAGCGAGGATAACGCCGCTTGTTCCGATGCACACTTTGGGACACGATTATATTCCGCCGCCGATTCATGCTGGAGGATTACGCTACCACGGAATAGCCCCAACCATAAGCCTTTTGGCTTCAACAAAGAATGTGGAAACAGTAGCCTACAACCAAGTGGAAGTTTTTGACGCCGCAAAACTTTTCATTCAAACCGAAGGCATAATACCAGCTCCGGAACCGGCCCACGCCATAAAAGCAGCAGTTGACGAAGCCTTGAAATGCAAGAAAACAGGCGAGAAAAAGACAATTCTCTTCTTGCTGTGCGGCCACGGTTACTTTGACATGCAAGCCTACTCCGACTACCTTAGTGGTAAATTGCCGCCCTATGAATACCCAACGGAAAAAGTTGAAGAGGCCATGCGGAGGCTTAGGAAACTTTACCCATGGCTGGACGAGGTTAAAAAGCAGTTTATCGGATGAAAAACGCTTCACAACACCCTCTCTGTTTTTATTACCTCATTCTGTCGTTGCATTGATGCATTATATTAGTTAGGAGAGCAATGCTGTTTCAATGGAAGAGTTGAAGAATGACGATTAAGAGAGAAACTTCCGCGAAGATTGTTGGATTCATCGTTAACCCCGTTGCTGGAATGGGAGGAGCTGTTGGACTTAAGGGCACTGATGGAAAGGCAATTTTGGAAAAGGCTGTGAGTCTTGGGGCGAAACCCATAGCACCAGCAAGGGCAGAATCCTTCCTCTCTGAATTGAAACCTATCCGTGAAAGGATAAGGCTCGTTGTTGGAGTTGGGAGCATGGGAGAGGACGAAGCCAAAAGCTGCGGTTTCTCCTGCGCAGTTCTTGGCGAACGGAAAAGGGAAACAAGCGCAAAAGACACTATAGAAATTGCAGAAAAAATCAAAGAGATGAACGCAAGCCTGCTCGTTTTCTGCGGCGGAGACGGAACAGCCCGCGACGTTTTCAACGCAGTCAACACCGGTCTGCCCGTGTTGGGTGTTCCAACAGGAGTGAAGATGCACAGCGCCGTTTTTGCCGTTGACACGAAAGCTGCAGCAAAACTAGCCACAGCCTTTTTGTTTGGAGGCTTGCCCCTGAAAGAGGCGGAGGTTATGGATGTTGACGAGGAGGCTTTCAGAAAGGGAAGAGTTTCCGCGGAACTGTATGGGTATATGCTGGTTCCCTACGAGTCCAGCTTGATTCAAAGTGCCAAAATGGCGAGTCCAATGACTGAAAGTGAAATGCGCAACCAAGCGGCAATAGCAATCTACATAATTGAAAAAATGCAGCCCGACATAATCTACATTGTTGGTCCAGGAACAACCACCCGCACAATCGGGGACCTCTTAGACGCGAAGAAAACGCTTTTGGGAGTTGACCTCTTCTGCAACAAGAAACTCATAGCTAAAGACGTGAATGAAAAACAAATACTGGGGAAAATACGCGGCAAAAAGGCGCAGATTATAGTTACTCCCATAGGGGGACAAGGCTTCATTTTTGGGAGGGGAAACCAGCAGATAAGCCCAAAAGTCATTAGGCAAGTAGGCATAGATAACATAATTGTTGTTGCTACAAAAAGCAAAGTGGAAAACCTTGAAAGTTTAAGGGTTGACACTGGCGACCCAAAACTCGACGAAGAGTTTCGAAAACGCAAATTAAAAGTCATAGTCGACTACAAAACAGAACGCGTAATGCCTGTGGAATAACAATTATTATAGGTAAACTGCAACCAGCTATTAGCCTAGAAGGTGGAAAGGCATGATTCCCATTAACGCTCCACAAATCGGCGAAGAAGAAATTGAAGCTGTTACTAAAGTTTTGAAAAGCGGCATCTTAACGCATGGACTTGGCGCTGGACCCATGGTTAAACAGTTCGAAACAGAATTCGCAAATTTTGTAAAGGCGAAATATGCGGTGGCTGTCAACTCTGGAACAGCAGCGTTGCACTCAGCCTTGATGGCGGTTGGCGTAGGAAAGGGAGACGAGGTTATTTTGCCAAGCTTCACTTTTGTTGCAACAGCGGAAGCCGTAGTCTTGGTTGGGGCGAAGCCAGTTTTTGTGGACATAGACCCAGAAACATACAACATCTCGCCTGAACTAGTCGAGAAAGCTGTGACAAAGAAGACGAAAGCGATAATACCAGTAGATCTCTACGGTTTGTCAGCCAACATGAAGCCAATAAGGGAAATAGCCGACAAACATGGTTTACTCGTAATCGAAGATGCAGCTCAAGCCCACGGTGCAACCTACAACGACAAACCTCCGGGAGCGTTCGCAGACATCGCTTGCTGGAGTTTTTACGCAAGCAAAAACATGACAACGGGAGAAGGCGGAATGGTTACAACAAACAATGATGAAATTGCTGAAAAACTGCGCCTAATAAGAAATCATGGAGAGAAAGACAAGTATGTTTCCGTTTCAGTTGGATACAACTACCGCATGCCAGAAATAGAAGCCGCCATAGGCTGTGTCCAACTAAAAAAGTTGCCAGCTTTTCTTGCGAAAAGAAGAGAAAACGCAAAGAAGCTAACAGAAAAACTTGGAAAGGCGAAAAAGCTAAAGTTGCCGAACGAGCCTAAGGGATATACGCATAGTTGGTATCTTTACACTGTTAGAGTTAGGGATGCGGAGAAAACGCAAAGAGACAAAGTTGTTGAGGAACTAAAACGAAATGGGATAGGTGCAGAAGTTTACTATGCAACGCCCATACACCTTATGCCATACTACCGCAAACTAAGCAGGCATAGGCTTCCGGAAACAGAAAAAACCGCAAACCAAGTTTTCTCCTTACCAGTACACCCGGGCGTCACAGCCAGCCAGATAAGTTTCATCGGCGAAACGGTTCTCCATCTTATAGGGTAATTTTACACGTTAAGGTTTATATGGAATAACAAGAAAGGGTATTGCACCCAACGGGATTTTGTTGAGGAATGTGTAATGCAGAAAACCAAAGTTATCATAATGGGCGCGGCTGGTAGGGACTTTCACAACTTCAATGTCTACTTTAGAAATAATGATGCTTACGAGGTTGTGGCTTTCACAGCCACGCAGATTCCAGGCATAGAGGGGAGAAGGTATCCGCCAGAGCTTGCGGGTTCAAACTATCCCGATGGTATATCGATTTATCCAGAGGAGGAATTGCCTCGACTGATAAGAGAGCATGATGTTGACCAGGTGGTTTTCGCTTACAGTGATGTTTCACATGAGTATGTTATGCACAAAGCCTCCATAGCCCTAGCCAACGGTGCAGACTTCCGCTTAATGGGACCTAAAACAACAATGTTGAAGGCAAAGGTTCCGGTTGTTTCCATAGGTGCTGTAAGAACGGGGTCTGGGAAAAGCCAAACTTCAAGGCAAGTCGCGAGGATTTTGAAGACGAGAGGCTTAAGGGTTGTGGTGATTAGGCACCCAATGCCATATGGAGATTTAAAAAAGCAAGTCTGCCAGCGCTTCGCTTCCTATGAAGACTTGGACAAGTACATGTGCACCATTGAAGAAAGAGAGGAATACGAGCCCCACATAGACAATGGAATAATTGTTTACGCAGGAGTTGATTACGAGAAAATTTTGAGAGAAGCCGAAAAAGAGGCGGACATCATAGTTTGGGACGGCGGCAACAACGACCTACCCTTCTACAAACCAGACTTACACATTGTTGTCGCAGACCCCCATAGGGCGGGACACGAGGTCACGTATCACCCTGGCGAAGCAAACTTGCGCATGGCAAACATTATCATAATTAACAAGGTTGACACGGCAGACCCAGAAAAAGTGAAACGCGTAAAAGAAAATATAAAAATGGTTAATCCAGAAGCCCAAGTGTTGGATGCCACATCGCCAATAGCGGTTAACAAACCCGAGGTGATAAAGGGAAATCGCGTGTTGGTTATAGAGGACGGCCCGACGCTTACGCATGGCAACATGCCCTATGGAGCAGGAACAATCGCTGCAAAAAATTTTGGAGCCCGCGAAATTGTTGACCCAAAACCATATGCTGTTGGCTCGATTAAGGAAGCTTACGAGAAATATACACATTTGGGCGCTGTACTTCCAGCCTTGGGCTACAGCGAAAAGCAAATAGCTGAACTTAAAGAGACGATAAACCGCACACCATGCGATGCAGTGGTTATCGGCACACCAATAGACCTGAGAAGAGTGATGACATTCGACAAGCCCACAGTGAGGGTTAGGTACGAACTTAAAGTGCTTGGACCCGTATCCCTCGAACAAGTTTTGGAGGATTTTATCGGTAGGAGCGGAATAAAGTGAGCAATGAAAAAGCAGATGTTTCACGCGTGAAAATAAAATTTGTAATTGAGGGACTAGGGGAAGCGGAAGGGGAGCTTGTGCGATTTTTGGCGCCTCGAACTGTGGACATGGTGGTGAGGAAACTTCCCATAGAAGGCAGAGCCGCTTTATGGAAGGAAGAAGTTTATTTTGAAACACCCATCAAAATGGGAGAGGAAAAAGCAAAAAGCACAGTTGAAAAAGGAACAATCGCCTTTTGGCCCATGGGAAATGCTTTATGCATATTCTATGGAGAATCGCAGCCCTACAGCCCAGTGAACGTGTTGGGAAAAATCACGAAAAATCTTGAACTGTTTGGGCAGGTTAAGAGTGGAACAAAAATTAGGGTTGAACTTTAATAGACGAGCGCGCTTTCGCTCCAGAATTTAAGAAGCTTTTCGCATTCTTCCTTCACTTTCTTGTTTCTGCATTTCTTCTTCAAGGTTTCAAGAAATTCTATGCGCTTTTCAGTTGAGCGCTTTTCCGCGGTGCCGCCGTAGTAAAGCTTTCCATCTACATATTCTTGCATGTGGGTGGCTTTCTGTATGAATAGGCTTGCGGCGTCCACTGGGTTTTCCACAGCGTATTTGTTTGCCCAAATTGACGCTTCGGATTCGCGGAGCTGGGTTAAACCGTCAATCTCTTTGATGCAGCGGATGTATGTCCTTAAAAAATCGTAATAACCAGCAGACTTAACAAGTTTGAGTGCGTCTCTTACTTTTCTTTTGAATTCTGGGTTTCCCTTAATCCTTAACCGATGCCTATATCCTCTATCGATGAAATCTTTGGCTTTTTTGACTTCTTCGCGAGTGTAGAGCCTTTCTGGAAATTTTTCCAAATGCGATGCCTCACGGCTGAAAAGTGATTTTAGCGGTGTTAGCGAATGTTGGCATCAGTCCAAAGTTTTGTATATTTTGATGTCGTGGTTTCCCGAGACTAGCTGAATTGCCCCTTCTTCTTCTAATTGTTCTAAGAAGTCTTTCGCTGCGCTTATTCTTATGTTAAATCGTGAAGCCACAGAATACGGTGTCAGAACATGCATTTTCTTTATTTCGCTGAGGATTTTCCCGTCTTTTGGGTTTGGGGGAATTACTGCGGATGGTTTTTTCTCTTTTGGCGCCGCCGCTTTCTCCTTCTTCTTTTTCTCTTCCTCATCCTTTTTCGCTTGCATGCGTTCCATTTGCTTTAGGCTTAGTTTCTTTTTTCCACCCATGACTTTCAGCCTCATTAAGTGAAGGAGTCTTTGCGACTCTTTAGGTTTTCCTTGCTAGGCATACTGGGTTATTTCAACCTTATGCCGCTTTTGCCACTCTTTAATTGGGATTCCAAGCCTTTTTTCGATTTCTTGGCGGTGGATGGAGTTCATTGTGCAGAATGGAATTATTCGCCCGTCTGGAACCGCATAGTGTATTACGCACCTTTGAACTCTTTCTAAGTCAAAGTTGTATGGGTCCATGAAATGCATTGAAGAAATCAATATGGATTTTCTTTGTAGGTCGCCCAAGGCTTCGTAGCTTCCCTCTCTGAGGACGCGCCAAACATGTTTTCTCAGGAAACTGAATTTTATGTATCTTAAAGCTCCAACCAAGCGTAGCTTAGCTTTGTTTTTGCTGCCCTTTGCTGCGTCGTTGTAAACGCTGTTCATTGTGCCTATGAACTTGTCAACATTGCCGTAGCGGGTTATTGGGACGATTTCGCCGTTTTCAACGAAGATGTAAGTTGCCATGCCGCAGTGCGGGTGCGCTGTGAACTCCACATAACGCTTGTCTTTTAGGGCGCCGACAGCCTTTGAAACCGGCACAACTGTTGGAACCGGATAGAAGTCTGAAACCTTTATTTTCCTATTTGTCTGCTCCTCAACCAGCCGCATGAAGTCGGGAATTGTGATGCGCATTTTTTCCCGTTCTTGTTGTGGAAGTCTTCCACAGAGGGAGACAGGTTGAACGTTCACGCATCTTACAACATCGAAGTTTTGAACTGCGAAGCGTATGATGTCTCCTAGTTGGCTGTCGTTCACTCCCTTGACGAGCGTGACAACCAAGACTATGCTTTGGAGCCCCGCCTTGCGGCAGTTTTCAATAGCTTTCAGCTTAACGTCTAAAAGGTCTAATCCTCGGGTAAATTTGTAAACTTCCGGTGTTAAGCCGTCAAATTGCAGGTAAACTGTGCTCATCCCAGCTTCTTTCAAGCCTCTGCAATAGTCAACGCTTTGCGCAAGTCGAATGCCGTTCGTATTAACCTCAACATGGCGGAAACCCAGCCTTTTTGCTTCTCGAATAAGTTCGAACAAGTCTTCGCGGATTGTTGGTTCACCACCAGAAAACTGGAGGGCTGTCGCGGGCACGGGTTCGTTTTTGCGAAGGTTCTCCAGCATCCCCACAATTTCTTCTTTTGTCGGCTCGTACACGTATCCTGCTGCGGCGGCGTTTGCGAAGCAGACTGGACATTTGAGGTTGCACCTGTTTGTGATGTCAATTATGGCTAGTGCCGTATGCGATTTGTGTTGGGGACATATTCCGCAATCGTATGGGCAGTCGTTAACGGTTTTTGTTCGCGGATTGCCCATGCCGTCGCCGTCGTATCTGAACTTTTCAGCTCGCAAGTACTGTTCATAATCAGACCAGTAAAGCTCTTGGAAAAAGCCGTGTTCTGGACATTCCTTTTTTATGTAAACTTTGTTGTCGTCCTCAAAGATTGTGGCGTTTAAAACTTTTAGGCATTCGGGGCATAGGCTTTTTGTTTCTTTGATGATTTGCATGTTTGGTCACGCTTTTATTGGTTATATTTTCAAAAGTCGAGTGGTAGGGTATAATAAGGTTTCCACACTTTTCATAAGGTGATTAAGGTGATTCATAATTGACACTAAGCGAAGAAACAAGGCGAACTCTACGCGAAATAGGCTTAGGCAATTATGAAATCGAAGCTTACGCTGCTCTGTTGGAAAGTGGACAAATGACCGCTGTGGAAATTAGCAAAAAAGCCAAAGTGCCATACTCAAAGGTTTACGCTGTGTTAAACTTGCTTAAAAGCAAGGGCTGGATAAAAAGCATGAAAGGTCGACCAAGCAAATATTATCCAACCCCTCCACTTGAGGCTCTAACCACTGCGAAGAATATGCTGGAAGAACAGTACAAAAGCTGGGAAAAGCATGTTACCAACGAACTTCAACCCTTATACGAAAAACGTGAGCTTGTTGAACACCCAGAAATACTGATACTTCACGGTCAACAAAGAGTAATAGCCAAATTAGAAGAGGTTTTCGGAAAAGCCAGAAAAGAAATAATGATAGCCTTACCGCAGTTCGTAAAGAGCTTTGTAGCCACAGCCCCGATTTTCCTGGAAAGCTTACAGAAAGCTCGTGTAGACGTAAAGTTAATGGTGGCTGGCGAACCCTATAGTTGGAGCGACTTAGACGCGTTTGCCAGCGCCGGCGAATTACGAATTAGGGACCAAATGTTCGGTGGAGGCATTATCGTGGACGAAAAGGAGGCTATGCTTTTTCTCGGAGAGGAAAAACCTAGTCTTGTCATTTGGAGTAATCATGCTGGCTTGGTAAAGTTCGCAAGAGACTACTTCCAGTATCTCTGGGATTCTTCAAAGAAAATTAGGTAATTCAAAAAAGGAGGGAAACTAGAAAGAGGCTATTTGCCCATAACCTTTTTCGCAGCAATCTCAATATCTTCAGCCTTTATCGTTTTTCTTCCAGCGTGCATCGCAAAATCTAAAGCTTCCTTTGCGATTTTCACGCCAACTTCTTCCAACGCCTTAGCCAATTCCTTTGCCGCTGCTTCGCTTACCCTGTCGGCTCCCGCCTTTTTACAGATTCTATGCATAGGAGCAACAGCTAACTCTAAATCAGCCATAAAGATTCCTCCGTAGCCCTTTTTTCTATTTAAAGCAATATTTAACGTTTATTGTTAAAATTTCCTTATTTTCTCTCATTCCAAAATTGCATTGAAAACCACGCTGACTTGGGAGGGAAATTATAAAAGCATGTAAGATTGTGTTTTATGTTCATAAGTGATGCGAACATGAAGTTCATCGACGCTCACATACACTTATCCGACGGGGAATACATGGATAAAATTGACGATTTAATGGCAGAAGCAAAAAAATTTAACGTTGTTGCTTTGGTTTCGAACTCCATGAACTTTGAAACATGTATGGGCAGTTTAAAGCTCGCTGAGCGGTTCAAGGGAACGGTTTACGCCGCTTTGGGCATTCACCCATGGAACGTTAGAGTCTTAGAGGAAAGTGAACTTCAAAAAACCTTGAAGTTGATTTTGGAGCAGAAACAGAATAAATCTGTTATAGCCATAGGCGAAGTTGGTTTGGATTACAAGTACACAGATGTCTGGGATAAGCAGATTATGGTTTTCAACGAAATGTTAAGGTTAGCTGAGAAACTTGATTTGCCAGCCATAATACACTCGAGGGGCACTACGGCGCAAATCGTTGAAATGCTACCATCCTACAATGTTAAGAAGGTTTTGCTCCACTGGTTCAGCAACCCAATAAGCGCCTTGTCCAAAGTTGTGGAAAACGGCTATTACATCACCGAAGGCCCGCCCGTAGCCTACTCTAACGGCATACGTGAAGTTGTTAGGAGAATACCGTTGGAAAACTTGTTAACGGAGACCGATGGGCCAGTGCGTTATTGGAAAAAGCCTTTTGACGGAAAAATGACAACGCCAGCTTTTATTCCGACGGTTGTTAAAGCCATAGCTGAAGTCAAAAAAATGAGTGAAATTGACGTTTCAGAACGAATAAATAAAAATTTTGAGGAATTTTTTGGGGTAAAGTTAAATTAACCTTTTTATTGAAGGTATGCATCATTGCATCTTTAACTAGATGAGGTTAGTGGGCGTGCGAGCTTGGGAAATGTGCGGACAGAGCAAATCAAGCGAGTAGCTAAGGAGCTTATTAGGCGCTTTCCCGACAGATTTTCCAAAGATTTCGAAAACAATAAGCGTATGGTTGACAAGCTTGTGCAAGGCGCAACCCCGAAAGTTAGAAACCAAATAGCGGGATACATCACACATGTATTCGCCGGAGCGCAGGCAGCGTTTTCAGGCGAGGCAACGCAAGAAGGTGAGTAACTTTATTAAACCATTTAATATTTTGTTAAGAGCATTAGAGAGGCTATGGCAATGATGGACAACTATAGAAGAGGTTGGGCGCTCAGATATTTGCGTGAGGCAAAGTCGGAGCTTGAAGCTGCAAGAAGAATGCCCTACATGGCTCCAAGCCTAGTTATAGAAGCCATTAGAAAAGCACGAAACGCCATCTACTACAGCCTCGGAGAACCAGCCTTCATAGAAATCGCCATAAGAGAAGCCTACGAAAAAGCGCGGGGACAAGCCATAACAGACCCTATTTTAAGGTTTTTATTGGAAATCGAGGAAATGGTGCAGCAACTAGCGCAGTTGGAAGAAATAGATGGAGAAAAAATGATGAAGCAAGCTGATAATTTGGTGCAAATAGCCTCAGATATAGTCGAAACATTGACTGGGGAAAAAACAGAAAGTTAAAGAGAGAGAAAATTTACAGTTTTTGGAGAGCTTCGTCTATTCGCTCTAAAGCCTTCTTGATGTTTTCAACAGAGTTTGCAAAGGATATGCGCAGATAGCCCTCGCCATATTGCCCAAAAGATGTCCCTGGCAGGACGGCTACGCCCGCCTCATTAAGCAGGTAGTCTCCTAGTTTGCGGCAGTCCATCCCTGTTCCAGTTATGTTGGGGAAAACGTAGAAGGCTCCATGCGGTTTCTTGCATGTTATGCCCTTAATCTTGTTTAAGCCGTCAACTATGACCTCTCGCCTCTTTCTGAATTCTGCGACCATTTTGTCCACTTCTTTCTGCGGTCCCTTCAGAGCTTCTACGCCAGCCATCTGTGTGAAGGTGCATGTGCATGAGTTGGAATTTACCATGAGTTGAGCCATTTTTTGGGCTAGGTCTTTGCGCATCACGCCGTAGCCAAGTCTCCAACCAGTCATGGCGTAGGTTTTTGAAAAACCGTCTAAAATTATGGTCTTGTCTTTCATTCCTGGAAGCGACGATATGCTTTCGTGTTCGCCTTCATAGATTATTCTGCTGTAAACTTCGTCTGAAAGCACGAAGACATCGTCTCTTTTCGCGATGCAGTCTGCAACAACTTTTATGTCTTCTTTGGTTAAAACGCCTCCAGTGGGGTTTTCAGGAGAGTTCAAAATAATCAGTTTAGTTTTCTTTGTTATTTTTTTCTTGACGTATTCTGGGTCCATTCTGAAGTCGTCTTCTTCTTTAAGCGGTATAGGAACTGGTTTGGCGTCGACAAAGTTTATTAGGGATTCATATATTGGGAAGCCAGGGTTCGGATACATAACTTCGTCGCCGGGGTTTACCAATGCGAGTATGGCGAAAAACATTATTGGTTTTGCGCCCGGGGTAACCACAACCTCTTCGGGGTCAACATCTATCTTTCTGGTCTTTGAAATGTATTCTGCGATTGCTTCTCTGAGCTCTGGAATCCCCGCGGCTGGGACGTAGTGGGTGTACCCGGCGTAGAGGGCTTTTACAGCTGCGTCTTTGATGTTTTTAGGCGTGTCAAAATCTGGTTCGCCGATTTCCAAGTGTATAATATTTTTCCCTTGTTTTTCAAGCGCCTTGGCTTTTGCAAGGACTTCAAAGGCTGTTTCTGTTCCAAGGACACGCATTCTTTTTGCGAAGATGTCGCCCAATGAGACCACCTATCGGAAAGTTCAATTATAGACAACTTTTGGCATATTTAACTGTTATAGCAAATTTAGTGTAAAATTTTTATGGGCGTGGTAATGGTCGAACTTTCATTACTTCTGGATTTACAAGGTTCGGCGGCTTTCGCCCTTCAAAGAACGCGACAAGGTTTTCTGCAACCATTTCAGCCATCCTTGACCTTGTTTCGTAACTTGCACTGGAGATGTGCGGTGCGACAACAACATTGTCAAGCTTCAGAAGGGGGTTATCAACTGGTGTTGGCTCCTGCTCGAAAACGTCTAGCCCAGCGCCAGCTATCCGTCCTTCCTTTAAAGCTTCGTAAAGGGCTTTTTCGTCAACAACTGGACCCCGCGCGTTGTTTATGAGGTAGGCTGTTTTCTTCATTAGCTTGAGCTTTTCCGCGTTTATCAAGTGATGCGTTTCCTTCATTAATGGAACATGAATGCTGACGAAGTCTGCTTCCCTTAGAAGCGTGTCCAAGTCAACACGTTTGGCGCCTAGCTCCTTCTCCATTTCGGGTCTTGGGATAACATCGTAATACAAGATTTTCATGTTGAAACCACTTGCCCTCTTCGCCACTGCATAGCCAATCCTCCCAGCGCCAACTATGCCAATTGTTGCGCCGTGGACATCTCTGCCAAGCAACATGCTTGGATGCCAACCGACCTTCCATTGACCAGTGCGCACGTATTTATCCGCTTCAACTACACGCCTTGCGACAGCCATCAGTAAAGCCCATGCGAAGTCGGCTGTTGTGTCTGTTAAAACTTCTGGGGTGTTTGTCACGTAAACGCCTCTTTTGGTTGCCTCTTGCACATCAATGTTATCGAAGCCCACAGCCATCTGCGCAACAATCTTCAAGTTCGGCGCAGCGTCGAAAACCTCAGCGTCGATTTTGTCAGATAGAAGCGTTGCAAGAGCGTCAACGTTCCTAGCCTTCTCAATTATGACCTTCTTTGGTGGCGGCGCATACTCTTTCCAAACTTCAGCGTCAAAATGTTCCTTTATTATTTTTAAGCCTCTTTCTGGAAGCTCCCGCGTGACATAGACTTTCGGTTTTGCCATACGACTCCTCCGACAACGTATTGCGAAATTCTTTATTAGCATTAACTTATTACAGTTACGCATCAGTTTGGGTATCCCAATGATAACCATAAAGAACAAAGAAAAGCTCGTAGAAAATGGTGAAACTAGCCTTAACCGAAAAGCTAGAGCCATAGCCCTAAAAAGTTTTGAAAACGCCTTAAAGACGGCTGACCCCAAACAGATAATAAAATCAAGAGTTCTGCTTAAAAACTCGAAACTTCATGTTAACGGGCATGAGTTTGATTTAAAAAAGTTCAAGAACATTTACGTTATAGGTGGCGGAAAAGCCAGCGGCGCAATGGCCGAAGCCTTGGAAAACGTTTTGGCAAGACATATAACGGCTGGAATCGTCAACGTCCCCCATGGCAGCAAACACAAAACCGAAATCATAGAAATTCACGGCGCAAGCCATCCAGTTCCAGACGAGGCAGGAGTGGAAGGAACACGGCGTATGCTTGAAATAGCTGAAAAAGCAGAGGAAAACGACCTAATCATATGTCTAATTTCAGGCGGAGGCTCAAGCCTTATGCCCTTGCCCCGAGGCGAAATCTCATTAAACGATAAAAGGGAAATCACAAATGCCTTACTCAAGTGTGGAGCGACAATAAAGGAGATAAACACTGTTAGAAAGCACATTTCAGGTTTTAAGGGCGGCTGGCTTGCAAAAAAGGCTTACCCAGCAACAATACTAAACCTAATCCTCTCAGATGTTGTGGGCGACCCGCTGGATTTCATCGCTTCTGGACCAACAGTTCCAGACTCGACAACATTCAGCGACGCCATAAAAATTCTGAAGAATTATGGCTTATGGGACAAAGCTCCAGAATCCATCAAAAAGGTTCTGCTGGACGGCGAAAAGGGGGAAATCCCAGAAACTCCGAAGGCCTCAGATGAAGCTTTCAAAAAAGTCTTCAATGTAGTTGTTGGAAATAACAGGTCTGCAAGCTTAGCAGCGTGCCAAAAACTGAAAAGGGATGGATTAAACACGCTTCTGCTGACAACGACTATGGAGGGAGAAGCCAGACACATTGGAACATTGCTTGCCGCAATAGCCCATGAAACTTTCGTATACGGAAATCCCGTTCAAAAGCCAGCTGGGATAGTGGCGGGCGGGGAAACAACAGTAACCGTTACTGGAAAAGGAGTTGGCGGAAGAAACCAAGAACTGGCGTTGGCAGCCGCTCTAAAACTTGATGGAATGGACGGCGTTGTTGTCGCTTCGTTGAGCACCGACGGCATTGATGGGCCGACAGACGCTGCTGGAGCGATAGTTGACGGAAAAACTTTGGCTAGGGCGGTCAAAGCGGGATTAACTCCAGAAGAGTTTTTGGCTGAAAACAACTCCTACAAGTTCTTCGAGGAATTAGGCGACCTCATTTTTACTGGACCAACGGGAACAAACGTCAACGACATCACAGTAATAGTTGTTGTATGACAGACTGATGGTGAAAAGGGCGATGAGTGTAACGGTGAAGTTCATTGGAGCTTTACGAGGTATCTCGGGCAAAGAGAGGCTTATCATAAAAGTCGAGAAAGAAATGTCGCTAAGTGAATTAGTGAAAGAGATTATTGAGAAAGAGCCTAAACTAAAACGCGCCCTAATCGACCCAGAACTTGAAGACCCAAGGCCAAATGCGCTAATACTTGTTAATGGAAAGGAAATCAGCGTTTTAAAAGGTTTAGAAACCGTTGTTAGAGACGGGGATGAAGTGGTTTTTGTTCCAGTAATCCATGGAGGATAAACAGCCATGAAGCTATATGCCATTAAAACAAGACTTGTGAAAGTTGGCGATAACCTTGTCGACATCATTCTTGAAGCGTTAAAGGAACAAAACATTCCGCTCGAAAACAATGACATCTTGGTCTTGACATCAAAAATCGTGGCTTATGCAGAAGGAAGCCTCGTTAAACTAAGCGAGGTTAAGCCTTCAGAAAAGGCGAAGGAACTTGCCGAAAAGTTTTCGCTTCAACAAGAACTTGCAGAGCTAATATTGCAGGAAGCGGAAAAAATCTACGGAGGAGTTGAAAAGGCTGTTTTAACCCTCAAAAACGGAGTTTTAACAGCCAACGCTGGAATAGACAACAAAAACGCCCCTATCGGTTATGTTTCTCTGTGGCCTAAAAACGCTAGAGAAGTCGCTAAAAGTATTAGGGAAGAAATCAAGCGCAAAACAGACAAAATTGTTGCGGTTTTAATAATTGACAGCGGTTTAGCTCCGCTCAGAAAGGGAACTGTTGGCGTAGCTTTGGCTGTTGCAGGATTCAAGCCA
>JBNAVK010000002.1:0-77004 GCA_049700435.1 Candidatus Bathyarchaeales archaeon
ACATTTTGCAGTCGCTACATTAATAAGCGAAATGTAGTAGTGTTGGCGCCGGGGAAGGGATTCGAACCCTTGCGAGCCCGAAGGCCCACTGGCTTACTTGTCTGGCTCCGTTTAAGTGTTGATCTCGAGGCCAGCGCGTTAACCACTCCGCCACCCCGGCATAGGAGGGGATAGGAGCTAAGGTTGTAGTAGGGAGGGGAAGAACAGTTGTTTATTTTTTTCTTTCTTTAGCCTATCCCACTCATGCAATATCCTTACAGCTTCATTTGTGACCTTTATGGCGTTTTCTTCACCCGCGCCCTCTTCAAACTTGTCATGGCATCGGTTAGCGTAAACTGCGCAGACGGAGCCAGCCCGCAGCCCATACAAACTTGCCAGCGTAAAAAGAGTTGCAGTTTCCATCTCAAAGTTAAGCACGCCAGCCTTCTGCAAAACCGGAAGCAAATCCTCTGTTTGACGCGTCTTTGATGGTCGACTTTGTCCAGCATAGAAATCGGCTGTTGTGGCTGTTATGCCCACATGATAGTTGTTTATGCCCAGCCTTTCAGCAGCTTCAACCAAAGCCAACAAAACCTCAGGGTGGGCTACTGCAGGGTATTCTGGCATGATGTAACAGTTGCTGGTACAGTCAAGGCGCACAGCAGCCGCAGATATAACTATGTCACCGCATTCTATGCCCTCCTGTATCGCGCCGCTACTCCCAACACGGATAAAAGTGTGCACACCTACGCGCGCAGCCTCATTGACGACAATAGCCATGCAAGCAGGACCAATACCGCTTGACAAAGCCGAAATAGGAATCCCTTTATACGCGCCCGTAAAGCTGCGGAACTCTCGGCGGCAAGAAACTTCCTTCGCAGAATCCCAGAAGCGCGTAATCTTTATAACCCTGCCAGGATCTCCTGGAACAAGCAAGTATTCGGCTAAGTCACCTTTTGCGCAGGCAATGTGATACTGTTTTTTCGCGGAGTTTATTCGGTGCAAGGTCAACCTCCTAAAAAGCTTTAGTGTTTTCCGACATTTAAAATAAGTGATGAAATGGACATGCAGGAAAAGTTGGGGCTAACCCCTTTTCGGTCCAGCCAAATCCGCTATGTCCACGCTGTGTTCATAAATTTGCCTCAGAAAGGAAGCCCCTGCTAGAATTTGCGGCACAACATCAATTGACTGGGCTTTGACAACTTTTTCTATATTAACGAAGGCTTTCTCCATTTTCCCCCGCATTTCCCGCACGCTCTCTGCTGTGGCTATGTCGCCGTTGAAGAAAGCTTTAATGGCGGTTTCATGCGCCTCAAAGCAAGCCATATGAAAATCAACAAGCAGCTTCCTTATTTCCTCGGGCGGTTTTAAGCCCTTCAACGCAATAGTTTTTAGCGCTATCCTCACGCATTCATCGCCAATAGCCTCCACTAGGCTTGCTGCTAAACGGTAATCTAAACAATCTATGGGGCTTACGCCTAATTTTTCGCTTAAACTTGGATTTTGGATGATAGTGCGCAAAATGCGAACAAGAAGAAAATAAAGCCTATTACTTTCATCGTCTCGTGCAATGACATTCTGTGCTAGGTGAACATCTCCGTCAACGAAGGAGTTTGCAACATCACGGTGCATACTGGCAACGATTGCATAATTTCTACGTAAAATCTTATCAGGCGGAAAACTCGCCGGTTCAAGCAGACACTGCAGCACAATACCAGAGTAGTCTTCCTCAACGATTTCCAAGCCAATTAGCTGGTTAGCAGCCTTCTTAACAGTGTCGCGCACTTCAAGGCTTATGCGCTCCTTAGCCTCAACACGAATTATGTCAAAGCCAAGAAGGTATTTTCCCAAAATTTCACGACTTAAATATGGGCTGGGCTTAATGCTAACAATGCGAGGCGTAGGCTCAACATTGTATTGGGGGTCTATGAGAAGCTTGCCATCGCTGGCTTCACTGAGAGCCACAACAGAGCCCTTTTGCAAACCGTGGCGGTCCGCCCACTCTCTAGGTAGGCATACAAAGAATGTCCCCGTTGGGGTGCGTTGGACTTTACGTAGTTCGTCCATTCGATCACCACGTGAATATTCGAAGTTGGAATATTAACACCTATAAATAAAAATCTTGTATATAAATCTAGGCGCGCATATTGAAATTGAATGAGAAAGGTATAATTGGTATAGATTTGGCTGGGAAATCAGAAAATCCTACTGGTTGGGCTTTGCTGCTGAACAGAATCGTGAAAACAGGGCGGATATACACTGATGACGAAATTCTAGAGTCTATAATTAGAAACCACCCAGCGTTAGTTGCCATCGACGCCCCTTTTAGCCTACCAAAGGCGGGTCTTTTAAGAAAGGCGGATAAGGAAATGATAAAGAGGGGATATAGAGTTTTTCCGCCAAACCTTCCTCCAATGAAAATGTTAACGCTGCGGGCAATGAAACTAAACAAGTTAATAGCAAAATGGGGATACAAAACAATAGAGGTGCATCCAACTTCAACGAGAAAAGCCTTAAACATCCCCACAAAAGATTTAGAGGCTATACAAGAAATCCTAAAAAGCATGGGGTTGAAAGGAGATATAGAAGCCCGTCCCTTAACAGCGCATGAAATTGACGCAGTCACTGCGGCATTAACGGGTTACCTCTACATAAAAAATAAAACGGAATCCATAGGGGATGTGGAAGAGGGCTATATAACTGTCCCAAAAAAGTGCGGTTGGAAGGCGTTAAAAATTTGAGCGCGATGGAAAAGCTTCAGAAAGCTGTAGAAACAACGATTGCCGCAGGGTACCAGCTAGATAAAGAAGCCTTTGAATTCCTCAAGACCGCTGCTGTAACAGAAGACCCGCTGAAAATTGTGAACAAAGCTTTGGAGAAAATGGAAAATCAAAAAGAAAAAGCGTTCTTTATTGACAGAAACTTTTTGGAATCATTGATGAAGAGTTTTGAAGAGCCTGAAAGGAAACTGGTCTCCGAAAAAGAAGTCTCCCAACAACTTCCCGAACTGCAGATAACTGAGGGAAAAAAGGCTTTCCATCCGTATGCAAGGGATGTTGAAGCAAAAATTAGTGTAATCGAAGACCCAAGCACTGAGATAGGTTCGGAGGGAGCTATTGAAGATTATTTGAAGTATTTCCGCGACCGGTTTAAGCGTATGGAAAAGTTGCTGAGGCAGAGAATTGATGCTAAAGCTGCTGCTTCAATTATGGACGCTTTAAAGTCGCCAGCTAACACAAGGTTGAAAATAGTTTGCATGATTACGGATAAGAGGGAATCAAAACAAAGAATAATATTAACGGTAGAGGACCCGCAAGCAAGCACCATCGCACTTGTGCCGCAAAACGCCTCACAGGAACTTTTGGAAAAAGCACGGTCCCTTTTACTTGACCAAGTGGTCTGTTTAGCCGTAGCAAAGACAAGAAGCGACCTCCTCATAGTGGAAGACATAATTTTGCCTGACATAAGCCAGAGACAACAACATAAGGCGTCATTGCCAGTTTACGCCGTTTTAACTTCCGACATGCATGTTGGTAGCACAAAATTTCAGAAGATTATGTTTGACCGTTTTGTGTCGTGGCTTAACGGCAATTATGGAAACGAAAAAATGAGGGAAATAGCAAGCCATGTCAAATATGTGTTGATTGCCGGAGATATTGTTGATGGAATAGGGGTTTATCCAAACCAAATAAAGGAGTTGGCTGTTAAGGACATTCACAAGCAGTACATGCTCGCATCCGAGTACATGAAGGAGATACCAGACTACATAGAGGTAGTGGTGATACCTGGAAACCATGATGCGCCAAGGAAAGCCTTGCCTCAACCAGCAATATCGAACGATTTTCTCAAAACCCTTCAAGAAACAAGAAAAGTCCACTCCTTTGGAAATCCTTGCATGCTCAACCTTCACGGCGTAGAAATTTTGCTATATCACGGGCGAAGCCTAGACGATATCCTTCACACAATTCCAAAAGTGGACACCCCTGAGCAAGCCATGAAACTGCTGCTGCAGAGCCGCCATTTAGCGCCAATATACGGTGGGAAAACAATGTTATCGCCGGAAAACAAGGACTTCTTAGTGATTGAACGTGTTCCAGACGTTTTTCATGCAGGACATGTGCACATACTTGGTCACACAAATTATCGCGGAGCATTAATTGTTAATTCAGGCTGCTGGCAGGAACAGACTGAATACATGAAAAGGATGGGGCTTACCCCAACTCCGGGAAAAGTTCCAGTAGTTAACTTACAAACTCTAGAACTTATGGTTGTATCCTTCGATTAAGATAGCCCACGCGCCACCAATCTTGCAACTCGTAACGGTTCTGGAATTCTGCTTTTTATGGATAAAGTTTGTAAAAGATTTTCAGCCACTTTAAAATCGAGGTTTATGGTCTCGATATAAATCGGCGTTTCGCCAGCGACAACGATGCGGTGTGCATTTCCTAGTTTTTCAAAGATTCGCCAGCGCGCTTTCCAGTCCTTAAAGTGTTTCTGGAGGGCTTGTTTGACTGCCTTGTTGTTGGGCTTTTTTCGTGATACAATGATAATCGGTTTCTGAAATTTCTCATAAATGGCTGTGGGGTCAATTAGGTTAAACCCAGCGAAGGATACTCCAGCAAGCAGAACCGCCATGAAGTTCCATCCAGCCAACATTTCGACGAGTTTTTCCGTCGCATCCAGACCATCAACAGTTACCCTCGCGATTTTAACGCCCTCAATTTCAACTCCTTTAAGCAAAACTGCTGCCAAAATGGCTTTTCTAGTTATGCCTTTCTGGAAACTGCCGTCTTCAACCCCCACAACGGGCATTTTTCGAAAGGCATTTTGGCTCATATTCAACCAATCTTTCAAGCCTACCGTCATCCTTGAAAACTTCTCTGACAAGAGTACGTGGTATTTCCAGCCTAATCTTTTTTGTGCGCCCATACCTCCCCATACTCACAACTTTAGCATTTAACAATCCCATCGAATCAAGCTCATTCACCAAAGTTCCTAACCGACGCTGGGTCAGCGGAGCAACACCCACTTCGCCGCAAAGTTCAGAATATATTTCGTAAATTTCCCCAGTGACAGCGCTATTAACATTCACCTTATTCAGGTGATAAACGCTAAAAAGCACCAATTTGGAGTGCAACGTTAGATTTTTGAGAGCTTCAACAACCCTGTTCTGTTCAATATGTTTCTCGGCTTCCCTAACATGGTCTTCAGATACAACGTTTGCTCCGTTCCGTTCAGCAATCTCGCCGGCAACACGCAGTAAATCCAGAGCACGCCTCGCGTCACCATGCTCCGCTGCCGCCAAAGCAGCACAAATGCTCAGAGCTCCTTCTGACAGCGCGCCTTCATAAAATGCCAATTTAGCCCGTTCAAGAAGAATATTGCGAAGCTCACTTGCATCATAAGGTCTAAAGACCATTTCTTCCTCGCTGAGCGAACTTAAAACTCGGGGATCTAGAAATTCTTTGAAGCGGATGTCGTTTGAGATGCCTATCAGAGAGATCTTGCTCTTACGAAGCGTTTCATTTACTCTTGTCAGCTCATAGAGGAGTTCATCTCCCCTAATTTTTACAAGTGAATCCACTTCATCTAACGCTACGATTAGCATCATCTTCTCCGCGTCTAGTCTTTTCCTGAATCGGTCAAAAACTTCTCCTACAGAAAGGCCGGTAAATGGTATTTGAAGCCCTATGCTTTGGCACAAACTTGCAAATACGCGATATTCGGAGCCGACCATGCGGCAGTTTACATAACAGAATTTGACAGGGGCATTGTATTCTTTGGCAGCTGCCTCTAGATATCCAAGCACATATTTGGTAACAGCGGTCTTCCCTGTGCCTGTCTTTCCATAAATGAAGATGTTGGAGCACCTCGCATCTTTGAGGACGGGGGCAACCATTTCGCCAAGTAACCTTATCTGCTCTTCTCTATGTGGCAATTTATCTGGAAGGTAATCATGACGTAAGACTTCTCTATCTTTGAAAATCTTTGAATTATTAACAAACTTCCGAAATACGTTGATTAATATGTCGTTGCTGTCCAAATGAAACTCCCTCAATCTCTCCAAAGGCAGCACCTCTTTTTCTTGTGAATAAGATAAACTATGCCATATAGAAAACTAAATTTTTAGCACTATATTCCTAAAGAGAAACAAATTTGCTTGGAGAGGATGAAAGGGCACCCCAGAATTTCCATTGGAAACTCTGAAAGCAACTATTAGAAGATGCTGTTTTCTTTAATCAAAAAGGGAAAAATACTCTGAAAGGTAAACACCCGTGGAACTATAATAATTGTTCTTATTAAAAAAATTTGATAATTGTTTTAAAACGCATAACGTATGTTAACAGAAGGATTCTAGCCTTTCCAGAGGAAACAAAGGGGTGACCTTCTTCATCTTAAAACGAAACTTCCTTTTCCCTTCCCTGCTCTTTTTATGTTCTACAAATAACTCCCAAAAACCAAACATTCCCAACACTACTCTTACACAACCACCTAAACTTCACAAAATGTGAAACCATTGTGAAATTAACTCAAGAATGCTTCTTTTTTAACCCTTTTACGCCAACATTTTACTTTTTTATGTCTCTTTACTGCAAAAAAGACACCCCTTCATTTCTACTGGAAACAAGGGCTGAAATCCATCCGATTCCCTTTTTGCTTACAGAAAAATTTTGTGAAGCCCGCAAACCATAAAAGACCATATTTTTCCAGCTTTCTGCTTTTCCTCCAAAGAAATAGCCTTTTTAATAATTTTTTTTCACCGCAATAGCTATAACTTGTTAACTGTAAATTTGTGACAACCAGGATGTGATGGTGCACTCTGAGGAATGCCAGCGAGAAAGATGCGCGTTGAGCTGTTCGATAGTGAAGGGAATCGGTATACGATAGTTTTTGAAGGACAAGTAACCAGAGATAAAGCCCTACGCCTATTAGATCTTGTGGAATTGCTTGGTGGAATACCAGCCAGCGAGGGCAACCCAAGCGTTGTCGCAGACGTAGCTAACAATGGTATTCCAAAGTGTGAAAAGGTTCGTGTTTGTGTTCAAAAGAACTTTCCAGCTATTTGGTTCTCTTCAAGGGATGTCCAATTAGCCTACGAGCAAGAGTTTAAAGAACCTATAAGTTTAAGCACCGTAGCCACATACCTGGCAAGGATGGCCAATAAAGGGTATCTTTTGAAGGCTGGGGCCTCCAACAAGTTAAAGTATAGGCTTGCTCCTAACCTTCCGCAGGTTATTTCGAAACATAAAATCCCTTAGTCAAGCTGTAGTAATTATGCGGCCTCGCTTTCTGCCTTCTTCAAGATATCCTCCATTTCCTTTTTAACGCTGTACTTAAACGGAATCTTTTTGGTGTCCCTCTCCAAGTAGCCATCTTCATAAAGCTTCTTCATTAATCTCGCAGTATGCTCCCTACTAAGCTTAACTCTCTCCTTAATCTCAGGAGCTGTCTTAGGGCCCTCAAGAGCCAACATCTTTAACACAGCCACCTCTGTTTCGGTCAAAGGAGCCAAGGCTTTTTCCTTCTTTATTGGAATTACTGCTTCAGCCTTGATCTCTGGGGTCTCTGAAAACTGGCGCAACTGTTCCTCTATAGTTGAAACTTTTGCAACTAAGTTTTCGTGTGACGCAATCATATCACGCACTTTCTTGTCCACATCATCAACTTTCGTTAACACTTCTGTTCCAACTTTTGCAATGGGTCCAACTTTCTCTTCTAAAAGGTGCACTTTTCCCTCGACTTCCTCAGCCTTGCTTAATGCCCTTTCGCTCTTTGAAGAAAGAGCCTCAACTTTAAACGCTAAAGTTTCAAGCTTTTCGCCTTCACGCCTAAGTTGCCTATTAAAGCTCAAAATGACATCTTCAACAACCTCTTTTGCTTTGTCATATTCTCTGTGAACCCTACGAATTTGGCGATAATACTCAACAGCAGCACCAACAGTTGCGGCAAGTAGAACACCGATGAGGACCAGCAAAAAATCTACCATGCTCTAATCCCCACGTGATTCATACGTGATAGCTTGTGACTCAAACATGTTACATCACAAATCACAATATCATGCATTTATAATTTAAGAATTACGGTCTCAAGGATTCATGACATCACACATCACAAAAGAATTAAGCAACAATAATTGAAGAAAATTTCTTTTTATCTTATCTGAGGCATTTTCGGGTTCTTTATGATTCTTGGTCCTTTTTGAATGCTTTATTTAGTGTCGCCGTGTATTTTTGTCTCGTGTTTTAAGAAGATGCTGTGATTTGTGACGTCACAAGTCATTCTCCGATGACTCTGCAAGCTTTTTCAGCTGAATTTCAAGCTCTTCTCGGAGAATTTCAATGATTTTTAGCTGTTCAGTTTTGTTTGGCATACTTTTGCATGCTTCTACATAATCGCGTAATTTGTTACCTATCTCGAGGTAGGGATCTAAAGTTGCGGTTTCGAAGACTCCCAAGTACCCTAAAAGAAGCACTGTGTATATCGCTTTTACAACGTTTTGTTTAGCTTGTTTTAAAGTCCTATTGAAGGCCCCGCGGCTTATTTTAGCCTTTGTTAGGCGTAATCTGGCTTTTTCATCGTATTTTAGCGGTTTTCCAGCAGCATTTTCGGACAAAATGTCAATTAGTAGTGTTTCTAGCTGTGTTTTTGTTAAGTGGCTGTTTTTGGCGAGAATTTTAGCAACGGGGTCATTTAATGAGCCCATTATTAAAGGTTGAATGGTTTCTTTTAGCTTCAAAGTTTTTCACCGCACGCGCATGCAAATGGATACAATTTTGTATACCGCCTACACATTTAAGGCTATCGAAGACTAATGGACCTGCTCACATACTTGAATTTTCCAGTAGAAAACGGCTAAAAACCATAAAGATTTATGGAATATGCCGCTTTTTTAATTTGGGCAAATAATTACTTAACATCACCGATTTAGTACGCTGGCCAACCTCTTTTTTTATCTAAGCATCATGTCTCGAAGTTAACAACGATTTCACTTTGGAATACGCAAGTGCAGTGAAAAGCGCATCTCGCCTAGAAAAGTGGTGTTGCCAGAGTTGACAGAACCAAAACGCCTTATCGGTCGTCGTTGGTTGAAGTGATGATGCCAAGTACGTGGAGCGCTCACTTTGAGGCATCTCCTATTGTGCACTGTTGCTGGAGAAAAAGGATTTAATCCCCTTTGAATGCTGTGACGTCACTTGTCACGGAAAAGTCACGCGTGATAACTCGATGTAGAAAACTCCTGTGTAGGGTGACGCCACAAGCGTGATTCTGCTGTGATTTTAGGCAGGTTTTGGGTGACCCTAAACACGCGCTTTGTTAAAGGTTTTCGGCGTGCTCTTTTAGTTCATCGAAAAGTTCAGGTCGCAGGTCTTTCAAGGTTGGGACGAAAGTTTCAACCGGTTTTATGTCTGCGTAGTCAACTTCACATGTGATAATTTCTTCCTCATCATATTTTGCGCATGCTATAAGTTTTCCCTGCGGGCCTATGAGTCTACTTCCTCCCCAAAACTGTAGGCCGTTTTCTATACCTACTAGATTAACATAGGCTAGAAAAACGGCGTTTTCCATAGCTCTTGCCGCTGTCAAAGTTTCAAAAAAGGTCTTGCGAACCGCTGGCGAGGCTGAAATGCAAACAATTAGCTGGGCTCCTTTAAGGCGAGTTAGGCGACATATCTCTGGAAAGAAGATGTCGTAACAGATTATCAACCCTATTCTTCCAATTTCTGTTTCGAACATCGCTGTTTGGTATCCAGGGCGGAAATACCTTTTTTCTTCAAAGACGCTGTGTGTTGGGAGGTACATCTTCCGGTATTTCCCAATAAAACCTTCTGGCCCGACAAGAACTGCGGTGTTGTAAATCACGGCTTGGGTTTTCTCGCTTAATTCTGGCATACCGAAAATTATATGCGTTTCATGTTTCTTTGCAATGTTTTCTATAGCCTTGGTTGAAGGTCCCGGTATTGTTTCCGCTAACTCGTAAATTTGGTCTCGAACGACATAGCCCGTTAGTGAAAGTTCCGGAAAAATCACGAGGCGCGCATCTTGTTCTTTAGCCTTTATGACATATCCTTCCATTTTCCTTATGTTTTCTTTCTTGTTTCCTCTCTTGCAGCTTATCTGTGCTAAGGCAACCTTGACCTTCCTTTCCATATTTAATCTTCCACCAAACAGTTTACATTAAATCGCGTGGAAGCCTGAAATCCATTCCAACGGTTCTATATCCAAGCTTAACTGTTAATAGCGTTTGCCTTTTATGCTCTGTAGAAAGCCACCTTCGCTTTACTCTCTCCACCAAATCTTTTTCAATCCCCAACTGCTGCGCTATTTCCTCTGTTTCCATAAAATGTTCAAACCCATAAAGGATGAGGTCAAGCTGTTCATATTTTATACCCAACTCGCTTTCAGCGAGTTGCCCGGGCCACAATGCTGGCGAGGGCGGTTTTGCTGCAATCTCTTTTGGGACGCCTATGTGCTGGGCAAGTTTTCGGACCTGCGTCTTGAACAAGTCAATTATCGGCCAGATGTCTGCTGCTACATCTCCCCATTTTGTGAAGTATCCCATCATGGCTTCTGACTTATCTGAGCTTCCACAAACAAGCATGTTAAGCTTATTAGCGTAGTAGTAAACATAAATCATCCGTGTCCTAGCCTTTATGTTGCCCTTACAAACTTTCTCCGCTGGGTCGAAAATAGGTATAGAATTGTAGAATGCCTGTAAAACTGTTGTTATGTCACAAGTCTGGGTTTTAAACCCAAACTTTTTTGCCAAACGTTGTGCGTGTTTAATGTCCCTCTCGTCACGCGTTTCCTCTTCCGGAAGTATAAGCCCTAAAACTTTGTCTCCCCCTATCGCCAAAGCGGAAAGCGCCGCGGCTGTGCTGCTGTCTACTCCTCCTGATATACCTAGTACTATGCCGTTTGCCCCAGACTTTTCCACATAATCCTTAATGAAACGCTCAATTTTCCCCGCGACTTCAGAACAGTCCAAATCTAGAACGGAAGGAGTCAACTTCAACGTAATCCCAACTTTTCATGGTATAAGGCAAATATTTAAAGACAAATATAAATACTGAAAGGTTGTATTTTAAAAGGATAGAAGGCCTTTATATGAGGCGGAAAACGGGAGAATCTCGTAGACCAGCAAAAGGCATTTACCAAAGCGTGTATGAGAGAAGATTCTCCGGCTTTATGGTTAAAGTAGCTTAACGAGGCTGAATTTATGGTCGGTCCCATTGAAAAGTATTTACTCGAAAAGATAGAGGCTGATGGCGCTATCCACATCACTCTCATAGACCCTGAAGAGGTTACGCCTCCGCAAGCCTCAACAATTGCAAAAAAGGCAAAGGAAAGCGGGACATCGGCCATAATGATAGGAGGCTCGACATTTGTTTCATCTGCTCATTTAGATAAAGTGGTCAAAGCCGTGAAGGGGGTTGTCAAACTCCCAGTGATTCTCTTCCCAAACAACGTGACTGGCATAACCCGCCATGCCGACGCAATATGGTTTATGTCTCTACTAAACTCTGTTGATCCATACTTCTTGATGGGAGCCCAAGTGTTAGGAGCCCCCCTAATTAAAAGGTACTGTTTGGAACCGATCCCTCTCGGGTACATAATTGTGGGCGACGGTGGCACAGCCGGCGTTGTTGGTAAAGCTGTTCCCATACCATATAATAAGCCAGAACTTGCGGCAGCCCATGCCCTAGCGGGACAGTATTTAGGCATGCGATTTATATACTTGGAGGCGGGGTCAGGCGCGAAAAGGCCTGTTCCTCCAGGCATGATTAGTACTGTTAAACAATACATTGATGTTCCCCTAATAGTTGGAGGAGGCATTAGAACTAGGGAGCAAGCGTTGGCTGCGGCGTCCGCCGGGGCAAACATCATTGTTACAGGCAACATTGTTGAAAATTCAGGGGTTAGAGAGAAAGTTTCTGAAATTGTCGGCGGCATAAGACATAGCCGACTTTGAGTTGTCTTCTTTCTGTGAAATTTGCCTTGCGATAAGAGGCTTAGGTTTAAAGCTTTTTGACGTGTTCTTGTTAGAAAGCCAAAATAAAGGATGGTGTACATCAAGTTTAGGAGATAAAGCTTGAACGGTCCAATGAGTGAAACATACCGCCAATACATAGCGGCGTTAGAAAGCGAACTCAAACGATTATATGCCATAAGCGAGAAAGCAAGGGAAAAAGGGCTTGATCCTGCGCCAAGGCCAGAATGCAAAATTGCAAAGGATCTAGCCGACCTTGTAGAAGGCCTTGTGGGCCCAAAAGGCGTAGCTGAAAGCATCAGAGAACTAAGCAAGAAACTCTCTCGCGAAGAACTAGCCTTTAAAATAGTTGAGGAAATAATTTATGGAAAATTCGGTCATATGGAGCCGGAGGAGGCAGCGGAACAAGCAATACGGACTGCTCTTGCAATTTTTACTGAAGGGCTAACGGCAGCACCGATACAAGGAGTTGCAAAAGTTAAAATTAAAACTAACCGTGATCGAACTCGCTATCTCGCCATTTACTTTGCGGGTCCAATAAGGTCTGCGGGTGGAACAGATCAGGCGTTGACACTTGTTGTGGGAGATTTCGTGCGGCGCCTTCTTGGGTTGGACCGTTACAAGCCTTTGGATGATGAAATTTCACGTTTTATTGAGGAAGTGAGGCTTTATGAGCGTTCCGTGAGCCGTTTTCAATATCATGTTTCTGATGAGGAATTGCGGAGGGCTCTTCAATGGTTGCCCGTGGAAGTTACGGGCACGGAGTCTGACCCCATAGAAGTTTCTGCCTTTCGGAATCTTCCACGAGTTGAAACCAACCGTTTGAGGGGCGGTGCCCTTCGTGTTGTTAATGATGGCATTATTGGGCGTGCTCCGAAAGTTTGGGCTATAATAGAAAAGCTCGGTTTTCAAGGGTGGGATTGGTTGAGGGAGTTTCAAAAGAAGTCTGAGAAAAAATCCGGAGGCTTTATGGATGATGTAATCGCTGGACGCCCAATATTCTCTTTTCCATCTGCCCGTGGGGGTTTCAGATTAAGGTATGGTAGGGCGAGAAACACGGGCTTAGCTGCGGTTGGGATGCATCCGGCAAGCATGCAAGTGCTCGGTGGCTTTTTGGCGGCTGGGACACAACTGCGCTTGGAGCTTCCCGGCAAGGGCGGTATTGCGGTTCCAGTTGACGCTTTGGAACCGCCAGTTGTTAAGCTGAAGGATGGTTCTGTTATTCGTGTCTCTGCCGAAAACTATTCTAGGATAAAGGATGAAATTGAGAAAATACTTTTTTTGGGAGACATTCTGATTAGTTTTGGGGATTTTCTTTATAACAGCAAGGTTCTCGTGCCCTCTGGGTATGTTGAAGAGTGGTGGGCTGAAGACTTGAAAAGGGCTGTGGCTGAAAGATTTGGCGGAAGCCTCGAAAAGGCTGCGGTGGCTGCAAAAATTTTGGTGAAGAAGATGAAGAGCTTCTTGGAAAATCCGTTTATCAACAAGCCAAACGTTATAGAGGCCATAGCCTTATCGCTTGCGGTGGGAGTTCCTCTTCATCCGGCTTTCACATTTTTCTGGTCGAACCTCGCTTCACTTGAGGAACTTGCCCTTCTAAGGAAATGGCTTTCCACTTCTGTAGTTAATTGTGATGATGGTGCCGTTTGTAAAATTTCTGGAGAGATGGACGCAAAGATCAAACATGCTTTGGAGGCTATTTGTTTGCCGCATAAAATTTTGGATGGGAAGATAGTTATCGAAAACGAGGATGCTCATGCCTTTGCCTTTTCCGTTGGTTATGGAGCTACACGAGATGTGGACATTTTAGCGGCAAAATCGGTTCTGGAAGCTCTTAGTTTACTTTCTGGTGTACAAATTAGGGATAAGGCTCCTACACTTGTTGGCGCGCGGATGGGAAGGCCGGAAAAAGCAAAGAGGCGTGAGATGAAACCCCTTGTTCATGTTCTTTTCCCTGTTGGTTTGGCTGGGGGCGCCCAGAGAGATATTGCAGAGGCTGCGAAGGGAGAACCGGCGTTTGTGGAGGTTGTTAAGCGTAAATGCCCAGCGTGCAAGACATTTACTTTTGGCATAAGATGTCCCGCTTGCGGCTCTGAAACTTTCATTGAGAAGGTTTGTCCCATATGTGGAAGAAATTTGAAGGAGGATAAATGCCCAGTTTGTAAAGTGCCAGCGAAACCGTACCAAAAGCAAGTTGTTAACTTTAAGGAGCTGCTGGAGGCGGCTTGCGCTCGTTTGGGTGTTTCTATTCCCAAGGTTTTGAAGGGTGTTCGTGGGTTAACAAATGAGACAAAGACTCCGGAGATTATTGAGAAGGGTGTTCTCCGCGCTAAATATGATTTATCTGTTTATAAGGACGGCACAATTCGCTTTGACGCGACAAATGCCCCTTTAACCCATTTTAAGCCTTCTGAAATTGGAGTGTCCATTGAGAAACTGAGGGAACTTGGATATGTCTATGATGTTTATGGCGCACCGCTAACTAGCCCAGATCAGATATGTGAGTTAAAGCTTCAAGACGTTATTATCCCCGTGAAGTGCGCGGAATATTTTATCCATGTTGCAAGCTTCATGGATGACCTTTTAACCAAGGTTTATGGGCTCACTCCATATTACAACGTTAAGAAACCAGAGGATCTTGTGGGGCATCTTGTTTTTGGCTTAGCTCCTCATACATCAGTCGGTATTTTGGGGCGGGTTATTGGCTTCACCAGCCTAAACGTCTGTTACGCCCATCCAGTTTGGCATTCAGCTAAACGCAGAGATTGCGATGGCGATGAAGATGCGTTAATGCTTGCTTTGGACACTTTGCTTAACTTTTCATTGGAGTATTTGCCCGCGCAAATAGGCGGAATAATGGATGCTCCGCTGCTCTTGATTCCCATCGTCAACACTATGGAAGTGCAGAGGCAAGCACATGACTTTGATGTTGCAGATGCCTACCCCCTCGAGTTTTACGAGAAAACTTGGGAAAACACTGAAGCAAAACACGTAAGTCCCCTCATAGACCTTATCGAGTGCAGACTCGGCACCGAAGCGCAGTTCGAGGGTTTTAAGTTTACAACGCCAGTCACAAACATTAACATGGGGAATCCTGAAAGCGTGTACAAGCGGCTTACAACGATGGTTGATAAGCTTAACAGCCAGTTGGAGTTGGCTGAGAAAATAGAGGCTGTCGACGCGAAGAGGGTTGCGCTTAAGGTCTTGACGACGCATTTCATTAGAGATATTGCTGGCAATTTGCGGGCTTACTCCACTCAAGGTTTTAGGTGTAAAGCGTGTAACAAACGTTTTCGCCGTTTGCCTCTTCGCGGAAAATGTCCGTCGTGCGGCGGGCAACTAACTTTGACTGTTTACCGTGGCGGCATCGAAAAGTATTTGGAGGCAGCCCAACGACTGGTTGAAAAGTATGGTTTGCCGCGGTATTATGCGCAGAGGATTTCATTAATGAAAGAGGAAATTAACGCCTTGTTTGAGGGGAAAAAACCGAAGCAAATCAGCCTAACCGATTTTGCCTAAAAGAAAACTTTTCTATGTAAACGGCGAATCTATTCTTGGTGAAGCTCCATCAGAGAAGTCTACCACCCCAACGCGTACCTAACAAAAATTAGAAATGTTAAGCTTGGATTAAGGGCTAGAACCCAAATACTTAATGTTTTAGAGAAGGGTTCAAGTGACGCTAAAACTGTCTCCAAAGAAGCTAAGCTGCAGTATAATGTTGTTATTCATCATTTAAGGCTTTTAGAAATGGAGGGGATGATTGAGAGAAAAGGGCGTCGACCCTACGTTTGGGGGCTTACTGGTTTAGGGCAGAAGCGTCTGATTAACTTAGCCTAGAAAGTGCATTGGCAAGGCATCCGCCCACACTTTGGACATTTATTATCATACTTGTTGAGGGCAGCTTTCTCTAGGTCTATGTTAGCGATGTTTGCAAGTGAAGCCAGCCACGCGATGACGTCTGCAAACTCGTTTTCTATAGCTTTTTTATCTGCTGTTTCCAGTGCTTCCTTCAACTCTTCCACCTCCTCTACAAGCCAATTATAGGTTTTAGCTAAGCCCCGCTCAGAATCCCTACGAAAGTATAAGCGTCGCATCAACTCCTGAAACTCACGTATATGCATGATGTTCCTCCATTTCTTAAATAATATGCGCGTACCTCATTAAGGCTTTAACATTGGAATTGGGCTAGGTTTTTCTGTCCTTTTGCGGTTATGTGGATTACTTTGACGCCTTTCCTTTCCAAATGTGCAGAGATGAACCGTCTATGACAGTATTTTGGGTTTGGCTCCATGCACATTATGCAAGTTCTCTTTTGAGCGGCTGTTGCCAGCAACTTCTGGATTCCTTCCCTGAACATTTTTGTTCGCATGTGCGCCTTATATCCGCCCCTTCGATAGCCCCCAAGCTCTTTCCCCAACCAAACGTATTTTATGCCGTGTTCTGGAAGCCACCTTTCCATCTGCTCCTTTTTAAAGTGTTCAACTTTTGACGTTGGAAAACTGCGGACGTCGACAAGAACTTGAATTCCATGCTCATTTAGCAACTCTAAGAACTTGTCCTTCGGATGGTTGCTGTGTCCAATAGTCCATACTTCACACAAAATCGTCACTGAAGTCTCAACTGTTTTTAACGAATCTTTATGTATTCGTACGCTTCAGTTGCGTTTTCAAAACAATAATGAACTTTCTGGTAGTCTCTTCTAAATTCTGCCACGTCCACTTTCACTTTTTCTGGTGGTTCTCTGTCTATTACCACACGCTTTATTAACTCAGCTATTTCCGCCATTTCAGACTCTTTCATTCCAAGCCTTGTAACCTCTGAAACACCTAACCTTATTCCGCCTGGGTGTTGGAAATGTCTCCCTTCTTTAATGTCCCATGGCAGTAGGTTTCTGTTAATTATTATGTTCGCTTTTTCCAAAGTCTCTTCAATCGTTCCGCCGTCGCCCTGCTTTGTTATATCTATCAAAATCACATGTGATTGAGTGAAGCCCTTATGCTCTGCCAAAACGTTAAAGCCTCTCTCGTAAAGGGCTTGCGCCAAAGCCTTAGCGTTCTTCACCACCTGACTTGCGTATTCCCTTCCAAACTCGAGCATTTCAGCACATGCAATTGTAACACCAGCCACAGCATGCAAATGATGATTACTCACCATTCCAGGGAAAGTGGCGCGCTTTATCTTGTCTGCGTATTTATCCCATGACAGAACCCCGCCGTGCTGAGGACCAAAGAATGTTTTGTGGGTGCTCATGCTTACAACATCTGCGCCTTCTCTAAGAGGGTCTTGAAACTGTTTTCCAGCAATCAACCCTGCCACGTGGGCCGCGTCATACCCAACTGTGCCGCCAACTGACCGTACAGTGTCTGCTAATTCCTTGATTGGATGTGGAAATGGGAAGACGCTGGCGCCGAACATGACAAGTTTTGGTGATCTCCCCTCTGCCGCAAGTTTCTCAATTCGCTGTTTCGCCTTATCCACATCTATGTTTAGTTCCTTATAGTCTAAGGGTAGATATTCAACAGCTAAGCCGTGAACAGCCCCTGCTGTGCCGCCGAGCTCCTTTTTGCCCATTGTGATGTGACCTCCGCATGGAATTGACAGTGCCATCATGGTGTCGCCTGGCTCTGTGAAGGCCGTGTAGACAACTAGGTTTGCCACAACTCCTGAAATTGGTCTGACATCGACAAATTCTGCGGAGAACAGTTTTTTCATTAATTCAATGCATTTGAACTCAACTTGGTCTATGTAGCGACAACCAGCGTAAACGCGTTCCCCAGGCCAACCTTCAGCATAGCGATTTCCGAAATCTGTTGTTAGGGCTTCGCGAACCGCTGGGCTTGGGATGTTCTCGCTTGCTATGAGGGGAATGCTCTCACGGAACCATTTGTGATGTTGCTCCAAAAGGCTCAGTACATGGTTATATTCTTCTCGAGGAGTTGCCATAACAAGGGCACCTTTTGCCACACATTATCCTTTGCTCCAGAATAAAAAGTATTTGAAATGGCGCAACATTAATAATGAAGGAAACAATTATAAATTTACCGCTACCAACCATGGAAGAGGCTGGAAAATGAGTAAGAAGAGGAAAAAGGAGTCGGCGCCGATGCCCGCGGCAAGCGCTGGCTTACTGAGGTTCTTTGAAGAGGAAACGGAAGGCGTCAAAGTCAGACCTGAGATTCTTGTTGGTTTATCAATAGCACTAATTGTTGTATGCGCCCTAGCCAAGCTATTCTTTGGATGATTTTAGCGGCGTGGCGTATGCAAAACTTCTATGCGTTGTACAGAGTTGAGGTGAATGAAAATTTCGCTTCTTTCTTCTCTGCTTACAACCTGCGGTACAGGCTGAGCGATTGTTGCCCGCAAAGTAATTAACTCGGCGTCTGAGAGCCATATTCCCGCTGGTTCACGTGTTATGGCTGCGAGCGTCCCCTCAAAGCCATAAGAAGGTTCCAGAATCACACGTATCTTTTTTCCATAATTCTTCTCAAGCATGTGGAATATGGTTAGAGGTATCTCTTGCTCTGGCATTAAGTTTCGCAAAACATCTAATTGGAAGTTGGTAAATAAAACAGTTACCCTTCGCTGTTCTGCATACCTCTATCAACGCAAATGGTAATTGCATAGGTGTTTTCCTAGTTGTTTTTGACTTTTTCATTTAAAATTCACGCTCAGCCCGCAATACAATTTATTTTGGACATGTTTTAACCTCCATAGGTAATCTTTTCACGGAGGGTTGCGACATTTTTTAATATGCCTACTTCCTCTTAGAATCCGCATTCAGGATGGTAAACATGGCTTCCACTGGCAAGTCAGATTTAGAATCGTCTATAGAGAAAGCAGTTAAACACTATTCCTCGCTGTTTTTGCTTCCTTCGCTTAGAAAGGCGGTTATTCTTCTTGCGTTGTTATGTGTAAGCATTGGATTGCTTTCAACGGTTGCGCTTTTTAATCGAATTGAAGGGTTTGTTAATGGCTTGATTTTGGGAGTTTCCCTTTTTTCCATTAGCTTAATAACGGATTATTTCACCGCAAAAATTCTCCTGCGGCGAAATCCTATTTATGACTTTAGAAGAACCGTTGCAGTTTCCCTTTTTTGCTGGTTTTTCTGGCTAATTTTTATTGTAGTTGGTGTTTTCTGTGGTTCCGTGTTTGGTGCACAGTTGTGGCTGATTAAACTCTGCTTTTTCGGGTTTTATGTCGTCTTAATTTTCCGTTTGATAGTTGTAAACGCAACTTTGCCAGCTGGTTATACACAGCGCCTCGTCGTCTCTCTTCTTTCTCCATACCTTTGTATTGTTCCGTTCGTGGTGTTGTGGATGGATGGTGGCTGCATCACAGTTTTTTGGGTTTTACCGTTTCTCGTCCTGTCACCAATAATCAGTGCGTCTATAGTTTACGTGTTCCTTTCTCTGATAAACAGCGTAGGCAAGCAAATGTTAGATGTTCCTTCAATAACTTTTTTCAAGGCCTTTCTACTGAATTGGGTGGCGGATTTGAATGCCCCTTTTGAAAACTTACTTGAAAGGCTAAGCGAAGAGCAAGACATAAGCGTATCCATAATAAAATTTGATTCTTCAAAACCTAAAGCCGCCATAATAGTCCCCATGGTTCACCCAGGTCCTTTCAAAAACATTGGCAGCAGTCTTCTCCCATCCATGTTGAAGGATGCATTCGAAAAAAACTTTGGTGGTGTTGCGTGCGTTCCCCTAGGTTTGCTTGGGCACGAGCTTGATTTGGCTTCGCAACCTCAGAACCAAAAGATAATCCGCGAAGTTGTGGAGTCTGCGAGTTTTAAGACAAAAGAAGTGGAAGCAACACCTTTCGTTAAGGTTAGCGACGGCTTTGCAACTGCGTGCTGTCAAATTTTCGGCAAAACAGCGCTCCTCTCTTTTACCCTTGCGCCAAAAACCACAGAAGACTTACCGCAAGAACTGGGACAGTTCATGCGCCAAGAAGCTGAAAAACATGGTCTTTCATGCGTTGTTGTTAACGCCCACAACAGTATTGATGGTGCAGTGAATATGCAGGAGGCTTTAGGCAGATTAGAGGATGTTGGTGCAAAATGTTTGGAAAAGGCGGTTTCTTTAAAGCGTTCACCCGTCAAAGTTGGGGCTGCAACAGTAATTCCTAACGAGTTCAGCCTAAAAGACGGTATGGGTCCAGGTGGCATAACAGCAATCGTAACAGAAGTTGAAGGAACAAAGACAGTTTACGTTGTTATTGATGGTAACAACATGCAGTCGGGGCTTCGGGAAAAAATTCTGTTAGCGCTTCACTCTATTGGTTTTGATGAAGGAGAAATCTTAACAACGGACACGCATGCTGTAAGTGCTATTGTGTTAAAGGGTCGCGGATACAATCCAGTAGGCGAAGTAATGGACCATGAAAAATTAATTGGTTACATTAAAGAGGCGTCTCTTTTAGCTGTGGAAAATTTAGAAGAGTGTAGGACTGGAAGTGGCTTCATAACTGTTGAAAATGTAAAGGTTATTGGAAAATCAAAACTTGAGTCATTGGTTCTGATGCTGGATAAGTCTTTTAAAAAAGCGAAAAGGATGAGTGTCCCGATTTTTGCTTTCGGCGGCTTTCTTTTTATGTTAATTTTAGCGGTATTTTAAGTCAACACTAATAAAGGTTGAGCTACTCAACTTTCTACTTCTAATGGAAGTGAAAATGGTGCTCAGAGAAATCCGAATACACGGTCGCGGTGGACAAGGAAGCGTAACCGCCGCGCAGATTTTGGCGCACGCTGCTTTTATTGAGGGCAAGTGGGTTCAAGCTTTTCCGTACTTTGGAGCTGAACGCCGAGGAGCACCAGTCAAAGCCTTCGCGAGGATAAGTGACAAGCCTATTTTTGTGCACAGCCAAATCTATCATCCAGATTACGTGATAGTTCTTGACCCAGTTATCTACAAGGTCGTTGATGTTACTGAGGGTTTAAAGAAGGATGGAATAATTTTGATAAACACCACAAAGAAGCCAGCGGAGATAGATCTAAAAGGTTGCAGAGTTGCCACAGTTGACGCAACCGGGATAGCGCTTGAATTAAACCTCGTTGTTGCAGGCGCGCCAATTGTCAGCACATCAATTTTGGGAGCTTTTGCTAAGGTAACTGGAGAAATTAAGTTGGAAAGCGTTTTAAAAGCCATAAAAGAAACTTGGACTGGAAGTGCTGGCGAGAAAAACGCGAGGGCAGCTGAACTGGCTTATGAAAGGATGGTAAAGGGATGGTAATCTCGGCGAATGTAACCCAAAAATCTAGAAAGGAAACGCCGTTGACGCCTCTTTCAACTCCAACATACGGCAGCATGGGTAAAACGGGTTTTTGGAGAACCTTCCGACCAGAAATTGATTACTCCAAATGTACAAAATGCACGCTTTGTTGGGTTTATTGCCCTGACGCGGCTATAGAACGCCAGCAAGACGACTCGCCCAAAATAGATTATGACTACTGCAAGGGCTGCGGAATTTGTGCCAACGAATGCCCAGTTAAGGCGATAATAATGAAACGGGAGGAAGAGTAATGGCGCAGACTCTTGTTGATACAGCAAATCACATAGCTGGATACGCTGCAAAGGCAGCTAGAGTTAAGGTTATTGCAGCCTACCCCATAACGCCTCAAACAACAATTGTTGAAAAAATAGCTGATTTCATTGAAGACGGCGAGTTGGACGCTGAATACATTTGCGTGGAATCCGAGCATAGCGCCATGGTCGCTTGCATAGGTGCCGCAGCGGCAGGAGTTAGAACCTTCACTGCAACTTCAGCCCACGGTTTGGCTCTTATGCACGAAGCCTTACATTGGGCTTCTGGCTCGCGCTTGCCAATAGTGATGGCTGTCGTCAACAGAGCAATGGGAGCGCCATGGAGCATATGGCCAGACCTCAGCGACTCCCTTTCCCAAAGAGACACGGGGTGGATTCAGTTTTACTGCGCTGACAACCAAGAAGTGTTTGACACAATAATTCAAGCCTACAAGCTTTGTGAAGATGAAAAAGTTTTTCTGCCAGCCATGGTTTGCCTTGAGGGCTTCATTCTTTCGCATACATATTCTCCTGTGAAAATTCCAGATCAGAGGGAGATTGACGATTTTCTGCCTCCCTACAAGTCCGGGTGGATTTTAGACGTTAACCGTCCCTTGTCTCATGCAAACCTTGTTTCTCCCGAGTATTACATGGAGTTTCGCTGTATGATTCAAGAAGCCATGGAAAAAGCGAAGGTGCTTATCCCAAAGATTGACAAGGAATATGGTAGCCGTTTTGGCTTTGAGTATGGAGGCTTGGTTGAAAAGTACAAGTGTGAAGACGCCGACTTGCTGCTCGTTACTATTGGAACTATGGCTGGCGACGCAAAAATGGCTGTGGACAAAATGCGGAAAGAGGGATTGAAAGCTGGACTAGCGAGAATCCGGGTTTTCCGCCCATTTCCAGCCGAAGAAATAAGAAAACTTGCCGAGCACGCACAAATGCTTGTAACAATTGACCGTCACATATCCTTCGGAGCTGAGGGCTTCCTCGCCGCAGAGACCAAAGCCTCACTTTTCTCTAAGGAAAGCCGTCCGTTGTTCGCAAGTTTTATCGCTGGTTTAGGCGGTAGAGACGTAACTTTTGAAACCATTGAAAAAATCGCTAGAAAATCAGCAAAGTGGATGCATGCGGGAAAGGTAGAAAAAGAAACTTCATGGGTTGATTTGAGAAGGTGAGGAAAATGGTGACAGTAAAAGAGCTTCCTAGAGATGAATACTTGCTTAAGGGACACGCAGCATGCGCTGGTTGCGGTCCATCCATTGCCTTAAGATTACTTTTCAAGGCCTTAGGGAACAAAATTGTTTTAGTTGTGCCAGCATGTTGCACGACAGTCATTCAAGGGCCATATCCCTACACCTCAGTTGCTGTTCCCCTTCAAAATATACTGTTTGAGTCTACTGCTGCGGCTGCTTCTGGAATAGTTGCTGCACTGCGTAAAAGGGAAATGCATGATATAACTGTTGTTGGGTGGGCTGGAGACGGCGGAACAGTTGACATCGGCATCCAAGCTTTGTCCGGGGCGGCTGAGAGGGAAACAGACTTCATCTACGTATGTTATGATAATGAAGCCTACGGGAACACTGGGATGCAGAGAAGCGGAGCGACGCCATATGGTGCTTGGACGACAACCACGCCATTAGGTAAAAAGGAACGCAAAAAGAACATGCCCCTAATTATGGCAGCCCATAAAATACCATATGTTGCAACCGCGTGCCCATCATACCCCACAGATTTGGTTAACAAGCTGAGGAAAGCCAAGGAAATAAGAGGAACAAAGTACATCCACATATTGGCGCCTTGTCCAACTGGTTGGCGTTATGACCCAAGCAAAACAGTTGAAGTTGGGCGGCTTGCTGTGCAGACTGGCTTGTGGGCTCTTTACGAGATTGAGTACGGAAAGTTTAGGCTTAATCCTCCAAGCGACCGACTGCTTGATAAGGCAAAGCGTAAACCTGTTGAAGATTACTTTGCGCTGCAAGGTAGATTTAGGGGCTTAACCAAGGAAGATATTGGGCAGATTCAGCAGTGGCTGGATGAAGACTGGGAAACGTATCGAAAGCTTGCTTCAAACTAGTGGCAAGAAGTGCGTCTGATTAGGCACTGCACGGAAAAATATAAGAAGCTAAAAACAGATGATATAGTCTGCTTAGCAGTGCCTATCTGTTGTTTAATCAAAGGAAAAGGAGGTAGAACATGACAGAAGAGAAACAGAAAAAGGAAAGACCAGCCAAAAACGCGCAGAAAACTCCCGCCAACGAAACAACAGTGCTTGTCGGCAAAAAGCCAGTGATGAACTACGTAGTTGCCTGCCTAACATTCTTCAATTCTGGGGCAAAAAAGGTTGTTGTCAAAGCAAGGGGGCGGGCAATCAGCAGAGCCGTTGACACAGTTGAACTTTTAAGAAGAGCTTTTCTAAAAGACCTGCAACTGCAAGGAATCAGCATCTGCACAGAGGAAGTCACCAGAGGCGAAGGACAAAAAGCGAATGTTTCAGCAATTGAGATAACCTTAACAAGACCATAGCGCCACTCTCACAACTTTATTCGCAAGTCGGCGTTAAGTGGTTTATCTTTGATTATTGAAGTTTTTCCGTGGGAAATGAGATCTAAGTATATATAAAACGGTTTCTTGATAATCCTTAACCCCATTAGGTGATACAAAATGAGCGTATACCCAAAAATCGTGGTTACCCCACCAGGACCGAAGGCGAGAGAACTTGTCAAAAGGGACGAGAGTTTGATTTCCCCTTCTTACATAAGATTTTATCCGCTTGTAGTTGAGTCGGGAAGCGGGTGCATTGTGAGGGATGTTGATGGAAACGAATACATAGACTTTAATTCCGGACTAGCGTGTCTAAATGTTGGTCATAACCATCCAAAGGTGATTGCGGCCATAAAAAACCAGTGCGACCGCTTTTTGCATTACTCAAACACCGACTTTTACTATCGCGAAGTTGTTGACCTCGCTGAAAAACTTGTGGGAATAACCCCTGGAAAAGTGGAGAAAAAGGTTTTCTTCAGCAACAGTGGAGCTGAAGCCGTTGAGGCGGCAATTAAGCTCGCGAAGTGGCACACCCGCAAACAGCTGTTTATCAGCTTTATTAATGCCTTTCATGGACGGACTATTGGGGCATTGTCTCTTACCGCGAGCAAGCCAGCTCAAAGGCGCTATTTCTTCCCGTTGATGCCAGGCGTAATTCACGTTCCATATGCTTATTGTTATCGTTGCCCCTTCAAATTAACTTACCCCGATTGCCACTACTGGTGTGTTGACTTCATCGACGAATTTGTTCTGCAAAGATATGCGCCCCCAGAAGACGTTGCAGCGTTATTTTTCGAGCCAATTCAAGGCGAAGGCGGATACGTTGTTCCACCACCAGAATATTTCCAGCGAATAAAGAAACTGGCTGACAAACATGGTTTTCTGCTCGTTGACGACGAAGTGCAAGCGGGTATGGGGCGAACGGGAAAATGGTTTGCGATTGAACACTGGAATGTTGAACCAGACATTTTGTGCAGTGCAAAGGCTTTAGCCTCTGGGTTACCATTGGGTGCAACTATTGCCAAAGCAAAAATAATGGATTGGGTTGGGGGTTCCCACGCGAGCACATTTGGCGGAAACCCCTTATCATGCGCTGCAGCAAACACCGTTATCGACGTCATTAAGGAAGATAAGCTTCTTGAAAATGCAACTAAACAGGGCGCTTACATCCTTAAGAGACTTGAAGAGTTGAAGGAAGAAAGCGAAATTGTCGGCGATGTTAGAGGGAAGGGCTTAATGATAGGCATCGAAATAGTTGAGGACAAGGAAAGCAAAAAACCTGCAGCTAAAAAGGCAAACGAAATTATAATACGTTCTTGGAAGCGCGGCGTGGTCGTGATAACCTGTGGGGCTTCTACAGTAAGAATAGCGCCACCACTTAACATCACGAGACAGCTTGTTGATGCAGCGCTGGACATAATAATAGACTGTGTAAAAGAGATTGAAAAAGAAGCCTAAAATGAAAGTGCCCCTTATATGCAGATTAAAAGGCTCACGGCAAGCGATTATGAAGAACTGACAAGGCTTTGGCTGAAAGCTAAATTGCCATTCAAACCTAGGGGAAGAGACAGCAAAAAAGCAATAGAAAAGCAGATGCAGGCTAACCCAGAGTTTTTCCTAGGCGCCTTCGAGGGCGATAACCTTGTCGGCTCGGTCATAGTTAGTTGCGATATGCGAAAGGGCTGGATTAATCGCTTAGCCGTCGACCCAGATTATCGACATCGTGGAATCGCAAAAGCCTTAATCGTCGAGGCTGAAAAAACTTTGAGAAAACGAGGTATTCAAATTTTTTGCGCCCTAATAGAAGAAGACAACACAGAATCCAAAGAGTTGTTCAGAAAATGCGGTTATGTGGAAAACCGTGACGTAGTATACTTCAGCAAACGCGATAGCAACGAAATTTAGCATTCTAAAAGGGATGAATAACTTTTCCAGTTTCCTCTGTTGGAACTAAGCCCGGAGCGCGTTTTTTCAACTCTTCCTTGAATTTTTCAGACCTCAATATCGCTAGAAAAGCCTGTATGGGCTGTTTTTGTAAGCGATTTTTTTGGATAACAAAATCATATTTCTCATCTGCAATAGGTATAAAATCTAATCCATATCGGTCAGCAACCGCCTTTATCCCTAAACCAACATCTGCTTTACCCTGCAAAACAGCTAAAGCAACTGATGTGTGGGACTTTGCCTCAAACTGATATCCCTTGATTTTTGCATTAATCTCCTTGAAGCTAACTTTTCTTTCTTTCGCTATCTTTTTGAGGTTCATGTCCAACAGTATTCTGGTTCCGGAACCAGGATTTCTGTTTATGAAGGAGACATCGCTTCTGGTTATGTCTTGCAATGTCGTTATGCCTTTCGGGTTTCCTTTTGCGACTATTAAACCTTGCTGGCGGTTGTAACCTCTCACTAAAACTGCCTTTTCATCAACGCCATACCTTTTGAGGAATGGTATGTTGTATTCTGCTGTCTCCTCATCTAACAAGTGCACACCAGCGATGTCTGCCTCGCCCCGCCTTACGGCTGCCAACCCTCCTGAAGAGCCAACATTGATAACTTTTGAGGTAATGTTTGGGTATTCTCTTCGCAGTAGCTCCAAAAGTATGTCTATTCCAACGCAGTGGCTTCCAATAATCATGATGTCCGCTGGCTTCAACTCTGAACTGAAAAGCTTAACCCGAACAAGTTCGCCAATCTCAAGAAATGTTCTGTTTTCTGGAATCTCTATAAACCCATCAGCCTCAGCTAATGTTGTTATTGCCCCAGACCCGCTGAGAATCGGATAAGCAGTGTACCCGCCAGCCTCTCCTAAAATAACATTTACTGGCAAATACTCCCTTCTTCCTTCCTGAAGATAAATTTTTTCAGCAGTCTTGGCGTAGATAACCTCTCTCTCCAACTGAGGTTTCAACCCAGCCATTTCCCGCAAAACAGGCGCGACAAAAATTTGAAATATCGTTAAAGCAGAGGTCGGGTAACCTGGAAGCCCGAACAGAGGCTTTCCGTCCACAATGGCTATGATAAGAGGCTTTCCTGGTTTAACTGAAACTCCGTGAACAAGAATTCCCGGCTTTCCCAAGTTGTTTATTATTTGGTATAAGAGGTCGCCTACTCCGGCGGATGTGCCTCCAGAAGTTATAACCATATCTGCCTTTTGAAGTCCCTCCCTAAGTTTTCGAGTTATTAATTCCGCTTCATCTTTTACTACGCCTAGGAAAACCGGCTGACCCCCGTTCTCGATTACAGAGGCGTAAACTGAGTAAGCGTTAATATCGTAGATTTTTCCATATTCCAAAGGCTCGCCGGGCTGAACAATCTCGTTTCCGGTTGAGATTATGGCAACCGTTGGTCTTCTGAAAACTTTAACCTCAGTCACGCCAATAGAGGCTAGAACGCCAATTTCTCTAGGAGTTAAAACAGTTCCTTTTCTCAGGATAAGTTCTCCAGCCATAATGTCTGATCCGCTAGCCATTATGTTCTCTCCCGGCGAAACTGGTTTGAAAACCCTTAATGTTTTTCCGTCTTGCCAAGTGTGCTCCACCATGACAACGGCGTTTGCGCCTTTAGGTACGGGTGCGCCAGTTGAAATTTCAACAGCTTGTCCTTTTTCCACATCGAATTCTGGTTTTTCTCCGGCGCCAACTTTGCCCACGATTTCTAGCGTTACGGGTTTTTCTTCTTCTGCCCCAAAAGTGTCTTCTGCATGCACTGCAAACCCGTCCATTGATGCTCTGTCAAAAGGCGGCACATCAATTTGTGCTTGTATGTCCTCGACTAAAACTCTCCCGTAAGCTTGAGTCAAAGGTATGGTTTCTGTGCCCACGGGCTTGGGTGTGAACTGCGCGTAAAGTATTCTTTTTGCCTCTTCAACGGAAACAAGCTTTCTAAAAATTTTTCTTTTCATTTTCACTCCTCTAACGTTCTTAAGAGAATAACTTCCACTTCTTCGCCTTCCTCAATCCCTTCCTTTTCTTCTGGGATTATCACCAAACCGTTAGCTTTAACCATGGATGATATAATCCCTGCGCCTCTTGTCCTAACAAGGTCTGCGACATAACCATTATCCGCCTTTTTAACGATAACCCTTACAAAATCCCTCACTCCAGGACTTGATGGCACTCTCCTAGCCATTACAGCCTTAACAACATGTCCCGGAGGCTTTCCTACTGGCGTGCCGAGCATCTTTGATATGAGTGGCTTGACGAAAGTGTTGAAAGCCATCATTGTTGCCACGGGATATCCAGGTAAAAGAATTACCGGTTTGCCGTTGACTGCTGCGAGCGCTGTTGGCTTTCCAGGTCTCATGGCTACCCCATGAACCACTACGCCCGGTTTTCCGAGGGAGTTAACTGCTTCGGGCGCGAGGTCTCTTTCGCCTACGGATGTGCCGCCGCTCACTAACACCAAGTCCGCTGTTGCCAGCCCATTAGATATTCGGGATTTTATTTCGGTTGCATCGTCCTTTGCGATGCCTAAGTCTAGAGGTTCTCCGCCCGCGTCCTTTACAGCGGCAAGGAGGAAGAAGCGATTTGAGTCTACGGTTTTGCCAATGGCGACTTCATGTTTTGGTTCGACAAGCTCGTTTCCAGTAGATAATATGGCAACTCTTGGTTTACGCACAACTTTCACATTAACTTTTCCGATGGCTGCAAGTATCGCGATATCCTGAGGCTGAAGAACCGTTCCCCTGCTTAAAACTTTTTCACCTTTCTTAACATCTTCCCCCTTTTGTGAGACATTCTGTCCAGGCGTTACTGGTCGATAAATCTCAATTTTACCGTCGCCGATAATCTCGGTGTACTCAAGCATTACAACAGAATCTGCCCCTTCTGGAATTGGCGCCCCCGTGGCGACTCTGGCAGCCTTTAGCTCATTCACGATGAATTCTGGGACTTGTCCAACTTCCACAGCACCTACTACGTCAAGAACTATTGGATTGGTCGGCGACGCCCCAAAGGTGTCATGAGACCTCACAGCGTAACCGTCCACGGCGGACCTATCGAAGTGTGGGACATCAACTTCAGATGCGGCATCTTCAGCTAAAACTCTGCCCAAAGCCTCGGCTATTCGAACGTTTTCTGAAGGAAGCACTTCTATCTTAACTTCTCGTAAATATTTCTTCAGTGCTTCCTCAATCGGCGTTTGTTCCGTAAACCCTCTTGCCTTAACCTCTTTCACGTTCTCTCCTCACAATTTGGGGTTAGTGAAGAGCCAACATGCTTTAGCGGCGATTTTGCTGTCTAAACGCAAATTGTTGTGTGGCGAATGCTAGAAGTTGCTTGGCTTCGCTATGATTTCCCTTATTTCTAAGTCAAAGAATCTGGCAGCGTTCGCCGGGCGTATTCGCAGTGCAGTATCCGCGCCACTACCTGTTCCAGCGATGGCGACAATGTCCCTGTCAACTGGAATTAGTCCAGCATCCGCAGCCATCAAAGTGATCTCCACACAAACCTTGGTTCCTTCACCCATAAGCCTAAGCACGTTTGCAATCAGTTCTAATGGTTGAAGTGTGCCAAAATCTTTGCGTATGGCTCTCTCCACACTGCTTAATGCGTGGATGCCTGTGAAGATTTTTGCGCCGTTTGCCAGAATTTGCTTTTTATATTTCTCCTGTAACTCACTTTTCCCGGGCTCTTCGAATCCGAAACAATGAGTGATAACCACGACGTTTTTACCCCTAAAAATGTTTGATGCTTTTGCTCCTGTCTCACCTGTCGTTGATGCAACAACTATATCCTTTATGTTTTCTTTATCCACGTATTCTTTAACAAATTTTAGAAGGTTGTCTGTGTTTTGTTCACCAGCTTCTTTGAAGTAAACTGTTTTCTTCTCCATGAAGCTCATGTAAGTTTCCCCTTTCAGAATCCTAGTTTCTACGTTCTTAATTTGCTTTCCTTTACTGGTTTTCGTTTTAGTTCGGTTCCGCATATTCTGCATTTTTTAGACTTGTAATCTGCTGGATATTTCTTGTGGCACGCTGGGCAATATCGTAGCCATTGCAAGCGTCTTCGTATGCCCAACGTGGCTAGGGAAGCAAATTCTATTCCCATTTGGTTTGCAACGTTCTGTATGGAGTAATCATCGGTGATTATCAGAGGGTGATAATCCAGTGACTTCAGCTCAGAAGCCAAAGCCAAAAGTTGCATGTCCGTTTCTGAAAGAAAGAACGCATCTCCCAACGAGGTTGCAGAAGCCATAACCTTGTTCAAAAAGGATTCTGCTGGCTTCCTAACTTTTAATCTTCCATTTTCAACTGCGGTTTTGAACCTAACCCAAGGCATGGAGCTTTCCGCTATCTCCTCCTTAACGTTTGGAACAGTAAATTGTTCTTCGTTTATCGAAAAGGGGTCGTAGCCTACCAGAAAAGCGGAAGTGTCTAAAATTATGGCTTTTCTTTGAATTTTTTATCCCATTCCCTTAAATAATAGTCTATTCCGCAGTCGGTCATAAAAGTTTTCTTTAAACCTTATAAAACGCGTTTCATGTTTTGAACGTGTAACAGTTACGCTAGGTCGTTTGGATGCTACCAATTGACCATATTGCCCGTCAATTAAAACACGGATTTTTTGGGGTCTATTAATCACAATTTTGAGTGTGGTGTTTGAAGGGAACACTATTGACCTGAAGATGGTTAAAGCACAGATTGGGGTCAACACAAAAGCATTCATTTCTGGGTCTAAAACCGGTCCTCCAGCCGCTAACGAATAGCCTGTAGACCCAGTTTGTGTGGATACCATTAGCCCGTCTGTTTGGCATTTCAATACTGGTTGCTCGTTTTTTAAAATTTCAGCGTAGAGTATTTTTGCCTGTTCCTCTGCTGATATCACAACCTCATTTAAGGCGTCTGGAAACGGCGTTCCATCTGCTGTAACAAAGAGTTTCTCGCACTTTTCAACTTTAAACTCGCCCCTAAGGCATTTGTCAACCGCGCTTATAGCGTCTTTCGGCTCTACCTCCGTTAGAAAACCTCTGATACCCATGTTAATCGTCAGTAAAGGCGGCTCTGGCTTCGGAATTGAAACGCAAGTTCTTAAAATTGTTCCGTCTCCGCCCACGGTTATTATGAAGTCAGTTTTCATTTCGCTCAGAGGCACAATTTTTCCGCGGCTCACTTTTCCAGACAAAGTTTCTTCTACATAGACTTCTAAGCCCTTCTCCTTCAAGTAGTTTGCTAGGTCTTGCGCGATTTTGATGGCCTTTTTTCTGTCATATCGTGCGACCAAGCCGACGCTTTTGAACAATGTTTTTCACCGTTCTCAACTATTAGCGATAGCTTAATCTATATATGGGTGTTGTTTAAAATTGCTGTTTAAGAATGCTTAGGTTGGTGCGGGCGTGAGCAAACCTGTTGATGTTGGAAGTTTACGCGTTGGAGGCTACATGATAGTTGATAACGAGCCATGCCGAATAGTAGACATCACAAAATCCAAGCCGGGAAAACACGGCTCAGCTAAAGCTAGAATAGTGGCTATAGGCATTTTTGACGGCGTCAAAAGAAGCATAGTTAAACCCGTAGATTCTAACATAGAGGTTCCGATAATTGACAAGAGAAGTGGGCAGATTTTCGCGGTTACGCCTTCCAGTGTTCAAATAATGGATTTAGAAACCTACGAATATTTGGATGCGCCTTACCCTGAAGAGGAGGATTTGAAGGCGAAGCTTACTCCGGGTGTTGAGGTCGAGTATTGGCGGATAATGGGACGAGTGAAGATAGTTAGGACAAAAAGTTAGATTTTGTTAGTTAACTCCACCAGTCCCAGTTGAGCTTCTTAAAGCCTACATAAAGGATTAGTAAGATTACACCCCAACTTAGCGCTATGCTTGCAACTTCCAATATCAAAGTTTCACTTAGGTAAGTGTAGCTTGCCCACGCGCTTATCGCACATAAACCAACAAGCATGAGAACAAAGATTGCGAAGTGAATTGCGCGCTCCGTAGTCATATTTATCCACCAGCCTGAAATCTGCTTAATAACATCTTATTGTTAAGATTTTCCATCAAACTTATTTGTTGCTCTTTCCTTAATTGTTTGGAGCCGATGATGCAAGAAGAGCCGTCTGAACTGTGACGACAATTGAACGGCTGAGGCTTCTCGTTATTCTATTGGTATTTCATATTCGTGTTTTCGTGGTAGACGAACTTCCAGAATTCCCTTTTTAAAGCGGACTTCCATCTTATCAATGTATACTGGCACTGGTATACGTGTTTGGCAGTGGAATGTTTGAAACTCACCTTCATAATGAGTTATGCCGAAGTCGTCAAACCGTATTTTTCTTTTCATCTCTGCCGTTATTTCGATTGTATCCTTACTTATCGGCTTAACTTGTATGGTGTTTTCCTCGGTGTAGGGTAAATCGACCGTCACTATAACTTCTGTCGGAGTTACCACAACATTGCGCAAGGGCTCCATCGTGCAAGTTCGGCAGTTCCAACTCGGCCTCTCCACTAATGCTTCACTTAAGCGTTCAGCATACTCTTCTAGGCTTTCAAAGTACTCATCTATTAAATCAAAGATTGTCCGTCTCTTTCTTGTCGACATTTTTTGGCCCTCCTAAGACACGTATAGCGGTATGTCGTACTCTTGCGTTTTCTTCATTCTCGATAGTTCTTGCTGAGTCCGTTTCATTATGTCTCTTGCTCTTAATCGAATTTCCTCGCCCTTCTCTAGAAGTTTAGAAATATCCACTTTTATTCCGGTGATGTTCGCTAACTCCTTCAGTACTTCAGCAGCGGCTTCTGGATCAGGATAGTTAAAGAAGCATTGAGCCAACAGAGTTATGGCTGGCAGTCCGAGGTTGGCGCAGCGTTGTAGCACAATGGCTTGTGGTCCAACCATGTAGCCTTCCATTAAAATTTCTATACCCTTATCTTGAACCATTTTTAGCGTTTCTGGGCTTGAGGCCGCTGCAAAAACCTTCGGCTTTTCAATGTCTTGTCTTTCTTGAATTGGAATGCCGCTTAAGGAAATCATCATTTTAACGCCTTTCTCTTTTCCCCAGTCAATTAATGCGTTCATTATCGGGTAAATTGTGTCCGCGGAAATGGCGGTTTCTGAAACGGCTAAGAGAAGCCCGTGATTTCCAAAAATTCTTATCGGCGAGTGTGGCAGTCCTTCATGCAAAACGATCAGTGGAGGAAGCAGACTGGAATCCATATACGCTACCTCCTCCATATCCTTCAATTCCGAAATCAGATGTGAAGCCGCGATAACGCCCACCAAGCCAACATCTGGAAAACCGAAAATCATTATGGTGCCTTGCGGGATTTTCTTTTTCTCTATAATCTTAACTTCACCACTCAAATTTAACCCTCAATACCTCTAGGCTTGTGAAATGTAAAAATCTTTTTGTGAGCCTTAGGGCCAAATGGGACGGAATACCTATTTAAGCACGTGATTAGTTTTAAATTAGGAGAAAACCATGGCCTTAGAACATTTAGGCTCATCTCTTTACGAAGCTCTAAAGAAAATATTCAGAGCCTCGGTTGTGGACGAGGCGGCAGTTAAAGAGCTCATACGCGACATACAAAGAGCTCTCCTACAAGCAGACGTCAACGTCCAACTCGTACTTAACATATCCAAACGCATAGAAGAAAGGGCATTAAAGGAGAAAGTTCCTCCGGGAATTTCAAGACGAGAGCATGTAATAAAGGTTGTTTATGAAGAATTAACCCGTTTTCTCGGAGACAAGCCGGTTCCGTTAAAAGTTGAGCCGGGCGCAAGAAAGGTGATAATGCTTGTTGGCATTCAAGGTTCTGGAAAAACAACAGTCGCCGCCAAACTTGCAAGATACTTCCAGAAAAGAGGGTTAAAACCCGCCCTAATCTGCGCCGACACATATCGTCCAGGCGCCTATGCGCAGCTCCAACAGTTGGCGACAAGGATAAACGTGCCAGTTTACGGCGAGTCAAACGCGAAAGATCCTGTCAAAATAGCCCTCAACGGCCTCAAACACTTCGCCGACAAAGACCTAATAATCATTGATACTGCGGGGCGCCACAAGGAGGAGCAAGAACTAATCAAAGAGATGAAGATGCTTGAGAAAAACATCAAACCAGACGAAGTCATGCTTGTCATTGACGGAACAATCGGTCAACAAGCCATGGTTCAAGCCAAAGCTTTCAACGAAGCCACTCCGATAGGATCGATTCTCGTAACAAAACTGGACGGATCAGCAAGAGGCGGAGGAGCCTTATCCGCTGTCGCGGCGACTGGAGCACCAATAAAGTTTGTTGGCACGGGCGAAAAAATAGAGGATATAGAGCCTTTTATCCCGTCTCGCTTTGTTGGCCGACTGCTGGGAATGGGTGACCTTGAAACTCTGCTTGAGAAAGTTCGCGAGGCAGAAGTGAAAGTTCCGGAAAAAAAGGCTAAGGCTATCTTAAGCGGCAAGTTCACGCTAACCGACATGTACGAGCAGTTTGAAGCCATGAAGGGAATGGGTGCCTTAAGAAAACTTTTGAAAATGATTCCAGGCATGTCCTACAATGTGCCAGAAGAAATGTTGGACACGGCTGAGGACCGCTTGGAAAAATGGCGTGTGATGATTCAATCCATGACGCCGGAAGAAAGAGACAACCCAAAGATTTTCAACGCGTCAAGAATTAGACGTGTTGCCAGAGGTTCGGGAACAAGCGACAAGGAAGTGAAAGAGCTTCTAAGGCAATATGTGCTGATGCGGAGAATGATGAAGACGCTGCGGAGGAAAAAGAAACTGCCCTTTTTGGGAAAAGGAATGCCCTTAGATTTCAAGTAATCCTCTTGCGAAGTTGGGAAGGTTTTCAATGGAAGTTCTGGAAAAAGCGTTGGAAATGCTTGAAAAATACCCTTTATGCGACCATTGTTTGGGACGACAATTTGCAATGCTGGGTCACAACATGGAAAACAACGAGAGAGGCAAATCAATAAAATTAGTTTTGGTTCTTAAAGCTCATGCACTTGCCCTATCAAAAGATAAACAAGGCATAAAGGAGCTTAAAATCCTTGCAACAAACGGTTTCTCAAAAGTGGCCAAAGAAATCCTTCTTAAAATAAAGAAGTCTATCCCAGACAAAATGGTCCCTGAAAAATGTTTTTTATGCGCAAACAGGTTTGAAGCCATTGATAATTTAGTTCAAAAAGCAATAGAAAAGCTTGGGGAATATGAGTTTCGAAACTTTCTTGTAGGCATCGAGCTTCCTGTGGCGGTCGAGGAACGCGAAGACGAGTTTAAAGCAGAGTTTGATGTAAGCTATGGTGAGAGTATAAAAAACGAGTTTGGAAGGGTTATAGGAAGAAAAATCGCGGAAAAAATCGGCAGAGAGGTCGAATTTAGAAAACCAGACATAGTCGTGCTGATAAACCCCTTCACCGAGGAAGTTAGGCTACAAGTAAATCCCCTATACATTGGGGGACGATACAAGAAACTTGCAAGAGGCATTCCTCAATCAAAGTGGTTCTGTCAGAACTGCCGCGGAAAAGGCTGCGAAAAATGTAATTGGACTGGAAAGATGTATCCAGAATCAGTAGAGGAATTGATTGCAAAACCTTTATTGGATGTAACGGGCAGTGTCAAGACCGCTTTCCACGCCTCTGGAAGAGAAGACATCGATGCCCGAATGCTTGGTGAAGGGCGCCCCTTCGTAATTGAATTGACAAAACCTAAAAAGAGATTCTTTGACCTTAAGGAAATCGAAGAGAAAATTAACGCTTACGCAAGGGACAAAGTTGAGGTTGCAAATCTTCATTTTACAGATAAAGATGTTGTCAGAAAGTTGAAGAGGGCTGAGTCAGCGCAGAAGGAATATCGCGTTTTGATGGAATTTGAAAAAGAAATTAAAGTAAGGGATCTGCACTTGTTAGAGGAGAAATTAACCGGGTTAACCGTGAAACAGCGCACCCCTCTGCGAGTTTTGCATAGGCGAGCTGACATGACACGGGAAAAGCACATATATGAGGTTAAGGTAAAAATGTTGTCGCCGAAAAGGGCTGAGATGAAAATAAGATGTCAAGGGGGGCTTTACGTTAAAGAATTGGTTACGGGTGATGAGGGAAGAACAACCCCCAGTGTTTCAGAAATTCTCGGCATTCAAGCGAAGCCTATAAAACTTGATGTTTTAAACGTTATTATGAAGGATTATGGAGATAAGGAAAAATGAGGAAGTCAAAGGGATACCGCGCTGGAACACGCCGCCTCCTTAAAAAGAAGCCCCGAGAACGGGGAAAAATCAAATTGAGCAAACTGCTTCATGAATATCAACCAGGAGCACGGGTCGTCATCAAAATAGATCCAAGTGTGCACAAAGGGATGCCTCACAGAAGGTATCACGGGAAGGTAGCCACAGTAATTGACAAAAGAGGACGGAGCTACGTTTTAAGCGTCACGCAAGGGGACGCAACCAAAGAAATTATTGTCAGACCCGAACACCTAGAACCATATGTGGTGTGATTAGAATGGCGAAGAAGGCTATATCAGAAAAAAACCTCACTCTCCCAGAGGTCAAAAAGATTCTTGAATCCCTAGGCGAAGAAAACCTAGACCAGTTCCAGCGGCGCACCTATGACTATGTTTCTAAATTTTCAAAAGTGGAAGCTGAAGACGCTATAAAACTAGTTGGGGCTCTCGTAAGCGAATTTGGCTTAGAGGAGGAAGAGGCAATTCAAATAGTTAATTGCATGCCAGAAAGCGTTGAAGAATTAAGGGTTTTTCTTGCTGGCGGCCGCAAGATTATCGAAACTTCAAAGTTGGAAGCTATAGTCAAACTTCTGAACGAACATCGAAAATTGAAATAGTCAAAGCTGCTATTATTTTTAAACAATAATGAGTAAGTAATAGCGATAAAGGCGAATATGACTATGACTGAAAAGCGGTACGAAGAATATGCATACGTCCTAGACTTTCTACCGCATGGCCGCCCTGGAGTGCGACTTTCGGGTAGGGCTGGTTACCGAGCTGGTGCTCTTGTCCAGTTGATCGGCGAGGATTTCTTCACTCTTTTAGAGGCGCTAGCTAAAGAAGGAGTAACGCTCAAACCGCATGACCGCGTCTATGTTGGGAAGGAAGCGCGTGATGAAATAACCTATATTATTGGGCGTATAGGTTATGACGAGTTAACTGCGGCGGCGAAGATGGAGCTCCCAGCCGTTATTAGCAGAATAGTGTTGAACCGTGAAAAGTGGTTTATAGATTTCTTTAATAATGCAAGAGCGATAACGCCGCGGATGCACGCTTTGGAGCTTATTCCCGGAATAGGGAAAAAGTACATGTGGCAAGTCATAAATGAGCGGGAGAAAAAGCCTTTTGAAAATTTTGAAGATCTGCAAAAGCGCACGGAACTGCCTAACCCAGTTAAGCTGATTACTAAGCGAATTTTGGAGGAGTTGGCTGGCGAAAGCAAATATCGCCTGTTTACGCGGGCTCAGTAGCGCAATACGCTTCTAGTGAAGTCTTATGAGTCTTTTAGAATCTACGAAGTTTTTACTTCGAAGGCATCGAACCTTTCCGAAGAAACGTCTGGGACAGAACTTCATGGTTGACGCCACAACCATTGAGCGTTTGTGCGCCTATGCCTTCCTTTGTGGAGATGACGTAGTGTTAGACATCGGCGCTGGCTTGGGCTTTTTGGCGCGTGTCTTAGCGAAAAAGTGCAAAGGTGTTTTGGCTGTTGAGCTTGACAAAAGGCTTGCAAGTGTCTTACGTGAACAGACCAACGATGTGCCAAACATTAAAGTAATTGAAGGAGATGTGTTAAAGGTTCACGTCCCGGAATTTAATAAGGTGGTTTCTGTTCCACCCTATGGCATTTCTTCTCGTCTACTCTTGTGGCTTTTTGAGAGAAATTTCGATTGTGCAGTTCTTGTTTTTCAGAAGGAATTTGCAAATCGCCTAGTGGCTGATGTTGGAAGTAAGGATTATGGATGGTTGACAGTATTCACGTATTATTATGCAAATATTGAGCTTCTAGATGATGTTCCAAAATGGATGTTTTATCCCCCTCCAGAAGTTGATTCCGTCATCGTCCGATTAAAACCGCGGAAACCGCCGCCGTTCAAGCTGAAAAATGAAGACCTTTTTAAGCAGATTGTGCGGTTGCTTTTTACTCAACGGAACAGGAAGGTTAAAAACGCCATCCAAAACCTTCTTAAAAGCCCCTTCAAAACAGTGGCGAAAGAATCAGTTGAGCTCGGTGGTTTTCTCCCGTTTCGTGATAGACGTGTCAGAGAGTTAGCCCCAGAAGATTTTGGAGCGCTGGCAAATGCCCTTTCAAACTAAAAAAGTATTTTTCGCAGACTACGTCTTTCACGTTTGGGAAAACGTCTACGAACCAGCAGAAGACTCGTTCCTATTCGCGGAAAACCTCATTGTGGAACAAGGTGAAAAGGTTCTAGACATGGGCACGGGATGCGGCATACTTGGCATAATTGCAGCAAGAAAAGCCTCAGAAGTTGTGGCGGTGGACATAAACCCCTATGCTGTTAAATGCGCTATGGAAAATGCTAAACTGAACAGCGTTGCGGATAAGATTTGCTTTATACAAGGCGATTTATTCGCGCCTTTATGGCAAGGGGCAAAGTTTGATGTTATCCTTTTTAATGCGCCATATCTTCCTTCCAAACATGAAGAGAAAAATTCTTGGCTTGCTCGTGCTTGGGCTGGTGGAACTGGTGGCAGAGAACTCATAGACTGCTTCATTCATGAAGCTCCAAAATATCTTGAACGAAACGGGCGGATACTATTGTTGCAATCCACAGTGTCTGGCATAAACGAAACGTTGAAGTTTTTTTCGCGGTTCAGTCTTAAAGCGAGTGTTTTGGCAAAGTGCGATTTACCCTTCTTTGAGACAATATTGCTTGTTAAAGCGGAGCCTAAATGACGCTATATGTGAAATGTAGCGCATGAGGTTTTCATCCAAAAAATATATAACGTAAACGCCTAGAATTGCTAGAAAACAGTTTGAGGTGTTTGTTGAGATGTGTATCATTGGTAAGGATAGGCTTAAGGAGCTTATTGAGAAGTATAAGTGCATATATCCCTATGACTATAATCTGCTTGATGGAGACGGTTACATTTTAACCGTTAAAGAGGAAACAACCCTACATTATTTGGAACATAAGAACCTAATATCCTATGAGATAGTTTTTACTCCGCCAAATTATGTTGCCCATTTAACAGCTAAAAGCAAATACGGGCGCATGGGCTTATCATTTTTAAATGCCGCCAAGGTCCACAGCGGATTTGTCGGGAGACTCGCCTTAGAACTAGTGAACCTGAGCAATGACCGCTGTCCAATAACAATCAAGCGTGGAGACCCCTTCATGCACATTGAATTTGTGACGAGGGAAGGGGAGCCTTCACCTTATATGGGGGAGTATCAGTTTCAGTATTTAACAGACGAGGAAATGCAGATGTACATACCAATATTAAGGAAGGTCTTCCCAAACTATGATGAACTTGCCAAGGTCTGGCTTAAAAAGAAACGGCTTTAAACATATATAAAACTTTACTAATCATTATTATTGTTGATAATAATTTGGAATTCATAACTTTAATCAAAAAGTCTGCTCTACAAATCGTTTAAATATTACAGTCATCGTATGCTGAAGAGGATGTCATATGCGCGCAAAAAATTACCGAACTGTAAAAGGGCAGCCCTACACCAGAAGAGAGTTTGTAAAAGGCTTTCCCCCTCCGAAAATAACTAAGTTTACTATGGGAGACACTAAAGCAAAATTTGAATTTGAAGTTAAACTCGTAGCCGCAGAAAAGGCTCAAGTACGCCACAACGCTCTGGAGGCAGCGCGCGTTGCAACAAACCGCCTATTAATGGATAAACTTGTAAACAACTATCGTCTGCAAGTTCGCCCCTATCCACATGTAATCCTTAGAGAAAACAAAATGATTTTCGGCGCGCACGCCGACCGTCTCCAAGATGGGATGCGGAGAGCTTTTGGAAAGCCCATTGGAACTGCAGCCCGGGTTGAACCGAACCAGGCGATAATAACAGTGAATGTGAATGCTGACGGAGTTGAAGTAGCCAAAGAAGCCTTGAAGCGTGGAAGCGCCAAACTTCCAATTCCATGCAAAATAGTTGTTGAGAAAGCGTTAAAAGAAGAGGTGAAGACCGTTGAGTGAAGCGAGGAAAGACCTCATCATCTGGTTTGAGAATTTAAGAAAGACCGATGTCCCCATTGTCGGCGGGAAGAACGCTAACTTAGGAGAAATGTCAAGCGCTGGCATACCCGTCCCACCAGGCTTTGCCATCACAGCGTACTCCTACAAAAAATTCATCGAGGAAACGGGGATAGCTGCAAAAATTTACGAGATAATCAAGGATAACGTGACCAATCCAAGCGACCCTGCACAGTACGAGATAGCTTCTAAAAAAATTCGCCAGTTGATAGAATCAACGCCAATGCCGAAAGAAATCGCAGATGCCGTAAAGTCTGCTTATGAAGAATTAAGCAGGAGAGTCGGCGCTAAAGACGTTTATGTTGCCGTAAGGTCAAGCGCGACAGCTGAAGATTTGGCTGATGCTTCCTTTGCCGGGCAACAGGAAACATATCTGAACGTGAGAGGCGTAGATGAGCTTTTAGAGAAAACTGTGAAATGTTGGTCCAGCCTCTTTACTCCGCGTGCGATATTTTACCGTACTGAGAAAGGCTTCGCTCACGAGAAAGTTTTCATAAGTGTTGGGGTTCAAAAGATGGTGAATTCGAAAGCAGCTGGAGTTATGTTCACGATAAACCCTGTTACTGGGGACCCCAACCAGATTGTTATTGAGGGTAATTATGGTTTAGGCGAGTCTGTCGTTTCTGGGGCGGTCACTCCAGACGATTTTGTTGTTGACAAACGAACCATGAAGATTATTGAGAAAAAAGTCTCAAAGAAAACTGTGCAGTACGTTCGTGACCCTAAAACGGGGAAAACAGTCCATCTCGAGGTTCCAGCGGAGAAACAGGAACAGCCATGCATAAGCGATGAAGAAATTTTAAAACTTGCCGAACTGGCAATTCGCATCGAAAAACATTATGGAACCGCCCAAGACATTGAATGGGCTATTGACGGCGACATACCTTTCCCAAACAACATGTTCATAGTGCAATCGAGACCGGAAACAGTTTGGAGCTTAAAACTTGCAGAGGCTCCAAAGGCTGAAGCCCCGGAAGTTAAGCCTCCTGAAATATTTAAAGTTGTAGTTAAGGGAATCGCCGCTGGCAAAAGAGACATTGGTATTGGAAAGGCAAAGGTGGTTATGAACCCCGAAGAAGCGGCTAAGGTCATGCAGAAAGGCGATGTGCTAGTCACGGACATGACGAACCCGGACTATGTACCCTTCATGAAGTTAGCCAGCGCCATAGTCACGGATAAAGGTGGAGTGACATGTCATGCTGCAATCGTAAGCAGAGAACTTGGCATACCATGCATAGTCGGAACTGAAAACGCGACCAAACTCATGGTTACAGGTAAAGATTACACCGTGGATGCGAGAAGCGGAGTAGTATATGATGGTGTAATGTCAATGATGACGGGACAGCCGCAAATGATGACTTCTGTAACATCCTTGTCTTTTGTAGCAGGAGGAATTGTCGAATCAATTCCTGTAACTGCAACGAAAATTTACATGAACCTAGGTGTGCCTGAAAAAATAGAGGAGTATAAGAGTTTACCCTTCGAAGGCATAGGGCTTATGCGTATAGAATTCATTCTAGCAAGCTACATAGGTGAACATCCGCTTTACCTGGTGGAAACTGGGCAAAGCCAAAAGTTTGTGGACAAACTAGCTGATGGAATAGCCACAGTTGCAAGAGCTATTCAGCCACGTCCAGTTGTTGTCCGCTTCAGCGACTTCAAAACAAACGAGTATAGAGAGTTGAAGGGCGGAGAAAAATACGAGATTGTTGAAGCCAACCCGATGCTTGGGTGGAGAGGATGTAGCCGCTACATAAGCCAATGGTACGAGAAAGCCTTTAGGCTTGAGTGTCAGGCGATAGTGAAATGCCGTAAGGAATGGGGTTTAAAGAACGTTTGGGTCATGCTTCCCGTGGTCAGAACCGTGTGGGAAGCCAAAAGGTGCCTCGAAATCATGAGGGAGGAAGGGCTGGAAAGAACAAAAGACTTTAAGGTTTGGTTTATGGCTGAAACACCATCCATTGCCATACTTGCAGATGAGTTTTCTAAACTGTGCGATGGTTTCTCAATAGGCTCCAACGACATGACTCAAGGGATTCTTATGATTGACAGAGACTCCGAGCGCCTAGGACAGATGGGCTATTTTGACGAAAGAGACCCTGCAGTAAAGCGCATAATCGCCCACCTAATTAAAGTCGCCCACGAAAACGGATGCACAGTCTCAATATGTGGAGAAGGGCCGTCAAATCTGCCTGACTTTACAGAATTTCTCGTAAGGGCTGGCATTGACAGCATATCTGTGAACAACGATGCAGTAATAGCCACCAAAAAGCTTGTAGCAAGCATAGAACAGAAAATAATTCTTGAACAGCTTGCTGAACAGCGCGAAAGATCCTTAGGGCGTCCAGTTCAAAAGCCGAAGCAAGATTGGGAATGGGCGCCACGATGGGTAGAATGAACAAAGCAAATTCTGGAACGATTTCCCCTTAAAGTCAGCCAAAAAGTTTCCGAAGGCTTGAGCGTGTAAACATGAAGTATTTCGATTTTGAAGAGGAGAGAGTTAAACAAAAAATATTAGAGATCGGGGCAAAAAGGGTTTTAATCCAGCTTCCTGAGGGACTGAAAAATGAGGCTCTGCGTCTTTCGAAAATTGTCGAAAAAACAGGAGCGTTGCCAATAATTTCTGCAGACCCTTGTTATGGCGCGTGTGACCTAGCAACTGCGGAAGCCGAAAGTTTAGATGCGGGTTTGATAGTTCACTATGGGCATTCGAGAATGATAAGGTATGAGAAGGTGCCCACGCTTTATGTTGAGGCTAGAGCAACAATATCCGTAGAAGACGCTGTCAAGGAAGCTTTGTCAATGATGGAAAAATGGCAAAAAATAGGCTTAGTCACAACTGTGCAGCACGTGCAAACCATCGATATTGCCAAAGAAATCTTGCTTCGCGCTGGCAAAACAGTTGTCGTTGGCGATGCTGGGCAGATGAGCTATCCCGGGCAAGTGATTGGATGCAACTATAGCAACGCGAAATCGGTAGCTGGGGATGTTGACGCTTTCCTGTTTATTGGAGGCGGTCGCTTTCACGCATTAGGCGTGGGGGCTTCAACGTTTAAACCTACAATAATAGCAGACCCTTACGAAAAAAGAGCTTGCTCGATAGATGAAGATGTTCAGAAGGTTCTTAAGCAGAGGTGGGCATGCGTTGAGGAAGCTTTGAAGGCAAAAGTTTTTGCGGTTCTGGTTGGGTTGAAACCGGGGCAGAGAAAGCTTGACTTAGCCTTGAGTGTGAAGGAGAAACTTGAAAAAAGTGGCAAAACTGTGTGTCTTTTTGCTGCTAGGGAGATTACTCCAGAAGTGCTCATGGAGTTTCCAATAGTTGACGCTTTTATTAACACTGCTTGTCCAAGAATATCCCTTGACGATGTCTCAAAGTTTATGAAGCCAGTGTTAACTGTTAACGAGGCTATGGTTGTTGCTGGCGAATTGTCTTGGGAAGAATTATGCAGAAGAGGCTTATTCGAAAATTAGACCTTGAACTGGCGCTGTCACAGGTAAAACCTCACCCTTCCCCGAAACCCGGTCTTGAACAATACACAATTCCCGTGGATGTTGCAGCGATAATGCTCCACATTGCAGCCTACACGTACAATGACATCATCGGTAAGACTGTTCTAGACCTCGGCTGTGGAACTGGAAGACTGGCTTTGGGAGCGGTTTTCTTAGGCGCAAAAAAAGTTGTAGGCGTGGACGTTGACAAAAACGCGGTGAAGACGGCTTTAGAAACTTCGAGGCGAATGGAGTTAAAAAAGAAAGTGCAATGGGTTGTTGCCGACATAGATGCCATAATCGGAAATTTTGATACTATCCTACAGAACCCTCCCTTTGGTGTCCAGAGACGCGGAGCTGACCGGAAATTCATTAAGAAAGCCTTGGAAACGGGTAGAGTCATCTATTCACTTCACAAAAGCCCGAACACAAAAAAGGATTTGATTAAAAAGTTGAAAGCGAAGGGAACAAACGTTATGCAGACTCAACCATCACCGTTTCTGAAATGGTTTATTGAAAAGCATGGTGGACGGATAAAAAGCGTTTACTCCATGGTTATGGCTATTCCCTACATGTTCCCTTTTCACAGGAGGAAAAAACACGAGTTTGTAGTCGACTTATACATAATAGAAAAGATGAAAGCATATGGCGACTAAAGTAGAACTTTTAAATGCAATCGCGACCGAAGTTGCAGCTTGCCGCAAATGCCACCTTTGGAAAACCCGAAAAAACGCAGTTCCAGGCGAAGGCAACCCAAATGCGCAAGTTATGTTTATTGGCGAGGCACCCGGTTATTGGGAAGATGTTAGGGGGAGACCCTTTGTTGGCGCTGCTGGCAAGTTTCTTGAAAATTTGTTATCCATGGTTGGGTTTTCAAGGGAAGATGTCTTTATATGTAATGTTTTGAAATGTAGACCGCCTGAAAACAGAGAACCGTCGCCGCAAGAAATTCAAACATGCACATATTACCTAGATAGGCAAATTGAAATTATCAAGCCAAAGGTCATTGTTACTCTCGGCAATTATTCTTCTGCTTACATTTTTTCAAAAGCTGGGTTTCCATTCCAAAGTATGACGCAAGCTCATGGAAAATTTTATGACGCATCAATTTTAGGCATGAAAGTAACTGTTTTTCCAACGTTTCATCCGGCTGCTGCTCTTTACAGTGCAAGGTATAAGGAACAAATAACTAACGATTTTAAACTGCTGAAGCAAAAACTCGCAGAAAAGAGTATGGTCTAATCATGTCAACTTCGTGATAGACTTCAAGTCTGCAACAAGCTCGTCTGCGCTCTTGAAAGTTTTTGAAGGCAAATTCTTCAACAAAGTTTCAAGCCTAACTTGCCTATCATCTTCTAGTTCCACGAGCTTCCACCCGACCCTTTTGAGCAAAGTGCTTTTCGTAGCTGGAAAACGCGTTTTTCCAACAACTTCCTTTATTGACGCTAAACCAGTTTCGCTTGTTATTTTTGGAAAGGTGCCCTTTGACAAGTAATTCATGAAGCGCAAAGCGTCCTCTAACATGTAGAGGTTGTTGAATAGAACATAAACGTCCTTTGACCTTTTTGCGTAGGGTGCGATAAGCTCCTTCAGTTTTTTCAGTTCAGCGTTGCTGTATTGGTAATAGTACATTTGTTCCCCTAAACCGTGGAGTCTAAAGTAGGCTACTTCGCCTGTGTATGCTGGCATCGCCTTAAATGGGTCGGTAACATGTATGACGTCTAACTTTTTTAGCACTTTTTCAAGCTCTCTATAAGTTTCAGCTTTTTCCCATGCTGGTCCACGTGTTTCCCAAACCAAAATGAGGTCTTCACGTTTTGCTTCTCGGAAAAATTTTTCTGCATCCGCCAGTTTATCCGGTCTGAAAGACGCTGGGGTCTGAAAGAGAAGAATTTTGGAGTTTAAAGTCTTGCAGATTTGTTTCATGCGTTCAAAAGCCTGAATGCTCATACTTTCAATTTTCATTTTAGATTTGTGGCTGATGTCTTGATGCGCTTTCACTGTAAATTCAAAGTCTTTCGGAGCCTTTTCGCGCCAGCCTATGACGGTTTCAGTTCGCGGGTACTGATAGAAGGTGGTGTTTAACTCTACGAGACTGAAGTTTTCAAAGTACTTCTTCATGGAGGTTGGAAAGCCGCAGCATCCAACCTTAATCATTTTGTTCGCCTTTTAAGCGCTTATTTTCGGAGGCGGACGAACTGGCTTGCCAAGCTTTCTTCGCAAAGCGATGCGATATAATTTTCTCAAAGATTTTACTAGTTGCTCTATGCTTGGCAAACTGGAATAGATGAGCGGGATAGAATCATACTCAGCAAGCCTAATCGAGTTTTCATCTGGAGCGGCATTGTGAAAGACGACAACGCGCGGTTTCAAGTTGCTCATGCGCACAATAAGCATTGGTGAAATTCCATCGTTAATATGGGTGAAAACAAGCGCCCTTTCAGTTGTGGCTCCGAAAAGCTGCGAAAACTCAAATCCCGACAGAGTTTCAACAGCCCTTTTACCATCAACAACAGTATATCCCAAAACCTCTTTAACATGATGGTCAGCGCACGCTACAACCTCGCCTTTAAGAGCCTTGCATAGGTATTCCACGCGGACCGGAATAGGGAACTCGCGGAGGTCTATGATGGCGTTGCTGGGCGAGCCCGTAAGCTTTGCAAACTCTCGAATAAAGCGGCCTCCACGTTCTTCATCAATTTGTAGAAGGGCCCAAACGAATCTTCGTACAAACCTTGTGCCGGGACTTTTTCGTCTACCGCTTTCATAGTCGCTGATGACGGATGACGATAGAACCATTTTGTCTGAAAGGGACATCTGTGAGATGGCGAAGAGTTCACGCCACTTGCGCATGGTTGCCCCTGGCTTACTTGACAGTATTATTTCGCCGGCAATTCTTCTTGCGAGAACCTCTCGAATGCTTGGAGACACAGACATGTAATCGCGTTCCCTTATAGCCGCCAATTTTCCCTTAAAATAGCCCGATATAAAACTGTACCGCTTTTTAATCTGCGAAGACTAGGAAAATTCCAGCAACAATAAGTATGGAACCTAAAACGCTCCGTTTCGTAACCTTTTCGTGTAAAAAGATGATTCCGGACAGTGTTGAAAAGAGAGGCGTTATTGACGATATCGGTACCGCTCGCGATTCTGGAGTTTTAACAGCAAAACTGTACGTCAGAAAGAACCATCCTAACCCCAAAGCAACAACTCCACCAACACTAAACGCAAGAAATGCTTCTTTCCGCATCTTAAGAAAACTCAATCCCCTATCCACTATGGGCGCTGAGACCAGTAGAAAAACTGCTATCATCATCACCCTTATGATGTTAACTGCTAACGCGTGGTCAAAATCCGGTGTTTCTTTTATGGCCATGTTTACCATCGATATGCTTATAGACCATATTATGGCGGTTGCTACGGCTAAAGCAATGCCCTTAACAAGAATTTTTCGAGGTGCCTCCGCAGTATTCTTCTGTCTATCTTGGCCTAGAAGCCATATCCCCAAAACTATTATAATCACCCCCGTGGCTATCTGGAACGTTACGTTTTCTCCTCCTAGCAGCGTCGCCCACAAAAGGCTGAACAGCGGATACGTGCATGTTATTGGAACAGCCCTCGCAACTCCAATCATTTTTAAACTTGTCAAGTATAATGTGTCGCCGAGACCTAGGCCAATTAACCCGCTTATGCACGCAAGAATCAGCGCATTTGAAGGTAGCACTGCTAAAATTTCAAGTTTGCCGGATAGTGCAAGAAAAATGAGGAGAATTAGGCTTGTGGATGTGCACCGTGCGATGTTCGCGGCGACTGGTTTCACGTTTAACAACGCCTTTTTATACAGCACTGCTGATACAGTCCAACATAACGCGGCGCCCAAAGCCGCCAGTTCGCCTTCGCTGGCCATTTGCCACCACAACACTTTAGATGATTTGAGACAGAGATTTACTTAAGAGGGCTAAATAAATATCTAACATTAAATAAAGTGTTTCAACGGGTAATGAGCATGGAGTTTTCCGTCTTTTGGTGTGCAGAGGTTTGCGCGTGTTTCCCAAAGCTTGCCGTTGGCTTGGGCCTAATTAAAGGTGTGGATGTGAAGAAAGAGAATGAGCAAATTAAGAAACTTAAAGAAACAGTGTATAATGATGTGAGAAGCAAGTATGACGTCGAAACGTTGAAGGATAACTACACTGTAAGAGCCTATAGAGACTTCTACTGGAAGCTAAACATAGACCCAACAAAAACACGACCTTCGGGTGAGGCACTTCTTAGAAGAGTTTTGCATGGCAACAAGCTCCCGATGATATCCACGGTCGTAGACGCCTACAATCTGGCGTCTATGAAAACAATAATCCCGATAAGCGGTTTTGACAGCGAAAAGTTAAATCCACCCCTTCATGTGCGGTTTGCGGATAATGGAGAAAATTTTGTTGGAATAGGAATGAGTAAACCGATGATTCTAACAGACAAAATGTTAGTCTTAGCCGACAAAAGTCGGGTTTTATGCGTATACCCCTACAGAGACTCTGACTATACAAAAATTACAGAAAAAACAAAAGATGTCCTTATAGTTGGTTATGGCGCTCCCGGAATAACTGAACAGCAGCTTAAAGGGGCTGTGGAAACAACCCTTGCGTACATTAAACAAGTCTCCAACGGAGAAATCCAAACCGTAAAAGTTTTTAGCGCCTCATCCAACTGAATTGGAGTGTTAATAATGCCCTTTCGCGGTAAAATAGAGCAAGCAGCCAAAAAGCAGGGGTCAAACATTGTTCTAGCTTTAGATTTTCCCTTTGAAAAAATAGAAAACCGTTTAAATCTTTTCTCTAAGGCAGAAGAAATCTTGGAGGCAACATATCCTTACGTTTGTGCCGTGAAGTTTAACCACCATCTGGTTCTTCCCCTCGGCGTGTTTGACGGGGTTCAGAAACTTGTTAAAAAGGTTCACGATTATGGGTTGGTAGCAATAATGGACTGTAAAGTGAATGACATAGGTTCAACAAATGAGGTCATAGCGCAATATTATTATGCTGCTGATTTTGACGCTTTGATAGCGAACCCCTTTGTCGGGTGGGAAGAGGGCTTAGAGCCAATTTTCAATGTCGCGCGGAAGTTGAAGCGCGGCGTAATTCTCCTCGTTTATATGAGTCATAAAGGTGCAATGGAAGGCTATGGACAAAAAGTTATAGATGCAGAAACTGGCGAAAAAATACCGCAGTACATTTTGTTTGCCAAAAAAGCTCGTCAGTACAAGGTAGATGGGGCGGTTGTTGGCGCGACATATCCTGAAAAGATAAGGGAAGTTTACGAAATACTCGGTGAAAATGTTCCCATATACTCTCCTGGAATAGGCACTCAGGGGGGCGAGATAAAACACGCTTTAGAGGCTGGCGCCCGCTACCTTATTGTGGGTAGGTCAATAACGCAGGCGCAGAATCCAGCAGAGGCTGCAAGGCGTATATTGGAGATTTCCAAACGTTGACCGTTGCTATTTTCAATGAATGAGAGACAAAGTTACCAAAGAAGACGCGTATAGCAGAGCAACTGTCCCTATGAGGTTTATGAAGATATCTAGGGATGGGCCAGCGGCATCTTTTAGCGAGTCTCCCACTGTGTCGCCGATAACCGCTGCCATATGTGTCGGTGTTCCTTTTCCACCTAAGTTGCCTGCTTCTATGAATTTTTTTGCATTATCCCACGCCGCGCCGCCGATGGACATAATCAAAGCCAATGGAAGCATCGTTATGAGATTTCCAACAATTAAGCCACCCATAGCTTCTTTGCCAAGTATCAGACCAACCATCAGAGGAACAGCCACAGACAAAAAGGCTGGGAGTAGCATACCCCTTAAAGCAGCCTTTGTACTTATATCTACGCACTTGGCATAATTGGGCTTGGTTTCACCATTTGCGAGACCGAAATTTTCGCTGAACTGTCTGCGAACTTCCCTAATTAAGGTGTAAGCTGCCTTTCCAACAGCCTTAATTATCAATGAGCAGAATACGAAGGATACCATCCCGCCGATGAGCATTCCAGCGACGACTGTTGGTTTTGTTGCATCGATGGTTTGAAGCTGGGTGGCATTAATGTAGGCAGAAAAGAGGGCAACTTGAGCTAACGCAGACGTTCCTATTGCATAGACCTTGCAAACAGCTTTCGTCACATTGCCGACAGTGTCTAATTTATCCATGACTTTCTGCTCTTGTTGGCTTGCTCCAGTCATTTCAATCAAGCCGCGGGCATTATCCACAATCGGACCATAGGAGGACATTGCAATGAAAGTAGCTATTATAGAAAGGAAACCGACAGCTACAAGGGTTATCCCATACAGTCCATCAAAGTAATAAGCAGCCATAATGGCTGTGGAAAAAACTATGATTGGAGCGGCTGTGCTTTCCAAGCCCGTTGCAAAACCCATCAATATGTTTGTGGCTGGGCCTGTTTTGGACGCTGTTGCGATTGCTTTTACTGGCTTTTTATCGGGAGAAGTGTAATGTTCAGTCAGCCACGCAAATAATATAACTGCCACAATTCCCGCAAAAGTGGCATAAAAAACATCAAATGCGTGGAAAATATTCCATGAAGCGAAAGCCGAAGCAACCGAAACGAAAATGGCTGCTGCATACATGCTTTTGTTAATCGCTTGCCGTGCGTCGCTGTTGTTCGTCTTTATAAAAAATGAACCAACAACAGATGCAATAATTCCAAATCCGAGGACCACCAAGGGATATGTTAAACCATTTCTTCCATATACTGAAAAGCCGAGAATCATGGCGGCGACAAGCGTGCAGACATAAGATTGGAAGACATCCGAGCCCGTGCCCGCTATGTCTCCCACATTGTCTCCTACTTGGTCGGCTATGACTGCTGGATTTCTGGCGTCGTCTTCCGAGAGGCCCATCTCCAATTTGCCGACTAAGTCGGCGCTCATGTCAGCGGCTTTTGTGTATATTCCGCCGCCCACGCGTGCAAATAAGCCTATGAGGCTGGCGCCGAAACCAAGCCCCACAAGCAGTATGGGGTCGCCGAGTAATATGTAGAGGGCGCTAACGCCTAACAAACCTAAGCCAGCCAAGGACAAGCCTATAACTGTGCCGCTGTGGGAGGCTATTGCTAATGCTTCTTTAAAGCCATTTTTTGCCGCGTTTGCTGTTCTTGCGTTGGCGCGAATGGCGATATGGACGCCGATGTATGCTGAAGCTGCAGAGAAAAGTGCGCCGATGACAAAGGTTAGAACTGCAAATGCGCCCGAGATAAAAATGAGAAGCGCTGCGAGCAATGCCCCAAAAATTATGACGGTTTTAAATTGGCGGTTCAGGTAGGTTGTGGCGCAGATTTTAATTACATTAGAAATCTCAGTAATGTTGGTTGTGGCGTTTGCCTTCTTAAGCACACGGTAGGCTAAGTAAACGGCAAAGACTATCGCTGACAGTCCAGCAACTGGAGCAGTAAGTGCCAAGTCCAAACCAGTTGTTCTCCTTGATTATTTTCTTTTGGCTAATTGTGCTTGCCCACCTAACTAACCAATTGCAAAACAGAACGCAACACCTCATTTTAAACTTTACGATGAAAGAGGCAATGCTGGCAGAAACAACTAGAATAAAAGGGGTTATAGAAGCCTTATCGTCCTCTTCTTTCCCAAAGTTCCTTCTTAAGCAAGTCTCGAACCGCTGACCTTATGGCGGAACTTCTGCTTGGATACATATTTGCTCTAACAAGTTCGTCTAATCCTTCCAGATAAGCTTCGGGTAACAGGACTGTCACAAGTTTCATGGCGTTCACCTTAGTATAATATGCTTATAACATATGCTAATATAAGATTTGAGGGCGCGTTTTAAACATGTTCTCTCGTAGCCCAAATCTCTTTCATGGTGTTGTGGAATGTTTTGTAAACATCGTCAACGTAGATTGTGTGTCGTTTGATTCCTTGCTGAACAGTTCCTGCCGCAATTAAGAACGTGCCAACCACGTCGCTAATGATTGGTTCTGGGAAAACAACAAGCGCCACGCCAAGCTTTATTAAAAGCGAATTGTTTCCGCTATGCCACAGTTTTTTTGTCATCCGTGTTTCTCTCACTGTTCCTTTCATGGTTTGTATAAAATCCGTGTAGCTTTCGTTTAACTCGTTAACCACATTTACCATTGTCTTCAGTTCTTCGTTCTTCACGTGAGCCACTCACCTTAATCCTCTAGATGTTTTTCATAAATGAACTGTTAAAGAAAAAAGCTTTAATCCCCTAAAACTTTAAGAATCTCTCTCCGTCTTTTAAAGGACCGTTCAAAATTTTAAATAACCATTTGAATTTCATGACGGGTGGCTTTTTACTGTTTATGTTGGTTGTGGAAAATATTATCAAGCAGTTAAGCGATTCTTCCATTAAATTATTATCTTGAAACTCAAATAATCCTTAAATTAATTTGAAGAAGGTGGTTCCATGTCAGATGAATGTTACGCCTTCATTCTATTGTCAGATGAGAAATGGTGGAAAAGACTATGCGAAAGCAATAGAGTTAGCGGCGAAACACGGATTTTTGTGCGCAGAAACCGAGTTGGTCCAGTTTCTGCAGAAAAGCTTCTATTTTATGTTAAGCGCCCGTTAATGCAAATTCGCGGGGTTGCGGATTTTGTTGAACGACTGTCTGGAAACTATAAAGAGCTTTGGAGTTTGTACGGCGACGAAACATGCCTAAAAGACTTTAAGGAGTACGTTAAATTCCTCGGAGGTAGGGAGAACGTGACTTTCATTAGGTTTAAGAATCTCCGCGAGTTTGAAGCACCTATTTCAATGGATGTTATCAGGAGGGTTCTTGGGGTTCAGAAGATTCCACGCAATGGCAAATACATAAATCGTGAAACGGCAAATCAACTAATAACCTAAAAGGGTGGTTGCGTTGGAGACGTTTGATGCAAAAAGTTTTGTTGAAACCGAAATTGGAAACATAAAAAAAAGCATAGGCAACGAAAGGGCTTTAGTGGCTGTTTCCGGCGGAGTTGACAGCACAACATGCGCCGTCTTAACACACAAAGCCATAGGCGAAAACCTTGTTTGCGTGATACTTGACGATGCGTTCATGCGGGAAAATGAGCCCGAGCATGTGGCGGAAGCTTTGTCTAAGCCGCCTCTAAACGTTCCAACAAAAGTGGTTAATGTGAGGGAACGCTTTCTGCAAGCAATGAAAGGCTTAAAAGACGCAGAGGAAAAGCGTAAAATGTTCCGTGAAACCTTCTATCAAGTCCTCGGCGAAACAGCCAAAAAAGAAGGCTGCAACATTCTTGTTCAAGGAACAATACGCGCAGACATCGTGGAAACAGTTGGCGGCGTAAAAACACAGCATAATGTTCTTGAGCAGATGGGAATAAACCCCATGGAACGCTACGGCTTCAAAGTCGTTGAACCCCTCAAAGCATTGTATAAAGAACAAGTGAGAATGGTTGCACGATATCTCGGACTGCCCCCAGAGTTTTCCGAGCGTCAACCCTTTCCAGGACCGGGACTCTCAGTTCGCGTTGTGGGAGAAATTCGCCAAGATAAACTTGAAACCTTAAAGAAAGCCACAACAATAGTTGAAAGAGGGCTTGAGCCATATAAGCCAGGTCAGTACTTTGCTGTAATACTTGACGCTGAAGAGGTTCCGGAGCAGTCTCTAACTGCTCGCGTTCAAGAGACCACAGCGCGCTTCCTTAATGTTCCATCACGAAATGTGAGTGCAAAGATTTTCCGCGATAAGGCAACAGGGGTGGAGGGTGGCAAAAGGCGTTACGGCTATGTTGTCGGCATTAACGTGCAGACGGTGAACAAGAAAACTCATCAAGCATCAGTGCAGCATCTAGTTTCTCTTCAAAGAAAAATAATTACCGAAAATCCTGCGGTTACGCGAATTTTCTATGCCATTAAAGATTTAGGTGAAAAGAAACAATGCGTGATAGGTGTAAGAGCTGTTGAAACAAAGGATTTCCTAACGGCAAAAGTTTCTGAAATACCTTGGACGGCATTGAACAATATTGCAGACGCAATAATCGCAAGGTGTCCAAATATTGCAACGGTATACTATGACATCACACCAAAACCGCCAGCAACAATCGAAATGGAATAAACCTTGGAACACAAAAGAGGTAAATAACGCAATAACATATCTTTCTTCGTGATTGACTATGTTCCGTGTTCGAGTGAACAAAATTGAATCTATTCGAGACTTGGACGGTAACCTCGGAAAGCGTATAGAACTTGTTGAAGAAAGAGAAGTTCCTCGCTTCGTGGTGAGACCTCAAACAGAAGAGGCAAAGGCTGTGCAAGACGTTCTGCAAACTCTGCAGCAGCAACTGCCAATTTTTCCGCCGAGAACTCAACTTGCAATCCCAAAGATAATTTTGTTTTTGACGGAGCAGGAATATGAGAGTTTAGGAATAGACTTTGACGTGAACCAAGTTTACGAGATAAAACTTGAAAACCAAACCATCAAATTTAGGAAAGCTGTATAATTCCTTTCCCCATCTGTTTTCTTAAGGCTAGATTCTTCGGATGAAAAGAAAGCACAAACATCATGTTCCTTAACGCCGCATAAATTTCTTCCACAGCGGATTTTCTGCCTTTGTCACAGTATAGTGGAACGGGGTCATCGCCGCCATTACTGTAATAAACATATATTAGCGGGGTCTTTTCCCTAAAAGGCACGACTTCAACGTCTAAGTTTAAAAATTCAGCCAACCTCTTAGCCGCCATCTTAACAGACCGCACTCGTTTCCCTTGCAGCTCCAAATGCGAAGCGTAAACTGACAATTTTCCGCAAGTTTTCTTTAGCATGCAGCTCACTAAAACTCGCATTTAGAACTACTGCTTTTAAGATGGGCGATGGAACAACATGGTTCTTCCATGGAGAGAGGTGAGTTAAAGTTAAAATCCGCGAAAATTTTAGATTTTGCTATTAGGTTGCCGTGAAGGTGGAAGCCGTGAAGGTTAGAGTTCATGTGTGGGTAAGCGGCCGGGTTCAAGGGGTCTTTTTTAGGTCGGAAACTCAGGAGGAAGCCAGAAAACGCAGCGTAAAAGGGTGGGTGCGCAATCTCCCAGATGGGAGGGTTGAAGCTGTTTTTGAGGGCGAAGAAAACGCTGTTAGCGAACTTATAGAATTTTGTAAGCGTGGGCCTCCAGGGGCTGTGGTCAAGGGTGTAGAAGTTGTTATGGAGAATTTTACTGGAGAGTTTAAAGATTTTGTAATAAGGTATGGGTATCGTTAACTTCTTTTTTTAGGCACTCTGAAATGGGATTCTTTTCCCGCACTTATGTATTCTCCGCCTATTCCTCGCACGGTTGAGGCTATTTTAGCAAAGTTTTCAGATCCTAAAAATTGCCGTGGCTTTATTATTACATAATCGTCTTTCTCCTCAAAATTTAGTAAGTTTTCCAAATCTTCTGGAAACATCATTTTTATGTCTTCAATCGACTTTTTTCTTTCATAAACTTCTGGTGTAACTGGTGTTGGGGCTTTGGGCATTGGTTGGGTGATTTGCGAAACTGCCAAAGATTTAAGCGAAGCAGCAACGGTTCTTAAGTCTTCTGCAACCCCGTTCAAAACAATTAATAGTTCGTCAATTTTCTCCACAAGTTTTTCGATTCTTTCTTTTTCTAAGCTCATACGCCTTATCCCTTCAAACCTTAATATTTAACGCATTTATTAATTGTTTGTGTTTCTAAATCAATCGTTAAAACTTCCAATCTGTAGCTGGTGGGGCAGCGTCTCTTGATAGAAGTTGATGGAAGCCAAAAAAGCGGAAGCGGCACAATCCTTAGGCTTTCAATAGCCTTAGCAGCGATACTGAACCAACCGCTGCATATCCGTAATATCAGGCAAAACAGACCGCAGCCTGGTCTTAGACCTCAACATTTGGAAGCAGTTTTAACAGCCGCAAAGCTTTGTGATGCGGATTTGGATGGCGCAAAAATTGGTTCTCGCGAGCTTTGGTTTAAGCCAAAAGAGGTTAAAGGAGGATGTTTTGAGGCTGAAATTGGCACGGCTGGAAGCATTTCCATGCTTTTAATGACTGTTTTACCCATCTGTTTGTTTACGAAGGAAACTGTACAGTTGCATGTTTCCAAGGGTGGGACAGATGTTTCTAACGCTCCAACAATCAATTACATGCGAAACGTATTCCTTCCAATGCTGAGACGCATGGGCGTAAACGCTTCCATAACAGTTCACAGATACGGTTATTATCCAAAGGGCATGGGCGAAGTTACTTTGACTGTTGAGCCTTGCAGAGCGCTGCAGCCAATACGCTTGGAAAGTTTAGGCGAGATAACAGCCATAAAAGGGGTTTCAGTCTGCACATTTTTGGCTGAAAGAAGAGTTGCCGAACGCCAAGCGAAAGCAGCGAAAGACTTTTTGAGGAAAGCTGGCCATGAGGCGGGCATCCAGATAGTGAACGATACGTCAAACCCCATCCAAAAGGGCAGTTCTCTTGTTTTGTGGGCGGAGACGAGCACTAGGGCAATTATTGGAGCGGACGCGATTGGCGAGTTAAAGAAGACCAGTGAAACTGTGGGGGTTGAGGCGGCTGAAAAACTCTATGAGGAACTTAATGCTAAAGCAACTGTTGACATTCACATGGCAGACATGCTTATTCCTTACGTAGCTTTAGCAAAAGGCAGTTCCACGTATCTTGTGCGCAAGGTTTCTGACCATTTAGAAACGAATATCTGGCTTGCTGAAAAACTGTTGGGCGTAAAGTTTGACATTAAAAGAATTGACGGCGGACTTTACAAAGTGGAAAAGACTGGTTGACACTAGGTGTCCAAATTGTTGAAGGCGAGGGTTAGAGGAATATATTCAACAGCCCTTACGAAACTGCTTTTGGATAACGGCTTTGAAATCATTCAACCGTCCGCTACTATAAGAAGACGCTTCAATCTTGGAGAAAACCAGTCGCCGCCAGACCTTAAAATAAAGGATAGGTACGACTTGCAAGGCATAAGGGTTCTTGGTTCGCCGGAAGCTGTAGATGTTTTCCAAATTCTTTTACACTCGCTCTTGACTGACGTTTTGACTAGGAAATGGAGTGTTCACGTTAACGGAATTTATAAGGGAAACGTTGTTGGCTTGGAGGAGGAAATACTTCATGTTGAATTGGGTAATGATGTGGTCGGCGTGCTTCCGAAATGTGAACTTACAGAGAGAAATTCCAAGCAAATCGTAGTTCAAGTTGAAAGAAAGAGAATGGGAAGCATGCGTCCAGTTTTAACAACAAAATTGAAGATTGTTGGAAAATACGCCATATTAGCGAAAAATAGCGAAGTTGGAGTTAGCTTTAAAATCCGCGACTTGAACAAGCGAGCTGAACTTTACGCATTAGGGAAAAAACTCGCATCAACCGACTGGGGAATAATTTGGCGAGAACCAGCAGCAAACCAACCGAAAGAAGTTTTGGAAAACGAAATAACAACTTTAAGGACAAAAGCTGAAACCCTCAGCGAAAAAGCCCAGAAAGCTGAAACCCCATCATTGTTAATCGATGGGTTATGCTTCATGAACGTGGAGTTTCCAGCAATTTCGAAAAGTCAACTGGACAAACTGAGAGCATCTTTAGTTCCCACCTTAAACGGTCATCATTTCTACAAAAGCTGCGGCGGCAAAGTTTCAGCCGCTCTGGAAATGGCTGAGAAACTTCTTGAGAAAGGTCAAGATGTAATGGAAGTTGAAGAGCTTTTCAAAAAACAAGTTGCAACTGAGTTTCCTGAAATCGGCTCAGTCGTGGATGTTATACACGTGAAACCCAGTGGAAAAGTGCTTCATCTAGGTCAAGCGATAATCGAAAATCTAGGCAACGGACAAATCCGGTATAGCCGAACAATACGCACTAGCGGCATCTACGATGGGTTAGGTGTTGCGAAGGAAGCCGGAGATAAGGCGATAAGCGAAACAAAAATTGGAGAGTGGTGGATAACCACGAAGTACTTATCTGAAGGCGGGGAATTGAAGGGAACATACATTAACCTAAACACGCCTGTTGAAGTTTACCCGAAAGCGATACGTTATGTGGATTTAGAAGTGGATGTGTGCATCTCCCCAAGCGGTGCAGTTAAGGTTTTGGATACGGATAAGCTTGAGAAAGCCCTAGAAAAGGGCATAATAAGCCAAAAAATTTTCGAAACAATCAAAGGCAAGGTGGAGGAAATTCTAGAGAAGCAGTGTTAAACTAAAACTGAAGGGTTCCCATGCCTAAAGAATCATTATGCCTCAAAATTCCGAAAATTTACGGGGAAAAAGCCATCAAATTAGTTAACGCCCTCCAAATTACCGACAGAGAACTGGAAATCAAAAGAAACTTTGATTCAATTTACATCCCCGTAACTCGCCAGCCACAAGAAAACGAACTAAAAACATTCGGAAAACATCTACCAAATTTCGAAATCTCCAAAAACCTTTTCCTTGAAAAAAGACGTGCGAAAACCTTTATTGAGCTTCTCGAGGATAAGCTCCCGCCTCATCTGCTGGCAAGCTTGCCCCGTGCAATAGAGTTTGTCGGAGACATCGCTATTGTGGGAATTCCGCCAGAACTTGATGCACACAAAAACATTATTGGTGAAGCAATTTTGGAAGCGCATAAAAACGTGAAGACGGTGCTTGCCAAAGCTGGAGCAGTTGGCGGAGTTCACCGAGTTAGAAAATTCCATGTCATCGCTGGAGAACCAAAAACAGCAACTGTCCACAAAGAGCACGGTTGCCAGTACCACGTTGACCTTGCCAGAGTATACTTCTCTGCACGTTTATCTCATGAACACATGAGAGTTGCGTCTCTCGTGGTGGATGGCGAAACTGTTATAGACATGTTCGCTGGAGTAGGTCCCTTCTCAATTCTTATAGCGAAAACTCATGAAAGGGTGAAGGTTTACGCCATTGACGTTAACTCCCATGCAATTGACCTTTTGAGGAAAAATGTTAAACTTAATAGAGTTGAAGACAGAGTCCACCCGCTTTTAGGCGATTCGAGGCAAATCATTAACGAAAAGCTTGCGGGCGTTGCAGATCGCGTAATCATGAACCTCCCAGAAAAAGCCATAGACTTCGTAGATGCCGCGTGTAAGGCGCTGAAACCTGAGGGCGGCATGGTTCACTTCTATAGCTTCGTTAACGCAAATAATTCTTTAGAAAATATGAAGCTTCGTTTTATAGAAGCTGTGGAGAAATCTGGACGTGGAGTGAAGAAAATTCTTTTTTCAAGGTTTGTTCGCGAAACAGCTCCGTATGAATGGCAAATTGTGATAGACGCTCAAGTGGTTTAAACTTTCACTGTGACGATGACTTTCACTTCTTGGGTTGGGTTCCTCAGTTTTTCTACCAGTTTTCTTGACAAATCATATGCGGCCTTATCCGCCCGAATTGCCAAGGTTCTGCTGCAAACGTGTTCGCTCTTTCTAATAACAATATCCGTTGGATGCGTCAAGATTAGTTTCGGGTTTCCAAAGGCATTTACAGCTTCAACGATTTCTCCTGTTTGGATGAGTATGGTGATTTTGGTGTTTTCTTTGCGTAAGCTTTCTTTAAATTGCGGGTTTAAATCTGCTAAGGCCTTATTTGCTGAAACGGCGATTATGCAATCTCCTCTTTTCGTTAATGTGCTTTCTTTTGTGATTTCAAATGTTGTTCTGTGTGTGGCGCGGATGTTTTCGTGTCCACATGCTATTATAGTTTCAGAAAGCTCCATTTCTAAACCCAGTTGTAAGAATTTTCCTGTTTTCTGTTATAGCTCTTTAGCGAGGTAAACTGCAGTGTTTCCGTTTTGATGAAGTTTATCGTTATTATAACCATTTTCAAATGTATTCAAAATGGCAAGCAAATCCTTTAACGTAGCTTTTCTAATTCTTACCAAACCATAGTCACCATTTGCTATTCAAGGACTTCTACTGAATCGACTTTTCCGTCGCCATCCAGGTCGAACCCTTGTATAACCGTCGCGAATGTGTCTTCGCCTTTGTAGCCTTTCAATGTTTTTTTCCAAAAGTTTGTTAAGGCTAAGACGCATGCCTTTGTGCCCACCGCCTTGTTTCCAGCTAAAACTATGATGCGTTTGCTATTGTCCCATGGATTCACAATCTTTGCCACCAGACCAACAGCATCCGCGGTATAGACATTCTTTGTCTTCTCAGAGATCAAACCGCCAAACAAGAAGCCCTGTTCGGAAGGTTGCATGTTAAACTTTATTGGCAAATAATCATTAACCTCTTGTGCCAGAAGGTTTGTTCCAGGTCCTCCAACGAGGATGAGGTTGTTCTTTTCCTCTTTCTCAGCCTTAACGTCAACGTCAAGCTTTATAGCAAATTCTTCTGGTGCCTTGGTGAGTTGTCCTAAGAAGAATGTTAGGTGGGAGGCGTAATGCCCGTCTCTTGCGCTTGTTTTGAATGGTCCATGGGGCATTGGGCTGCCAACAACAATTTTTCCGTCAAAAGTGCCGTTTTCTTTTGTGAATTCCTTAAAGAATGCTTGAATCTGCTCATTCACCCCTACAGTAAGAAAACCTTGCAGCGTCTTGTATCCCTCAGGTAATTCTATTCCAAAAGCGAGCGCTGTTGTCTTGTAATATTTGGCTATGGCTCCCTTCTTTTCCTCTTCTCTTACAACTGTGATGGCGCCTGCTTTCGCCAATTTCCTGATATGATAATAGACTTTTTGTTCATGAATTTCCAACTGTTTGGCTATTTCCAGTGGGTACATTTCCTTTTCAGCGAGCATCGTCAGAATCTTCCACGTAAGCTTATTCAAGATAGTCTTAAACGTCTGGGAGTCTGTGAACATTTTGATTTCTTTAACTTTCCCAGCGGCGCCTTCTTCGAGAAACAGCAGTTTTTTACTCATGGTTTTTCATAAAGCATAAGGGCGAGTCTATTATTAAAATTTTTATTATAATAAACGAACAAGTTAGCTAAAGCGCGGCGGTTAACAAAAATGATTGGCTGCTACATTACAGGAGTGCTTCCAAGGCCAAAGGACCTCATAGAAGTTACCAGAGCCTATGACAGGGGTAGAGTTGACGAGAAGGATTTAGAAAGAGCTTTTGACGAGGCTACAGCTGAAGTTGTAAACGCTCAGATGGCAGCTGATTTAACTTACATATGCGATGGCATGCTTAAGTGGCACGATTTACTGCGCCCTTTCACAGAAAATTTGGGCGGTGTAACTGTTGGAAGCTTAGCCAGATGGTTCAACAACAACACCTTTTACAGAATTCCCGTTGTGACGGATAAAATTGTGTGGAAGAAAAGCATAGCTGAAAAGTGGATGTACGTTAAGCACCTGCCTAAAAATTTCCCATGGAAAGCGATAGTGCCCGCGCCCTACACTTTTGCTAAACTTGCAGAGAACCGTTTCTACAGGGACAAAAATGAACTAATGTTCGACTACGCCAAAGCCCTAAGAAGCGAAATCGAAAGCTTGGCTAAAATAGGCTTCAAATACGTTCAGTTGAGCGACCCAGCACTAGTTTACGGTTCAAATCCACCGTCAAAGGCAATGGAAGAGCTTGGCGCTGTGAGAGAGGCGTTAGAGGTGGCAGTTAAAGGTGTTCCAGTAAAAACCTGTCTCCAAACCTTTTTCGGAGATTTTTCACGCATATTGCCAGAAGCCTTCGATTTTCCAGTAGACCACCTTGGAATCGACTTATACGAAACAAGTTTTGAAGAAATTAGGCAGTATGTTTTTGAAAAGGGAGTTGCTTTAGGTTTGGTGGACTCACGCAACTCGCTAATCGAAAAATTAGATGAGCTTGTGGCAACTGCAAAAAGGCTTCTGAAATCGATTTACCAGTCGGACAAGCATGAAGTTTTCATCTGCCCAAACTGTGATCTAGAGTTTCTGCCATGGGAAAGGGCGAAAGAAAAAATTAAGCTTATCGCGACAGTAGCTGAAAAACTCAGAAAGGAGTTCAACGACAATGAATAAACTCTTTCCAACGCAAGAAATAGGAAGCCTCGCAAAACCCGCATGGAGAATTAAGGGGTACAGGGGCTATCCTCTGACAGAGGAGGACATAGCCGAAGCTGTAAACTGGGGAAGAAAGCTTGGAATCCCAGATTTAGACGCTTTTATAAAACTTTTAAAGGATGCAGATTCCCCGACTAAGCGGAGAACTGTTTTTGAATGGTCGGCAAAATATGCCATTCGCTTTTTTGAAGCGGCTGGTTTGGATGTGTTCTTTAATGGGGAACAGTGGAGGTCTGAAATGTATGAACATGTTATCAGGAATGTTTCTGGTTTTCAATTTTTGGGGTTTGTGAAATCTTTTGATTATAGGTACTTTAACAAGGCGGCTTGCGTGGATAAACCAAAATATGTTAAGCCCTTCTACCTCGACGAGTTTTTGTTCGCAAAAGAAAACACGGGCAAGATTTTGAAGATACCCTTTACTGGTCCATATACGCTTGTCAACTGGACATTTAATGAGTACTATGAGAAAAGGCGCGGTGGGAAACTCGAGGATCTTAAGAGCAGGAAATTTGAAGCTAAGAGAGAATTTCTCTTCGACTTAATCAAGGAAGTTGTAAAGCCTGAAATAAACAATTTAGTGAAAGCCGGAGCGCAGTGGATTCAGATAGACGAGCCCGCTGCGACAACTAACCCAACAGACGAGGAAATGAGGTTGTTTGTGGAATCCTTTAATGAAACTGTTAAGGGTTTTAACTGCACTTTCAGCCTCCACAACTGCTATAGCAACTACAAGGTTTTGGCGAAATACTCCAGTGAACTGCGAAACTGTAGTCAACTAGCCCTCGAATTTGCCAACAGAGACAGCAGGAAAACCGGAACTGGAGATGAGCGAACTGGGTATAGGGAACTGAGACTGTTTGAAGAACATGGTTTCCGTGGAAATTATGGGTTGGGCGTGATAGATGTGCATACTGATTTTATAGAACCGCCCGAGCTTGTTAGAGACAGAATCTTGTATGCTGCAAAAGTAATAGGTGACCCTGAACGGATATATGCGAGTACCGACTGTGGATTGAGAACTAGAACATGGGAAGTGAGCTTTCAAAAGCTCAAGAACATGGTTTTTGGCGCTGATTTAGCGCGGAAGGTGTTGACTTAAAAACCATTAAAAATTTTTTACTAAAGCTTCATTGAATCTGAAAGTTTAAAGAGTCTAAAAAGCCGCTTTTCTGGAAAAACGTTCGAAAATCTTTTTTAAAATTGAAATTTTTCTCCTAAAAATGCTTATTAGAGTTGAGAGACATGAATAAAGCCCACAGAACGAACAGAAGTGACTTGCCAATGTGTGGAATCTTTGGCTGTATAGTGAAAGAGGGAAACGCCGCGCCTATAATACACGCTGCCCTAAAGAGACTTGAATACCGCGGTTACGACTCCGTTGGAGAAGCAACCCTGCACGAAGGCAAACTATACATAAAGAAGGACCAAGGAAAAATAGACGAAGTCCACGCAGTTCACAATTTAGACGACATGCCCGGAAGAATAGGCATCGGACACACAAGATGGGCTACACACGGCGCACCCTTAAAAGTTAATGCGCATCCGCATGTGGATTGTAAGGAACAAATCGCCTTGGTTCACAATGGCATTATAGAGAATTTCACCGAGTTAAAGCTAGAACTGGAGAATCAAGGACACATTTTCGTGTCAAAAACCGACACTGAAGTATTAACTCACCTTATTGAAGAAAATTTTAAAGCCAACCCTTCTTTGAGCTTGGCTGACGCTGTTCTTGAGGCTGTTAAAAGAGTTGAAGGGTCCTACGCAATTGCTGTTATCTCAGCAAAGGAGCCCGACAAAATAGTTTGTGCAAGAAACGAAAGCCCCCTCGTCATTGGAATAGGCGAATCATCAATTTACTGCGCCTCAGACATCCCAGCTTTTCTCCCTCTAACCAACAAAGCCGTCATAATCGACGATGGAGAACTTGTCACTCTTTCTCAAGAAGGCTTCGAAATTAAGAAAATCCGTGATCAAAGCGTCGTTAAACGAGAGCCAAAGATCATTGATTGGTCGCCCGAAATGGCTGTGAAACAAGGCTACCCGCACTTTATGCTTAAAGAAATTCATGAACAGCCTGCCTGTCTGCGGAACACCCTTAGACTGCAGGAGCATTACCTTGATTTGATGGCAACCTTTCTCGACCGCGCGCGGGAAGTTTTCCTCGTGGCTTGTGGGACATCCTATCACGCATGCCTAGCCGCATCCTACATGTTTTCTAAGCTTGCTTTTTTGGCGACTTATCCTGTAATAGCCTCAGAATTCATTGAACAACATGGTAAATCCGTAAACATTGACAGCACAATATTGGCAGTGAGTCAGTCAGGCGAAACAGCAGACACGTTGGCGTCGGTTAACGCGGCGCGTCAAAGGGCGGCGACAGTTTTAGGGTTAACAAATGTGATCGGCTCAACTCTTACAAGGGTTTCCCGCGTCTACATCAGCCAACAGTCAGGTCCAGAAATAGGAGTGGCTGCAACAAAAACGTTCACTTCACAACTTTCCGTTCTGGCGCAATTAGCCCTTAGACTGGCTAAGAAGAGAGGTAAAGTTTCACAGGACGAGATGGACTTCTTGGCGGAAAAGCTTGAAAAACTTCCAGACGTTGTTGAAACAATAATTAAAACACAGGAGGAGAAGGTCAAGCAAATAGCTAGGAAGTACAAGGATGCTAAAGTGTTCTTTTTCTTAGGTCGCGGAATCAGCACCGCCACCGCTTATGAAGGTAGACTAAAACTCATGGAAATAGCCTATGTACCAGCCATAGCCTTTCCAGCTGGAGAAAGCAAACATGGTCCAATAAGCCTAATAGAACCCGGTTTCCCTGTGGTTTTCATCTGTCCGAAAGATGAGACGCATAAGACTTTGATAGGCAACATGATGGAGATGAAAGCCAGAGGGGCTTCAATAATCGCCATAATAGAGGAAGGAGACGAGGAAATTAAGAGATTGGCTGACGATTACGTTGAAGTGCCCAAGGGAATTCCAGAAATCTTATCGCCTATACCATTTGTGGTTCCATTACAACTTTTAGCATATTACATGACTGTTGAAAAGGGACATGACCCTGATACTCCGAGAAACCTAGCAAAATCGGTTACAGTAAAGTAAGGCGGTTTAGACAAAAACCTTTCCGTTTTGCTTGAAAAAGCTCTGAAAGATAGAAAGTCATGGCGCTATTTCCCTTTTTGAATCAAATACATTAAAAAGGCGCTCTGCTTTTTATTCATACGGTGCGACAATTTGGAAAAGAAGGAATGGGAAAAGCTCATTGAAAATTTGGTAAGAGAAAGCGTGCTTCGCTCGCCAAAAGTTATCAATGCCATGCGTTCCGTGCCCCGGGCAAAATTTCTGCCCGAAAACATGCAGTCATACAGTGCAGTGGATACTCCACTTCCAATTGGTTTTGGGCAAACGGTTTCGGCGCCACATGGCTTAAGCCTTTGCGCTGAGCCAGGCGAAACATGGTTGCAATAATGAATGAAGCCCTCCAGTTGGAAGTCGGTCATAAAGTGCTTGAAGTCGGAGCAGGCTCTGGGTGGCACGCAGCCACAATAGCTGAGATAATCGCGCCCAGCGATGCGCCTAGAAGCGGGTGGGGGCACGTCTACACGGTAGAGATAATTGAGGGACTGGCTGAGTTCGCGAGAAGAAATATTATGAAGGCTGGGTATGGTGACCGCGTCACAATAATTTGCGCTGACGGTTCGATGGGTTACCCTGAAAAGGCGCCTTACGATAGGATACTTGTGACAGCTGCCGCCCCAGACATTCCAAAACCTCTGATTGAACAGTTGAAGCTTGGTGGAATAATGCTTATTCCTGTTGGGAGCGTGCACCTTTTTCAAAGTCTCATAAAAGTTGTAAAGGAACTTGATGGAAAAATTAAAAAGGAGAATCTTTGCGGAGTTGCTTTTGTGCCATTAACAGGGCGTTATGGCCACAAAATTTAGATTTTATCTTGGGATGGTTAAAGGGCTTATTATCCAAACCATTTTTCTAGAGTTGTTTTCCCCTTAAGCTTAGTTATTCCCTTCTGCATTTTTTCCAACGCCTTTCTTACGCGTTCTTCTGAGAAGTCTCTTTCTCTGCAGATAAAGTTTACAACGCCTTCTACGTCAGGTTCCTTCCACTCTATTTTATAGTTGTCTGTTACCCTTGGTTTTAGAAATATCTCCCTGATTCTTTGCGGTTCAACTGGAAAATCCGCGTTTTTAAGGTGCGGCAAAGCATTTTCGATGCTTCCATATTCCTTTATCAGTTTTAAGGCAGTTTTTGGTCCCATTCCCTTTACGCCTTCTGGATTGAAGTCCGTTCCTATCAGTATGCCCACATCAATAAGCTGTTCGTAGGTTATTCCGCACTCTTTCAGAACATGTTCCAGCTCAACTATTTCTGGTGTAATTTCAATGTACACGGTTTTGCTTGGAAGTTTGCGCCGTCCCGAAATTGTCACGTTCCTTACGAGTCTTGGCGCCCCAAAGAGTAGGCTGTCGTAATCTTGACTTGCGCAGTAATTAGCGTCTCCGCGCTTTACCACGTGGGCTGCTTGGGCTTCTCCTTCACTTGGGGCTTGTATCCAAGGGATTCCCATCAAATTTAATAGACGTTTGCTGTCTTCTGCCATGTAATCCTTTAAGCGTGAGGTAGCCTGCGCGTACATTCGCGCCTCTTCAATTTTGCCTTCCTTAATGGCCTGCTCGTACTTTATTAGCGCTTCTTCTTTTGCTTTCATTCGCCTTTTAATTTCAACTTCCTTAAGCGCTGGTGGTGTCCCGTCAAAAATGTATATTGGTTTTATGCCTAACTCCACAAGATTGCTTGTTCTATAGAGAAGACCGCTTAAATGGCTAGTAATCCTCCCACTGCTGTCCTTCAATGGCGTGCCGTCTGGCTGACGGATTATGGCTAAAAACTGGTACAAAGCATTGTAAGCGTCTATCGCTATGGACTTTCCACTTAAATCCTCAAGTCTCACAGTCACTTTAGGAACGAGGTCTCGGAGGTTTACTCCCAAAACTACCCCACAAAAATAGGGGCGCTAAACTCCAATAATAAACTTACTAAGCGAAACGGAGAACATATAAGCAAGTCTTACATTTACAAAACCTCACCCGTGATGCTTATGGCTGCAGAAAAAGCAACAACGACATTAACCTTAGGCACTTGCACTAGTTGTGGCAAATCCATCCCGCCAGGGGCTGAAGCTACAAAGTTTCTATGTCCAAACTGTGGGGAGATTCTGATAAGACGTTGCGGAAAATGCAGAAAGTTTGGCCGTCAATATAAATGCCCAAAGTGCGGTTTTGTGGGGCCTTAACAAATGGAAAGGAGGTTAGAACATGGGAAGTGTTGTAATTGCCTATAAAATATTTCCAACAGACATAACAGTCAGCTTTGACGATTTGAAGAAGAAAATTGAGAAATCCCTGCCTGAGTTTGCTTCGGTTTACGGTTACGGAGAAGAACCTATAGCCTTCGGCTTAAATGCTCTATTGGTTCAAATCAAATTTCCAGAGGATAAAACTGGTGTGCTGGAAGAATTTGAGAAGAAATTAGAGGAAATTAGCGAAATAAGCCAGGTACAGACGATTATGGTGCGTAGAATAAGCAGATAACCTTAAACGAATGTTTAACGTTTATATAGGAATGTAACTTTGTTTCGAAGCATGTATGGTAGATAATCAAAGGAAGGATTCTGATGAGCGAAGTACAATTACGGGTTGGGGATGCAAGGCAGCGGGATGTTGGAAGGGGCATAGCCCGCATAGACCAGAGAACCATGCAGAAGCTAGGCATAAGCGCTGGCGACGTAATAGAAATAGTTGGCAAAAGAACAACCTCAGCCATAGCATGGCCGGCTTACAGCGAAGACCAGAATCGCGACATAATACGGATTGATGGTTTTACACGTAAAAACGCTGGAGTAGCCATAAACGAGTATGTTATCGTAAGACCAGCCAAAGTTAAAAGCGCGTTAAGCATAACCCTCGCACCAGTGGACATGCGTTTAAATGTGGATGAAGATTTCACGAATTTTGTTAAAAACCGTCTAATGGAAAGGACACTCGTCGAAGGCGACACGACACTTGTTATGATGCTTGGACACGCAATACCCTTCACCGTGACAAAAACCCGCCCTCACGGAATAGTAAAAGTTACCACGGAAACCAGACTTACAATTTTAAATGAACCCGCCCCAGAAGGGAAAGGTTTGCCGCGGACAACCTACGAAGACATCGGAGGATTACACGAGGAAATCCAAAGGGTTAGGGAGATGGTTGAACTTCCTTTAAGGCATCCTGAACTGTTCCAGAGGCTTGGAATAGAGCCTCCTAAGGGTGTATTGCTTCACGGTCCTCCTGGTTGCGGTAAGACTCTTTTGGCTAGGGCTGTTGCCAACGAGTCTGAGGCTAACTTCTTCTCGATAAACGGTCCTGAAATAATGAGCAAATTTTATGGAGAGTCTGAGGCTCGCCTCAGAGAAATCTTCCAGCAAGCCCAGCAGAATGCTCCAAGCATAATATTTATTGACGAATTAGATGCGATAGCGCCTAAAAGGGAAGAAGTCACAGGCGAAGTTGAGAGAAGAGTTGTTGCCCAGCTTTTAGCTTTGATGGACGGCTTGTCAGGAAGAGGAAACGTCATAGTCATCGGCGCCACCAACAGGCCAGGCGCCCTCGACCCTGCACTTCGTAGACCCGGCAGATTTGACAGAGAAATTGAGATAGGGGTTCCAGACAAACAGGGGCGCTATGAAATTCTCCAGATTCACACGCGTGGCATGCCTTTGGCTGAGGATGTTGACTTGAAGAAGCTGGCTGAAATTACCCATGGATATACTGGTGCGGACTTGGCGGCGCTTTGCAGAGAAACAGCCATGAAAGCTTTACGGCGGTACTTGCCGCAGATAAACCTTGAAGAGGAGCGTATACCGCCGAGCGTTTTGGAGAAGATGGAGGTTAAAATGGAAGACTTTATGAACGCCTACAAGGAAGTCACGCCTACGGCAATGCGTGAAGTCTACATTGAAGTGCCAACAGTCCATTGGGAAGACATCGGCGGACTTGAAGAAGTTAAGCAGGAACTTAAAGAAGCGGTGGAATGGCCTTTGAAGAATCCAGAAATTTTCAAGAGGATTGGCATAAAACCGCCCAAAGGCATACTCCTTTACGGTCCTCCTGGTTGTGGTAAGACTCTTTTGGCTAGGGCTGTTGCAACAGAAAGCGAGGCTAACTTCATAACAATTAAGGGGCCTGAGGTGTTCTCAAAATGGGTTGGCGAGTCTGAGAAGGCCATAAGAGAGGTTTTCAGAAAAGCCAGGATGGCCGCTCCAGCCGTTATATTCTTTGATGAGATTGACTCGCTTGCTCCTCGACGTGGTTTAGGTTTTGCAGACAGTGGAGTTACAGAGAGAGTGATCAGTCAACTTCTAACGGAAATGGACGGCATTGTAACCCTTGAAGACATCGTTGTTATCGCGGCGACCAATAGACCAGACATAGTGGACCCAGCCGTGCTTCGTCCCGGGCGATTTGACAGGCTGATATATGTGCCTGAACCGGATGAGAAGACGCGGCTTCAGATATTCAAAATTTACACCAAGAACATGCCTTTAGCCAAAGACGTAGACTTGGCTAATTTAGCTGCCTTAACCAAGTATTATTCTGGCGCGGACATAGAGGCTCTTTGTAGAGAAGCCGCGATGCATGCTTTAAGGAGAGATGTAAACGCTAAAGAGGTTGCCTTACAAGATTTTCAAGAGGCGATGAAGCAGATTAGGCCGTCAATCACTCCTGACATGGAGAAGTGGTACAAGAGTTTTATGGTTCAGGTTCGACAAGTGCAGAAACCTGCAACGCCAGTTGCTTAGGAGATTCATTATGCCTATAAAAACATGGAAAACTCGTCCAGCCTATTTTGTTCTTTTGGAGATTTTAGGTAAGAAAGGCGCTATGACAGATGTGGATCTCTTTGATGCTTTAAAGGAGGAGTTTGAGGACTTAGGGTTTAAGGATTTTAATGAGCTGCTGATGCGGTTGGAGGTTAGTGGAAAAATACGGACAATGTCAATGGCTCGTGGGAAGAGACGGGTTGAACTTATAACGTGAACAGCCTCCCTTGTCAACTGGCATGATAGTGCACAGTAAAATGGAAAGATGCGCAGACGTCATCGTGGTTGGTGGCGGCCCATGCGGTTCCTTTGCTGCCTTAAACCTCGTAAAACTCGGCGCTGAAGGAGTAATGGTTTTTGAAGAACACGGCGAAATTGGGGTTCCATGCCACTGCGCTGGGCATTTAAGCATAAAAAGCCTTAAAATTTTGGGTTTGTATCCGCTTCCAGGAAAAATCGTTGAAAACGTTTTTTATGGGGCAAATTTTTATTCTCCTTCTGGAAAGAATTTTTTGGTTCGTTTTCCTTTTCCGGTAACTTGTGCAGTTAATCGTGTCCTTTTTGATAGGTATATTGCTGATATCGCAGAGGCTGCTGGTGTTAGTTATTGCCTTAATTCGCGTGTTGAATCTCTAGTTATTGAGGATGGCTTCGTGAAGGGGGTAAACGCTAAGCAGGATGGATGTTTTGAAAAGAAATGTTTAAGCAATGTTGTTATTGACGCTGAAGGAGTTTCTTCGAGGATTTTGAGGCAAACTGGTTTGGCAACGTTTAATCGTAACGGGATTGTTTATGGAGTGCAAGCTGAAATTGAAGGTGTTAAGGATATCGAATCTGACGTTGTTGAAGTTTATCTTGGTCATGAGTATGCTCCGGGCTTTTTTGCGTGGCTTTTCCCAAAACGCGATGGAAGGGCAAAGGTTGGTTTGGCGGCTAAAACTGGAAACCCGAAAAAGCATCTAGAAAGGTTCATGTTTAAACATCCAGTGGCTTCGAAAAAGTTGCGAACCGCAAAAATTCTCCAAGCAGCTTTTCATCCTTTAACCCTTGGCGGTCCAATTGGGAAGGCTTATTCGAATGGTTTTTTGGCTGTTGGTGATGCGGCTTCTCAAGTGAAGCCAACAACCGGAGGCGGAGTGGTGCTTGGTTTGACATGTGCGAGGGTTGCGGCTGAAGTTGTTTATGAAGCTTTGCAAAGGGGTGACTTTTCCGCGAATTTTTTGAGCCAGTATCAGAGGCGTTTTATGAAAATGTTAGGTTTTGACTTTTCCGTGATGCTGAGGATTAGACGGTTGCTCGATAAACTGTCTGACGATCAGTTAGATAGCGTGGTCAACCTCTGCGTAAAGTTTCATCTGGAAAAATCCGTAAGAAACTTTGGAGATATAGATTTTCAAGGGCAAACCCTACTGAAAGCTGTGAAGAGTCCTCGATTTTTGTTGGCTGCTATCCACTTCCTTTATCTCTACTTATCTGCAAACTCTTAAAATCTGAAAGAGACAACAATTAGGGCGGTTGAGCAGGCATGAGCGAGTTCCGCTATAAGCAAGTCATAGTTTTTCGTTCCGATTTAAAGTTGAGCAAGGGCAAAATTGCAGCTCAAGCTGGTCACGCGGCGGTTTCCGCAGCTGAAGAAGCACGAAAACGTCATAAAAGTTGGTGGGATGCTTGGTTGGATGAGGGGCAATGCAAGATAGCGGTTAAGGTAAAAAGTGAAAAGGAACTGCGGGAACTGGAAAAACGAGCAAAAGAATTAGGTTTACCGTGTGCGTTAATAGTGGATAGGGGACTTACCGAGGTTCCGCCTGGAACCGTCACTTGTCTGGGGATTGGTCCAGCCCCGAGCGAGAAGGTTGATAAGATAACGGGTGGGTTTCCTCTTCTCTGATGGTAAGGTTATGGTTTTGCGTGTTCCCAAAATTGAGAAGTTGATGGGCATCGAGGTTTATGCCACACATTCCCTTGGGATTAGTGGAGTAATACGCGAATTTGTTGAGGATTTTGTTGTGGAGGAGGTGCTGGTTGACGGCACCAAAGCAAAGATAAAACAACAAAATGCCGGAAGCCGAGCTTTCAATCAATCTGTTAATGAGCGTTATTTATTGTGTGTTTTGGTTAAGCGGAACTGGGACACTTTTGAAGCCCTTAAAGCGGTTGCGAGGCAGTTAAACATACGCCTAAGACAGATACATATTGCTGGAATAAAAGATGCGAAGGCTGTCACCGCACAGCACATCACAATAGAAGATGTTTCACCAGAGGACGTTAAAAAAGTCAACATTAAAGACATTGAAATCCATCCAGTCGGGTTTTTCCGCCACAAGCTTTCCTCATACTATCTTCTCGGAAACAGTTTTAACATTACAATAAGAGCCCTACGACAGCCGAAATCTACAATACAAAGGCGGATAACAGAAACGGTGAAAGAACTCGAAGAGCTAGGTGGCGTTCCAAATTTTTTTGGTCATCAACGCTTCGGCACAACCAGACCAATAACACATTTAGTTGGCAGGGCCATGGTTAAAGGAGATTTAAGAAAGGCTGTCATGCTATTTCTTGCAAAACCAAGCCTAAACGAAAATCCAGAATCCAGACAAGCTCGCGAACAACTATGGAAAAGTAAAGATTTCCGAAAAGCTTTGAAAAACTTTCCGAAGCAACTGCGGTATGAGCGTTTAATGCTTAAACACTTAGCAAAAAAGCCAGATGATTTTGTTGGAGCGTTTAAAACTTTGCCGATTAAACTGCAGATGCTTTTTCCCCAAGCCTACCAAGCTTACCTCTTCAACAAATTCCTAAGCCAGCGAATTGCAAGCGAGCTTCCGTTGGATAAGGCTGAGGTTGGCGACTACGTCGTAAGCGTTCAACGTTCCGGACTGCCACTATTAACCATGTATAAAGTTGTGAAGAGTGAGGCAATTGCGGAAGTTAATGAAGCGTTAAAAGCTGGGAAAATGCGATTAGCCCTTCCCCTAATAGGCTTTAAACAGAAGCCATCGCAAGGTGTTCAGGGAGAAATTGAAAAACAAATCCTAGAAGAGGAGGGCATAACGCCGGAAAACTTCCAAATACATTTTATGCCTGAAATAAGCTCAAAAGGAGAGTTGCGAACAACTCTAACTCCGATAAACAGTTTTCAATTAAGAGAAATTTCTGTTGACTCAGCCAATCCACCAAAAAACAAGGCAAAACTAAGCTTTATGCTTTATAGAGGTTCTTACGCAACCATACTTTTAAGGGAAATTATGAAACCACGCAACCCAATAAAGGCTGGGTTTTAAAATATTATCGAAAGGCATGTTAGAGCTCCTTCTCCCTTGCGAAATTCTGACATTTCTAATTCTTTCACGGAAAAACCAGCTTCTTCTATCATCTTTTTGGTTTTTGGGTAGCCTTTCGCCATCAAAATTGTTCCATTAACCGCGAGGCAATCTGCAGCGTATTCTTCTCCTCTAGGAACCACTATTTTCTCGTAATTTCTTAGCATGTCTGCATCAAAGTGTCCCATCGAAAGGATAACATGGTTATCCCCAAGATAGGTGCATGCAGACTTTAAATGAAGTACATTTTGAATCTTCACCGGGACTGTTTCCACATCGCATCCATTCAAAATTTTTCTAAGTTGTTGCACAGCTTGGAGGTTAGTTCTTCCAGAAAGCCCAACAAAAATCTTATTTTCAATTTTAAGCATGTCTCCCCCATCAATTGTGGCTGGCGGCTTAATGTAGTGGGTTCCTTTCAGCTTTTCTAATACTTTTGCAACTTCAATTACTTCTCGAGCGCGCGATTTTACTTTCATATTGCATATTATCGCCTTTTCCCCAATTATTATGGCTGTATCCTCAACGAAACAGCTGTCGGGAAGCGAATCATCGCCCTTCACCCAGATAAGCTTCAAACCTAGTTCTTCTAAAGCTTTGCAGTATTTCGCATGCTGCTTTTTTGCGAGTGCAACGTCTATTCTCTCGGCGTTTGCCCTTACACAGCAGTCATAAGAATTTGGTACGGGTCGAACAACAGCGTATTTAACGGTAAGCCTGCTCATGAAAATTCATCAGTGTTTAAGTGCTTTTTCAGCGTTTTCAATTAATGTTTCTTTCTTATCTGCTGGTATTACCACGTTTGCAGCGTACTGGTGACCATCAGCCATGCCAAACCCGCTAGACGCCTTTTCCAATAGATTTACAGCTCCGGGTAGCTCTCCTTTATCGATTAAGGACTGAATGGTTTTTGGCACCCGAACCGAAGCTTTAACAAACCTTTCCTTAAGCTTACCCCATCCCGGGATTTCCTGCGGCACATTTACGAAACCCAGAATGTACTTACTTGGTTTTATCAGTCGTGCTTGAAAAGCAAGGAAAGAGCAGAATTGTCCGATCACTTTTGTTCCCATTCCCGTGTACATGTTTTCTGCGTCAAACCATTGGATATGTTCAGTTTCTCTTAGTCCTTCGCGGTAAAGCCTAACCAAAACACGGCGGTTAGCCTCTTTACGCCTAGCCTCCAGAACAGTTATCTTCTCTTCTGTTTCCGCACTTATTCCGTTTAGGCAGGCCTCTATTCCCATTTCTGGTCCCCCCTCATAATAGCCCACTGCGCCCAGAATCTGAAGCTTAGAGAATAAGGCATCTAAGCGAGTTTTGAACTTTATTATTTCAAAGTTTTTTCCCTTCTGTTGTACAATGCGGTTTTTTATGGCTTCTTCCAGCACCGCCTCATTCAGTCCGGAAAAGCCCTCTGGTATTTCGCAACTTCCCACCAAAGCCAAATAGCTTAAATCAAAATTGTTTTCATTTAGCGTTTTAGCAAACATGTAGCAGCATGTGGCTCCAGAGAAGTCTGTTTCGCCTCTGAAGCCATAATGTTCAAGGTTTAGGTCAAAAACTTTGGGGTCTTTAGCTGGTTTTGGGTCGTGGTGGTCTAATATAACGGTTAGGTTTCTTGCATTGTTTAGTTCGGATATTAAGTCTGCATGTGAAGAACCGATGTCTGTATAGAATATTGTCTGTCCAGTTTTTGAATGTAGTTGGGCGATTACTTCAGTGTAGACCTTTTCCAAGCAAAACGTTCTAACCGTTATTCCTTCTCGCTCCAGCATTTTTTTCGTTATCGCGGCTGAGCATAAACCGTCAGCGTCGTCATGATGAATTATGATGGCTTCTTTTGGGTTTTCAGCCTTCAGCTTTGTGACGGCTTCCTTCGCCTTGTTGTTGAAATCTTCCAACAGCATAAAACTCCCTTCCTTTCAACTTATGATTTTAAGCAGATCTGAACGGGTTATTATCCCTACGATTTCCTTTCCCCTCGCAACCAAAACGCCTTGATTTCTCTCTAAAAGAGGGCGAACCGCTTCTATGCTTGTTTCCTCTTGGACTGTTGGTAGGGGCGGATCCATTACGTTTTTTGCTTTTTCACCGGCTAGGTTTGAGCGTAGGTTTCTGATGATGGTTTCCTCAGTTATTGTTCCAATCACTCGTTTTCCGCTTATTACTGGAACTTGTGAAATTGCATGTCGTACCATGACTTCGCTTATTTTGAGTATGGTGTCGTTTGGTCTTGCAAAAAGAACGCCCTTGGTCATTATGTCTTTACATCTTTTCTGCCTTTTCTTGGTTAAAACTTCTAGGATTTTGTTAACTGTCGACAGTCGGGGGTCAACTTTCCCCTGTTCCACCTTTGCAATGTGAGCTTGCGAAACGCCGATTAAATCCGCCAGTTTTTTCTGGGTTAATCCTGCTTCCATCCTCAGTTTTTTAAGCCATACTCCTGTTATCTGTTCCAAAAATAACCACCAGTTATTTTCGTATACAATTTGATACAGTAAAATATATATTTGTTGCTGTGCATAAACCTTAAACTTTGCAGAGGAAAATCAATGCGGAACATAATAGTTGAGGATTTGAAACAGACACCATTAGAAAAGCAGCGAATCGAAATCGTCGAGAGGAAGGGCTTGGGACATCCAGACTACATCTGCGACGCGGTGATGGACAGCATCTCCGTGCGCCTAAGCAAAGAATACTTGGACAGAGTGGGAACAATACTGCACCATAACCTTGACAAGTCGCTTCTGGTGGCAGGTGAAGCTGAACCAAAATTTGGAGGCGGCGCAGTAAAACAGCCGATGCTTTTCGTTTTTGGCGACAGGGCAACAACGGAATTTGAAGGAGTGAAAATAGACATCAACGAAATAGCCGTAAACACAGCGAAAGAATGGTTTAAGAAAAACATGCGGTTCGTTGACCCGGAAAAACATGTAAGATACCAAGTTGAGCTAAAACCAGGCTCCGTTGGTCTCATGGACATATTCAAAAGGAAAGGAAAGGTTCTCGGCGCCAACGACACCTCGGCTGCTGTGGGCTATGCACCGATGACAAGAACAGAAAAGATAGTTTTAGAACTTGAAAGGTTCCTCAACTCCAAGGGATTCAAGAATCGTTTCCCCGAATCTGGCGAAGACATAAAAGTAATGGGGTTCAGAAGCAACAACAACCTAAAATTGACGGTTGCTATGGCGTTCGTCGACCGCTTCATCAACAGTGAAGAAGACTATTTTGAAAAAAAGGCGAAAATTCACGAGGAAATCCAGAAATTTGTTTTATCCAACACGGGCTTCGAAAAAATCGACATACAATTAAACACTCTTGACGCGCCTGGAAGAGGCCTAGACGGTTTATACTTGACAGTTTTGGGTACAAGTGCAGACAGCGGCGACTCTGGACAAGTAGGCCGAGGGAACCGTGTGAACGGTCTAATATCGTTAAACAGACCTTTCTGTTCTGAGGCTGCGGCGGGTAAAAACCCGGTGAGTCATGTTGGGAAGATCTACAACGTTTTGACTTACAAGATAGCCCAGCATGTTTATGACGAGGTGCCGGAGGTTGAGGAGGTTTACATTTGGCTTTTAAGCAAAATTGGCACTCCGATAGATCAGCCGACTGTGGCTGCGGCCCAAGTTGTAATGCGGGGTGACAACTCTCTGGAAAAGGTTAGACGCAAAATAGGCGAGGTTTTGGATTACGAGTTGGAGAATATAGAGAGTTTTTGCATGGAGCTGGCTCAGGGAAAAATGCAGACATACTAAAGGTATAAATGGGCTAATTGCTCTACTCGTAGGGAAAGGCGAAGCCAGAATGTCTGAAGCGGCGGAGAAGCTTCCAATATCAGAATTTTACAAAGTTGTTGATTATGTTACCATTTTTAAAAGCGAAAAATGGTGGGAAGCAATAGTTATTTTTGAATCTTTTGGGAGGCGATCAATAGGCTTGTACCTTTGGCAGAGAAGGAATGGCGCTTGGAAAAGGAAACATAAGTTCAACATTAGAAATCTTGAGGAGTGGAATAAACTTAAAAGCGCAATAGAACAGCTTACCCCTAAACTTTTGTCAAAGTAGTTTTTTCATATTTTAAATTCTTATTCGTAATTAGAATCCAAAATTGAATAATCTT
>JBNAVK010000003.1:0-71644 GCA_049700435.1 Candidatus Bathyarchaeales archaeon
TATCATTCCAATTTTTTACATAATACTCTAAGGCTTTGCGGGCTGTTTTACTTTCTATTTTTTCAGCTAAAATCTGGTTTTTGGCTTCTTTAAGAGCTTGTGAGCTTTTTTGATGTAGAATTTCCAAGACTTTGAACATTATTTTTTGTTTGTTTTGTTCCGTAGCTAACTTCTTATTTTTCAAAGTTTTCAACTTGTTTTATCCATCTGCTCAGCTGGTTAAATAAATTTTTGGAGATGTACTGAAGCCATAAAAGAAATCCAAAGTTGCTATAAAATCTTAGAACTTTCTTCGCCCCGTAGTATAATTCATTACCGTAGTCCCTTCGCCAGTACTTTTCAAAACGATTCATGTCGCCGTCTAAAAGTGCTGAACCACAGAGCATTCCTCCTCTCATAGCATAATAAATGCCCGCCCCGCCTATGGGATTTACATGCCCAGCTGCATCACCAATTAACGCCCAATTATTGCCAGAACATGGCATGTCAAAAAATTCCTCTTTCCATATGGTTGGCACCAAATGAGCAAAGAAATGGCCATCAAGAGTTTTTAACCGTCTTGCAGCCGGGTGTGAAGACATAAACTTATCTATTGACCTTTTTAGTTTTTGTCCGTTTTTAATACTTCCAATACCCACATTTATGCTTGTCTTTTTTGGAAAGATCCATATGTAACCTCCCTCTTGAACATATTCACGTGGATAATAAGTTTCTATAGCATTTTTAATGAATGCTTTTTCTATGTACTCGCTTGGACAGTAAAAATTGTAGCCCACGGTTGTGGCTAAGAATTGTCTGGGAATAGGCCTAAGCAAGTATTTTCTCATAAGCGATGGGCAACCATCTGCACCTACAAGAGTTTTTACCTTTACATATCCACTCTTACTTGTTTTTAATACCCAGTTGTTGTCTTTTTTCCTCACCTGAGTTACTTTTTCAGCGAAGAAAGTTACGCTTTTATTAATTAGCGCCCTTTGGAGCAAATAATAATCAAAATTCTTTCTTGAGACCAAAAACATAGGATGCTCAAAAGGTATTTTTATACGGAATTTAAATCTTTCAACCAACACCCACTTTACATTGTTTTCCAAAAGATCTTCGGGGACATCGAATTCATCAACGACTCTATCTTCGATGAGTCCTCCGCATGGCTTCTCCCTAGGATGAGAATGATCAAAAAGCACAACTTTAACTCCCGCCTCTCCCAGAACTTGCGCGCATGACGATCCTGCGACACCCGCTCCAACGACTCCAACATCAAAAGTGCGATTCAAAGCCTTGCGTTCACCCTTTGTGTTTTTGCTCGTTATTAATTAACTAAGCTAAAACTTTTATTTAAGATAGCATTCTAGCGAATCTTTATGTCTGCACTCAAAAGCAATTGAAAAAGGGAAGTGTTCTAAAGATTGCCTAACTGCTCTTTTAGTATGTTGTGGTATGTGTTTATGTATGTTTTTCCTTTTTGGGTTATTGTGTACGTTTTTCTTGTTCTTCCTCCCTGCTGTTGTTTTTGGCTTTTCAAGAAGCCTTCGCGTTCAAGCTTGTTTAGGAGTGGGTATAATGCGCCGTGTCTTAGTCTAACGCCTGATGTGGCTTCTATTTGCTTTTTTATTTTGTATCCCCACATTGGCTCTGCGTTTACCAGCTTCAGTATTTGGATGTCTAGTAGGTTTCTGGTTATGCGTTGAACAATTTCTTTCTTGAAGTTTTCCGCCAATTTTTCACTCTCTTGGCTATGTTCTAGTTTTGACTTGTCTATGTTTTGGCTTATTTGATTTATGTATGAAATGGAATAGGCTGGTATGCTTTTTTATGCCTCTTTATGTTTGGTTTAAGCATGAACCTTTATATTTTGGTTTATGCATTATAGAGACTTGAGATATGTCATGAAATAGACATATCGTAGCTCCGTCCAACACAAATACAGAAGGGAAAAAACATGGCAAACAACACAAAAGAAGTTCAAATCAAATTAATGAAGGGCCTCCTAGACCTCATAATACTCCAGTTCCTAAACACACAACCCATGCACGGCTACCAAATAATAACAAAAATACGCAGAACATTCGGCGTCTACTTCGGACCAAGCACAATCTATCCGCTCCTCGGCGCATTAGAAAAGAAGGGCTACGTGAAAAGCGAATGGAACATGAACAACGAACGCCCAAGAAAAGTCTACAAACTCACAAGCGAAGGACAAAACCTGCTAAACTTCACAGAAGACTCACTAAACATCATATGCAGAAAAATAGGCACGCCCGGAATACCAAAAGAAAACATCCTAGACGAAGAAATCTCGCAAACAGAGTTCCACCCAATGCTGAGAAAAATCGAACACTCAAAAGCCCGGCTAATTTAACCCCTCCAACCCTTCCTTATTTTCAACAACGCAACCTTTATTCAAACCCACCCGCCTTTTCAATAAAACGGTGAAGACTTGGAAAGGGCAGAAGCAGACATTCTCATTAAAGGCTGCACAATTCTGCCGATGGCTAATGAAAACCTAATACAAGACGGCTTAATCGCCATAAAAAACGGAAAAATAACCTTTATAGGCAAACGCGAAACAGCCCCCACCATAAAGGCAGACATAAAATTAGACGCAAAGAAAAAATTGGCAATCCCAGGCTTAGTCAACTGCCACACCCACGTGCCCATGACATTGTTCCGCGGAATAGCCGAAGACAAACCCCTAGAAAAATGGCTAAAAGAAGCTATATGGCCCCTTGAGGCGAAGCTTAAACCCCAAGACATCTACGTTGGCGCCCTCCTCGGATGCTTGGAAATGGCAAAAAGCGGAACAACATGCTTCGCCGACATGTACTTCCACGAAGAAATGGTTGCAAGGGCGGTGGAAGAAAGCGGATTAAGAGCCGTTCTGGCAGAAGGAATAATAGAAGCTGGAGACAAAGCCAAAGGCGAAAAAATGCTTAAAAAAAGCCTAAACTTCGCCACAAAGTTTAATGAAAGCGCACATGGGCGAATAAAAACAATGCTTGGACCCCACGCAGCTTACAGCCTTAGCCAAGAACTTCTTACAGAAATCGGCGAAAAAGCCTCTGAAATCAGCGTAGGCGTACACTTGCACTTGGCTGAGTCAAAAGCGATGTTTAGAGAATTTGAAAAAACTTTTGGATGCAGCGAAGCCGAGTTCCTGAGAAGAATAGGACTTTTGAAAAACCATGTTCTGGCTGCCCACTGCGTAAACCTATCAAAAAGGGACATGCACATGCTCGCTAAACACGGCGTTCACGTGGCTTATGTTCCAGTAGCTAACATGAAACTTGGTTTAGGCACAGCCAAAGCAGCTGATTTGATGCGCTTAGGCGTTAATGTTGGATTGGGAACAGACGGCCCCGCCAGCAACAACTCCCTTGACATGTTTGAAACCATGAAGTTCGGCGCCTTAGCTCAAAAACTCGTCTATAAAAATCCCACAGTCTTAACCGCCAATGAAGCCCTAAAAATGACAACTTTAAACGGAGCAAAAGCCTTAGGCTTTGAAAGCAGCATTGGCTCGTTAGAAGTTGGTAAAAAAGCGGACATAGTGCTGATTGACCTATCAAAGCCTCACCTTAAGCCTTCACATAACATTTACGCAAACATTGTCTATTCATCCCGTGGAAGCGACGTAGACACAGTTATTGTCGACGGAAAAATCCTTATGGAGAATAGGCAGGTCAAAACTTTAGATGAAGACGCTGTCATGGAGAAGGCTGAGGCTGCCGCGTTAAATTTATTGTCGAAATGAGACAAATCTTATTTAACCGCATCTTCATTGTTTCTGTTCCAGCGTATGGTGCATGAATGCCTCCAATAATTCAAATAATAAATCTAACAAAGAAATTCGGAAGCTTAGTAGCAGTTGATCACCTTAACCTAGACGTTGAAGAAGGGGAAATTCTGGGGCTTTTAGGGCCAAACGGCGCTGGAAAAACAACAACAATCCTGATGATTGCAACGGTCATTAAACCAACAGATGGAACAGCCCTTGTAGGAGGTTATGACGTAAGAAAGGACCCGGACAAAGTGCGCGAGCTTTTGGGAATAGCCTTCCAAGAGCCAAAGATGCTTTGGGTAAGCACTCCTTGGGACATAGTAAACTGGCACGCCAAAGTCTGCGGGTTGCCCAAAGAGGAGAGGAAACGTAGAGTTAAGGAAGTGATGGATGCCTTAGAGATTTGGGAGTATCGCCACAGAAACGTTCACGCGCTTTCCGGAGGAATGCGTAAAAGAGTTGAAATAGCAAAGGTTTTGATTCAAAGGCCAAAAGTAGCCATCGTTGACGAGCCAACAGCTCAAATTGACGTTGTCGGCAAACATAAGATATGGAACATGCTTCGCAAGCTAAGAGATGAGGGAAGCACAATAATCCTTGCAACTAACGAACTTTACGAGGCTGATGTTCTCTCTAACCGCGTTGGAATAATGCATAGGGGCAAGCTGCTAGTTTGTGACACCCCTAAAAAACTGAAGGACAACATCGTGGGTGGCGACATCGTTGAGATTCAAATGGAAAACAACCCGTCGCCAAAAGTTGTCGAGGAAGTTAAAGGTTTAAGGGAAGTTGTAAACGTTGTTCAGGTCAATCCCTCAACTTTGCGCGTTTATTTGAATAAGGTAGAAGAGGTTATGCCGCGGATAATGAACATGCTAATGAAGAAGAAAGTGCAAATTTCCTCAGTCCGCATGAGCGAACCCAGCCTCGATGATGTCTTTGCTCATTACACGGGCTTAACCATTGAGGAAGCCCAAAAAGCGGAAGGGTAAACTTAAATGAAGAAGCTTTTGTGGGTGATAGAAAGAGACGTTCGCCTATTCTTTCAGTATAAATTCTTGTTGATTATGCGAGCCATATGGTTTGTTTCGCAAATAGCCCTTTTCGGACTGATAGCCTCTCGCATGATTAACATTCCAGACTATTTTCGCTATTATGTTGCCGGGCTTTCCGTAATGACGCTTTACTCGGCATCCATGTTTATAGGATTCGACATTTACGAAGAAGCGGAACACGGCGTCTTCGAGTACTTGCTCAGCCTCCCAGTCACGAGGAGGCAGCTGGTTCTTGGGAGGTCAATAGGTGGAGGTCTCCGCGCCTTCATTTACGTTGGTCCGTTGATAGCCGTTTCGCTGTACGTCATCGGTGCAGTGAACCCGTTAAACTTTCTTGTGTCACTTTTTTCGCTTTTTCTTTTTGCCTTTGGCGTTTCAGGCATGAGCATAACCTTTGCGGTTGCAATAAAGTCCAGTGACCGCTTTGACATTTTGATGGGCGTTTTGGACGCTTTAATTGTGCGTTTAAGCACAGCAATGTACCCATTGGGGTTTGTGCAGGAGGCTAACCCGCTTTACGGTTGGGTTGCAGATCTTAATCCGGTCACGTTCGTTGCTGAGTTGTTCCGCTGGGGCACAGGGGTTGAAGCCATAATCTCCATAAGTAATCCGTTACTGCCCTTGCTTGGCGTAATCGCTTTCTTTTCCTTCTTCACTTTCGTAGGCGTAATCCTCTACGATAAACGCATAGAAGGCGGAGGTTGGCAGTAGTTGCGGCACATTATTCAAATTTTGGAACATGACTTTAGAAACTTTTTCCGTTACAAATGGTGGCTTGTGGGCTTAATCAGCATGAACCTCGCGGACCTGTTCATAATGGCGGTTGTCTACAATCGAATGCTAAGTCCAGAAATAACAGAGCAGATTCAAAGCTACTTTAATTTTTTCGCTCCTGGACTTGCGGTGACAGGGCTTTTTGCCTCTGCCTTTATGATTGGGCGTGAAATAAACATGGAGCGAAGAAATGAAGTGCACCATTACATGTTAAGTCTGCCAATGACTAGGTTCGAGCTTGCTTTTGGACGGGTGCTTTCTGGAGGTCTCCGCGGCATGATGTACATGGCGCCTCTGCTTTTGACATGCTTCATTTTCATAGGGTTTCCCTCTGCGGTGCAGCTTCTCGTGATTTTAGGTGCGCTCTTTGCTTTGGCTTTGGGGATTTCTGGCTTAAGCGTAGCCATTGCGGTATCCACATCAAGCCTAGAAAAATTCATCACTGCCCGGGGTTTGATCTATTATACCCTTTTCTTCTGCAGTAACGTCTTTTATCCGCTTTCGCTTATTCAACAGCTTGGTGTTGAGGGAAAATTTCCCGCAATCTTAGTTGCTTTCGCCGAGGTTAACCCCTTAAGCAGCGCATCTGATATGATTCGCTCTTTCCGCTTTGGCAATCCACCCTTCTCTTTTAACATGATTGTTAACGTTGTGGTTTTTTCATCTGTTTTTACGTTATGTGCCGTTTTTGCCTACATCAAACTGATGGAAAGGCATTGAAAGGTTAAGTTAAATTTATGAACTTGAATGTCGTATCTTTCTCTCCTTCCATCAGATTGGCTTGGTTTGAAGGTTAATCTAATGAGTGAAGTGAAGACTTTCTTTGAACCGCAAAAGGTTTTGCTAGTCGGCTCAAGCAAAATACGCGAAGAAATGGGCATGACTTCGCCGAAGCTTTTCAAAAACGTCATTTACAACATGAGAAAGTTCTTCCGAGGAAAAACCTATGTTTTAGACATTGACGGAAAAGCTGGTTATAGAAGTTTGAAGGAATTACCAGAAATCCCGGAGCTTGCGGTTTTGATGCTTCCGCCTAGGCAGTCAATTTTTCAATTGGAAAAATGCGCAAGGTTGGGCGTTAAAGCTTCGGTGGCTATCACGGGCGGATACAGCGACAGACAGCGTCAGCAACTGCTTAGGCTTAGGGATGATTATGGCGTTAGGATTCTGGGTCCAAACACGATTATGGGTGTGTTAAATACTGCTAATGGGTTGAACACCACTTTTGAAGGGAATATTATGCCAAAGAAGGGAAACATTGCGGTTATATCACAAAGTGGCGGGGTTGGCGCATGTCTTCTGGATTGGGCATGCTTCCACAAGGTTGGCATAAGCAAATTTGCGTTTACGGGCGATAAGATAGACATTGACGATGTTGACTTGCTGCAGTACTTAAGCGAAGACCAAAACACGAAGGTTATATGCCTATACATGGAAGGAATAAAAAACGGCAGAAAGTTCATTGAAAAGGCAAGGGAAATCGTTAAGGAAAAGCCGATTCTAGCTTTGAAAGGTGGGACAACAGAGGAATCCGCCCGCAGAGCATTATCGCATACGGCTTCTATGGCTGGTTCCGACGAGATTTTTGCCGCTGCCTTCAAGAAGTCTGGAGTTGTAAGAGTTGAAGATGTGGAAGAGCTGATGAACGGCGCTGTCGCCCTCTCAAAGCAACCCCCAATGCGCGGCGACAACATAGCCATAATAAGCAATGTTGGTGGTCCAGCAATCTTAGCTGCGGACGCTGTTGTAAAGAACGGACTAAAGCTTGCTGTTTTGTCGGGTAAAACTAGAAAGAAGATTGAGGCTGCATATCCAGGCGTGGACGCCGTTAACCCAATTGACCTGATAGCTGACGCTAGGGCTAAAAGATACGAGAAGGTTCTGGAGCTTGTGCTTTCAGACAGAAATGTTGATGGAGTTCTCGTGATAAACATGCTCAAATCATGCTTCTTTGAACCAGAAGACGCAAAAGTTATTCCAAAAGTGGCTGCGAAGCACCCTGAAAAACCCGTTGTGGATGTGCCCGCTGGAGGAGAAGATTTTGAGCTTGTTCGTAAGGCGATTGGCAAATCAAAAATTCCCCTTTACAACTTGCCGGAGAAAGCCGTAAAAGCTCTAAAAGTTTTGAGAACTTATGGCAGAATTCGTGGGAAACACTAAATATATCTGGAGATAAGTGCAAAGTTCTATCTTGCGATAAACGCTTCCTTTGGTGGAAAATTGATTCACCACATCAAGAGCGCAGCAGAAGAAGAATTACGTAGGCAAATCCTAGATTTTTGTAGGCATGTTGCTGGCTCGTGCATGATTACAGCCGCTTTTGTTTTGGATGATTATGCTTTGGGGTCTGCAAGTCAAGGGACGTTAATTGAAGTTTTGCTTGTAATCCGCGATTTTCCTCCGCGGTTGATGAATTATGTTAAGGTTTTGGATGAGAGGAACATGGTGGTTCTTGCTGTTGACGAGTGGGTTTTTAAACGGGACGTTGAGGGAGGGTTCTTGGGTGAAGCCGTGGCTGGCGGATTAATCTTTCCATACACGCCTCTCGTGAACAAGGATTTTCTCGGCGTCAAAGAGGTAGCGTTGAAAAGGCGGCTGGTTCTTGAACTTTTGGAAAACCTTGTTTTAGATTTTCCGGAACTTTCCTACGAGCTTCATATTAAACCTGAATATTTTATGTATGAGGCTCTTTTGAGTAGAGCGCGGCTTTTTCCACCGTTGATTAACGGCTTACTTGGCTTTATGCAGCAAGACAGTGAAAATGAAAAAGTAAAGTCTGTTCTCGACGGGTATTTGAAGGCTTTGAAGGCTCTTGAAAGAGACGGAGTTATCAACTTTTCCGACAACTATGTGAGAATTTCGGAAAAATTTGTAGACGAAGTTCGAAGGCGAAAAGTTCGCTTTACCGCCCTCTCGAAAAATGTTCCCAGAACGCTATTCACTTCTATGCTCGCAGTATTCCCTAAAATCCTAAGTCTGCTTTCACAAGATGCTGAAACCCTTTTAAGACTTCAAAAGAAAAGGGGTGAAGGGGAAGCTCAAGCTATTAGACCTTTCATAGATCCGAAAAGGTTTTTGTATGTTCCAACTTCTGGCGGTTTTGTCTCTTTGGCGGATAGGGCTGACATTAAAACCTTTGCCAGGAACGTACTGGCGGCTGGCGAGAATGTGAGGATTAAGGTGGAGGAGATTGGAGGAGTTTTGAACGATGTTTACCTGATTAAGACAATTGCGAATAATGTTGAGAAAAGGGTGGTGGTTAAACAGTTTAAAGACTGGTCAAGCTTCAAATGGTTCCCCCTCACTATTTGGACCATTGGAACGCGGTCTTTCGCTGTTTTGGGGCGTTCGAGACTTGAAAGAGAATGCGCCATAAACAAGCTTTTATCCTCTAAGGGATTTAATGTCCCAAAAATTCTTTACATGAACCATGACGAACGCTTGGTTTTCATGGAGCATGTTGAAGGCGAAAGCCTCGATAAAGTTGTCAAAAGAATTGCTGAATCAGAGGCTGAGGGAGAAATTAATGAAAAGTTGATGGTTATAGAAAGGCTCGGTGAGACATTCGCCAAGGTGCACGCCCTTAACATTTCTTTAGGCGACACAAAACCCGAGAACATGCTTGTTGGCAAAAACGGGGAAATTTACCTGTTAGACCTTGAGCAAGCAGCGAGGAACGGCGACAAGACATGGGATGTCGCTGAGTTTCTTTACTACGCTGGGCACTATGTTCCACCGTTATTTGGAAGGCACATAGCCGAGCTTATTGCACAGGCTTTCATCAACGGATATTGGAGGGCTGGCGGCAACCCAAGCATTATCAAAAAGGCTTCAAACCCCAAATACACCAGGGTTTTCAGCGTCTTCACTTCACCAATAATAATGGTTGCCATGGCAAATGTTTGCAAAAAAGCGTATAGGCTGAGTGGCACATATGGTTAAAAATAAAACAGTTTTGACTTTTTACGGCGGCGTAAACGAGATTGGCGGAAACAAGATACTCCTCGAAGATAGAGATATCAAAGTGTTCTTTGATTTTGGCATGTCCTACGCCTTAAAAAAGCAGTTTTATTCTCCGCCTTTCCTCTCGCCCAAAAGCGAAAAAAGCTTGCAGGAGCTGGGGGTTTTGCCAAAACTTGAAGGCGTATACAAGTTTGACGAGAAGCCTCCAGAAGTTGACGCCGTTTTCATTTCCCACGGGCACATGGACCACTCAGCTTACTTATCCTTTATAAAACGGGAGATCCCAGTTTACTGCGGAGAAACAACAAAGATCATTTTGCAAGCCATAGGCGAAATGCGGAGGGCAGATTTGGAGTTTAATGTTGAAGGTATAGACTTTAAGCCCTTCAGAACTGGCAAAACTGTTAAGGTTGGCCATTTAGAGGTTGAGCCAATTCACGTTGACCATTCTGTTCCAGGAGCTTACGGCTTTATTGTGCACGCTTCAAATGGGGCGGTTGTTTACACCGGAGATTTTCGTGTTCATGGCGCTAAGCCGCAGATGACGAGAGATTTTGTTGAAAAAGCCAAGGAAGTGGAGCCTTTGGCGGTTATCACCGAGGCTACGAATATGACTGGTGCTTCTGTTTCTTCTGAGGCGGATGTTGAGGATAAGCTGAATCGTGTTGTTGCTGAAGCAGATGGGATTGTGCTTGCGGAATTTGCCTACACGGATGTTGACAGGTTGAATTCGTTCTACAAAGTCGCCAAGAAGAATGGGCGTTGCCTTGCTGTTTCACTTAGGCAAGCCTATTTGATGAACGAACTGCGCAGGGACAAGGGTTTAAAGATTCCGGACTTGAACGATGAAAGTATTTTGATCTTTCGAAAGTCGAAGAAGCGCTATGAAAAATGGGAAAGCGACATAATCAGCCAATACAAGGAAAGGGTTGTTGACGTCTTCGAAATTTCGAAGAGGCAGTGCAAAGCCATTTTAGCCCTATCCTTCTATGACTTGGAGGAACTTGTGGATATACAGCCAAAAGCGGGAGGCTGCTATGTTCTTTCTTCTTCTGAGCCCTTTAATGAAGAGATGGCGATTGACTATGAAAGGCTTGTTAACTGGCTTGAACATTATGGGTTGCCGCAATATCATGTGCATGTTTCTGGGCATATAATGCCAATGCAGCTGAAGGCTATTCTTAAGGAAATCAACGCAAAGGAAATCTTTCCAGTTCACACGGAAAAGCCCAACCTTTTCGCTAAATTCATGAGAGATTTAAAGAGCAAGATAGTTATAACTGAAAGGGAAAGGGAATACCCACTTTAACAGTTTCTCTAAAGAAACATATTTCTAACTGGAAACCATAATTTTATGCATGATAACCATTATTGGTGCTGGAAAGGTTGGAAGCGCCGCGGCATTCAACATTTTAAGGTATAGGATAAGCGACGTTGTCCTCATAGACATTTATGAGAACGTAGCGAAAGGCGAGGCTCTGGACATGATGCAAGCAGCCCCAGCAATAGAGTTTGACGGAAAAATAAGGGGAACAAGCGACTACAGTGAAATGAAAGGCTCTGAACTTGTGATAATAATAGCTGGCGAAGCCAGAAGACCAGGGATGTCGAGAACCGATTTAATGAACAAAAACGCTGAGATAGTTAAGTCCATAGTGAAAGAAGTTGTGAAACACGCGCCTGAATGTAAGCTTATGATGGTGACGAATCCCGTTGACGTAATGACCTATATTGCCTACAGAGAATCCGGTTTTGAGAGGAACCGTGTTTTCGGCATGGGCAACATCTTGGACACTTTAAGGTTTAGGTCTTACATAGCATCCGAACTTAACGTTTCAAGAGAAGATGTACGTGCCCTCGTTATAGGTGAACATGGTGACTCCATGGTTCCACTCGTTGAGTACGCCTCTGTTTCAGGAATACCCATAACGCATTTGTTAAGCAAAGAGCAAATTGAGAAAATAGTTAATTTAACCATAAGCTCCGGTTCAGACGTTATAAAACTGAAGGGTGCAACAATTTATGCGCCTGCGGCAGTCATCGCAATTATGGCTGATGCTGTTTTGAGGGGCAGAAACCGTGTAATGGGCGTTTCAACGTATTTGCAGGGCGAGTACGGCTTTTCAGATATCTCAATAGGTGTTCCAGTTGTCCTAGGAAAAGATGGCGTTGAAAAGATTTTGGAGCTTGACTTGATGCCTGAAACTAGGAAGCGTCTCGAGGCGTCTGTTATGGTTGTGAAGGAAGCTATTAGCAAACTGGCAGAAGTTTAGCAAAACTTATGGTTTTCGGTGGGCGAATGTTAACTTTGAATCAAAAACTTTAATCATAAGATTTCATAGTATGTGGAGATTCATAACATATAAGTTGAAGTATAGAATCTTGATATTCACGACGAAGCCATGAACTCAAACACAACAACAATAGACCGCAGAATCCGAGTGCTCTTCCACACACTGGGGTTAAGCTGCCTAGGCGGAGCCATATTCCTCCAAATATTAGTCTTCACGGACATACTTCAACACGGATACTTCATGGCAATGGAAAACAATCCTTTAATTCTAACATTAGAAGTAGCCCTGACAGCCTTCGCCCTAATATACTTCCTATACATGTACCAACGCCTAATCCGCTCAATAAAATAAGGCGGTTATAAGCATCAAAGTTTAAAAACCAACTTTTAAGCACCGCAACATTGCTCAGAAAAGGCGATAAAACTTAAAAATCAAACCATCAGAAATTCAAGAACTCATAAGCGCAGGTGAAGCAAAATGAGAAGGTACAAATTTTTGGGCATGATTTTAACCTTGCCAATTCTAATAGCTTGTGTTACAATTGCCAAAGCACAAACAACCAGCGAAATGGAGACGTTCTTCCAAAAAGAGTATGCGGGTCTTTCAATTATTGTCAATGCTACAGCGGAAACTGTCCCAGGCGGAAATTTGACAACAAAAATATGGATAAATTGCACTGCAGAGGGAGTTACCGTTGAATGCTTCAACATTAGTCTATACGGTTTTAAGGGTGGTCAAGAGGGATTACTGCTGAACTACACATGCTTACTAAAAAATACATCATTAAATTTCAACGAGACGAGAGCTTTTAACCTGTTCATTGGTGTGCCTCCTGACGTTTGGGGTAGAACACAAGCTGAACTCTACCTCCAATATAGTATAGGAAGCGACCATTTCCTACGAGAACCAGCTTTTTCGCTTACTAATGTTAGAAATACTTACTATGAAAAGCTTCAAGAAGACTTTATGAACCTAAACGAAACTTATTGGCAAACAAAAAATAAGCTTGAAGAACTAAATCAAACCTATATAAATCTTCAACAAGAATATGCAACACTTAGCCAAACCTATATGGAACTCTTGCAAAATTACACTAAACTTCAAGGAAACATTGTTGAGTTAGATAATACGCGGCGTTTGGCTGTCGTCTTGGGGGTAACAACGGTTTTCTTTTTAGCTACAACATTTTATCTTGTGATGCGGAAGCCCAAACAATACTGGTAGCGCTTCATCTCCTCTCTTTTCTATTCAATTGGTCTTTTTATCATTAGCTTCTGTGCAGGTTTTTGGCGGCGATGAAAGTTAATCCTTGTTCTGTTAAAGCTCTAGCTGTTCTGTTCACAGCCTCATGCTTATCTAGGTAGTTTTTCAAAAGTTTTGGCATTAATCCTTTCTTCACTATTTCGTTTTTAGGCATAAAGTAGTCTTGAATGTCTGATGGGTGTTCCCGTTTTTCATCAACTTCCGGGGTTCCACCCTCATGTTTTGCGCTTATATTTTTAATGTGACCCGCAACTTCCAAGAGTTGATTTAGGCGGTCGTATGGTTGTCTAACTATGCCTTTGTAGGCTTCTGTTATGTGGTGCTCTATGCGGACAATGTCTTCAAAGCCTAAGACTTTTCTTATGTAGGCTGTGAACTCTATTGTTTGGTTGTTCACCGAGTTTGAAAGGTTAAAGCCTACCAGGGGAGTTGAGCCGTCTTCCCGGCTTAGCAGTTTGGCTGTCATAAACGTCCACAATATTGAGTAGGGGTTATCGTTGCCTAGGAACACGGATATCTTAAACTCTATGTCTACTCCAAGCTTATGCAACAAACACCCCAAAAAAACAGTTCCTGAATTTGTGTTCAGAACCTGTCGAACCCCATAATTTGTGTAATAGTAAAGGTATTCGCGAACCCAATTCAACGCGTATTCGTTAGGCGCCCCTACGCCCCCAAAGTATCCAGTTAAAGTTTCTGGTCCGCCCAAATGGATGTTGACTGGTTTCCCGTCTGGACCCGGCATTGTTCCCTTTGTGTCGAGGGTCTGCACGTAAGAGGCTCCTATTATCTGCATTGCGGCAGCAAAGGCGAGAATATCTTCGTCCTCAATCTGTTCTTTCATTGAGCGAACGCGAATATAGCGGGCTGGCATTAAGTCTTGCTTTTTAATTGCGAGTTTCGCCTCTTCTATTAGCCATGGGAAAAAGTTTGAGGCGCTGATTTCAAGCGTAACTGCAAATGTTTCGTCAAACTTTATGGAATTTGCCTTTTCTCCCAAGATTTTTCTGCGGTAGCCTGTTACGCTGATGAAGGCGTCTTTATCACGTTGCCTAGCAAGCCATTCAAGGTCTTTTATGAAAGGCGATTTTCTCTTTTCAAGTTTTTTCATGATGCTTTCGAGTTTACAGTTTTCTTCAGCCTTGCGGTTAATTTCTTTAACACCGCCATATTCCTCGATGATTTCTAATAAACCATTCATTAGAGGGTTATCCTTCCTCAAAAGAAAGTTATTGATTTCCTCCAAACTCTCCATTTTAATTTTCAACCTTTCCCTCAGATTATCCAGAAACAACGCCTCCACAACAACGAACCTCATTTTGTTCGCAGTCGATTTAAACGTTTTTAACTGCAGAACTTCTTTCATTCTTTAACAGTTTATTCCCAAACTTTTAACAACCAATCGTGGAAATGTCCTTTTGCATATCCAAAGCTTATATGATATGAAAACACGGCTTAGAATAGAGGAGAAACTGCATGTTTAAGCCCGAAGGAATTCTACCCGCTTTAGTTACACCTTTTACAGATGATGGAAAGGCTGTTGATGAGGAAAGACTGCGTTTTCTAGTTAATCATTGCATTGAATTAGGCGTCCACGGGGTTGTTCCATGTGGCACAACCGGCGAGTTTGTAAATATGACGATGGAAGAGAAAAAACGCGTCATAAAAGTCGTGGTCGACGAAGTTAATGGGCGTGTTCCAGTGGTTGCTGGAACAGGGGCAAGCGGAACAGACCAAGCCCTAGAAATTACAAAGTATGCGAAGGATGCGGGCTCCGATGCTGTTCTGATTGTTACGCCTTTTTACTTAAAGCCTGCAGACCGTGGAATCTACGAGCATTACGACACAATAGCAAGCAAGGTCGAAATCCCAATAATTTTGTACAACATTCCACAGTGCACGGGACTACCTCTCCCTTGGCAGATGGTTGAGGATTTGGCGCAAATTCCAAACATAGTTGGCTTAAAAGACAGCAGTGGACAGTTAAACTTCATCTTAGCTGTGTTAGAGAAAGTAAGAGACAAAATTAATGTTATGTGTGGACATGATGAAGTTGTTATCGCAGCTTTGGCTGCCGGCTGCTCAGGCGCCATACTTGCCAGCGCAAACGTCATACCAGACATCTGGGTTCAACTCTACAACTACGTTAAAAATGGCGAATTACAAAAAGCTCGTGAACTGCAATACAAGGTGCAGAAGATAGCGAGGATAATGGCTGCAAGCGGTCCTGTCGGAACAAAAGCAGCCTTAAACATGATGAAAATAAAGGTTGGTCCTGTTAGGCAGCCTCTAAGCGTCGGCGGCGAACTAACTTACGAGGCAAGGGAAGAATTACGCTTAGATTTAGAGAAAATAGGCAAGATAAAACCGAAACCAGTAACTTTTGAAGTTGGAGAAAAGCCCATAGAGCAGCGTTTTATGGCTGTTGACATAACCCCGAAAATCATAAGGGATTTTAATCTCCGCGTAGGCGAGGCTTTGGCTGGACAAGGCGCAGAAGTAGCCCACATAGACTTAGTCATCGGCAAAAAAGACGGACCAGTGGGCGAAGCCTTTGTTAAGGCTAAAGCTGCACCCACGCCGGGTCATGAGCCTTTATTAGCCATACTGGAGCCAAACTTGGCTGTTAAGCCGCCAACACTCATTGTTCCAACGGTTACGATAACTAGTATGCGGCAAGCCAGCATGGTTTATGGTCCAGCTCAAACGGCAGTGGCAAAAGCGGTTGTTGACAGTGTTGCAGATGGAACAATTCCAAAGGAAACTGCTGAATACCTAATCATAATAGCAAACGTCTTTGTCCACCCTACGGCGGTCGACAGGCAGCGTGTCTATATAAATAATTACAAGGCTATGCGTCATGCTATTCGAAAAGCAATAGAGGGGAGACCCTCACTAAAAGAGCTTATAGAGAACAAGGATAGAAGTAAGCATCCTTTTAAGTATACGCCATAACACGAGTAGGGCTTGGCAACAGAACTTACGCCTTGCTAAGTTGACTTCTGCTGAAATATCTGTTTATGGCTAGCATGTCGCTTAGCAGAGCGTATCCAGCCTCTGTGCCTCCAGCGCCTGGTCCAACTATTGTAACTTCTCCAAGCATGTCTGTGTTAAAGGTTAAAGCGTTAAGGGTTCCGCGGATGTGAGCGAGAACATCAGTTAAGGGAACCTTTTCCGGAGAAACTTTAGCTTTTGTTACGCCGCCCTCACGCCATGCGCTAGCTATTAATTTTATTCTTTTTCCCTCTTTCTGCGCTTCTTTGATGTCGCTGGCTGTGACGTTTTTTATCCCTATTCTTTCAACATCCTTCACCTTAACGTTGCCGCCCATGACAACGTTGGAAAGGATTGTTATTTTTGCAACTGGGTCCCAAGCTTCCACATCCATTGTTGGGTCTGCTTCGGCGCAGCCAAGTTTCTGCGCTGCCTTCAGCGCTTCTTTGTAGGATACCCCACTTTCCATTTGGGTTAGTATGTAGTTCGTTGTGCCGTTCACAATTCCCCTAACAGACTTTACTTCGGCGCCAGCCAAATCCTCTAAGGCTAGGTTTATTGCTGGTGTGCCGCTTAAAACTGTGCCTTCAAATCTCAGAAAAACGTTGTGTTTTTTGGCTGTTGCGGCGAGTTCATGGTATGCAAGGGCTATGGGCCCCTTGTTTGTTGTAACCACATGCTTGCCGAATTCAAGAGCCCTTCGGATATGCGTTATGCCTGGTTCTCCGCTCTCCAAATTTGTCCATGTAGCCTCAATGATTATGTCTGCTGCTTCCTTTTCTATGGTTTCCAAGCTTGAAAGACCTTTCTCTCCGCCTTTGTAACCTTCGATTTTTCCGGTTTTCTGAGCAAGTTGCAAAAGTTTTTCAATGTCGAGTCCATTCTCGTTGAAAATTGAGCCCTTTTTTATGTCTGAAACGGCGACGACGTTGAATTCGAAGTTGTGTTCCTTTTTTAGTAAATCTTTTTTCTCGACCAGTATTTTCGCTAGTCCTTGTCCAACTGTTCCAAATCCGATGAATGCAATGTTGTATTTCATGGGGCATCTCCGCATGTTAAACTGTTATTTAGAGGGCTTATTTTCTGTTTGAGTTCCATAATATATTATTATCTGTCTGGTGCTCTTCTATAGAGAGGAATCGTCAATTGCCAGAGCTTATAAAAGAAGGAGATTACGTTCTTCTTTACCTAGATTCTAGAAGAACCTATCTGGTGAAAATTCACAGAGGAGAAAACTTTCACACGCATAAGGGCTTCATAAAACTTGAAGAATTAATTGGCAAGGAATATGGCGCCACAACATCAAGCAGCTTAGGAGTCGAATTCATAGCTTTAAAGCCCTTGCTCCGCGATTACATAATGAAGTCCGTTAGGAAAACCCAGATAACCTACCCAAAAGACATAGCCCTAATAACAATGTTCAGCGGAATATGCTCTGGAAGCCGTGTCGTTGAAGCCGGAACAGGCACTGGAGCCTTAACTACAGCCCTTGCCCATTATGTTAAACCAAACGGCAAGGTCTACAGCTACGAAATCCGAGAGGAATTCCTTAAAACTGCTGAGAAGAATCTGAAACGGGCTGGCTTGCTTGACTTTGTAGAACTTAAAAATAAGGACATAACCGCCGGAATAGACGAGGCGGAAGTGGACGCGGTGATACTTGACTTGGCGACACCATGGCTTGTTATCTCACATGCTTATGTAGCCCTAAAACCATGTGGGACAATAGTCTCTTTCAGCCCGACAATAGACCAAGTTGTAAAAACAGTGGAAGCCCTAAAGGAAAACAGCTTCATCGACATTGAAACTGTTGAATGTCTACTTCGCGGGATGCAGGTTGAAAGGGGAAAAACGCGCCCGCAGACGCTTATGACTGGGCATACTGGCTACATAACGTTTGCAAGAAAAGTAATAAAAATGGGTTTTTAGCCTAACTCTCTTGTTCGCGTTTGCCAGACTGCTTGGAAATCCTAAGTGTATTCTTCCATAATGGTATTATTCCTCTGCTGACAAAGAGGACGATTCCAAGCGATGCAAAGCATAGGGGGATGCCCACAGCCAAGCCTTGAGCAATCCAGAGCAAACTTGTTGAGAGGATTCTTGTGACTGGTTCTAATGGAAGGCTTATTCCAGTTCCAGTTTGAGGCTTAACTTCTTTAATGTTAAAATTGATTGTTGAAAATGTGGTTTCGTTAAGTCCCTGCGACTCGTTTATTTCTTCAATGCTTATGTTTATGTACGTAACTGTCCCGTTTGCGTCAATTATTGCTCTCGCAGCGAATGTGAAAGACGTCACGTTTGATGGTGGAACCTTGCAAACCATTTGACCGCTCCAAACCTCATCCACGTAGGTCATAACCAAATACTTGACATAACCATTCTTTTCTTCAGTTAAAGCCACAAGCCTGCTGACCGTGTCCTCAAATGTCCCTTTGTCTAACTCCCCCTCTATTGTTTCAGTGATCAGCTGATAACGTTGCGAGTCTTGACCGAAACTGTCGTTTTTGACCATTCCGCTTGTCTCTGTTGAAAAGAACCCTCCGAAACCATTTTTCTCACTTGCCAATCCAAGGCAGAAAACCAAAAGCGCGATGGCCACGCCAAGGGCTATTGCCGCAAAAATTTCCTTCTGCTTTATCCACATGTTTTTCACCTAGAAATTCATGGAAATCGCCTTCTATAATGCTACGTTTTAGAACAGCACCGTTCTAAAAGTGGTACAAAAGTTTTCAATGCGAAAACCTGAATTTGAAGAGGGCATATGCGGCTATGGCGACCGCAAAGCTGAGAACAAAAACTTGTATGTCTGGAGGGTAGCTTTCCGCTTTAAAGCCGTCCATGTTTTCAAGTTTGTCCATGCTATTCGCGAATGCTTCCCTTGATATCTCATATTTTTCGGATTCAATTCTTGTTAACATAATCAATGGAATAAGTGTTAGCAGCACTCCGAGAACCAAAGCGGCTACAACATAAAGCAGAGTTCTCCTCAAATGTTTATCCTCCATAGAATGTTTGAGGCTTCTTGTCTTTTAAATCTAAAGTTTAGAACAGCATGTTAACCTTTCAAAAGGGTTTAGCCCTCCACAACCTGAAAGTTTCAAGCCAAAAGGCAATCGACGCGATTAACCCAAACATCAACGCATAAAAGTTAGGACCTACTTGGAGCAAAAGGCACAAACTTACATAGGTTACCAGCATGGTTGAGAACAAGACGGAATAGAACAAGTAGCGAGGAACAAGAAAGCGTCCCATGCGAGTGAAAAAACGCAGAATCCCAACTTTTATTTCTTCCTCTAAAACATAGTCGCCCGTTCCCTTCTTTCTAACAAGACCCAAATCCTGCAGTTTCTCAAGATGGTGCACGGCGATGCTGGGGCTTGAAAAGTTTAAGGCGCGTTGAACTTCACGAACGCCAACCGTGTGGCTTGGTTGCTGCAACAAATACCAATAAACAAGCAGAGTTTTCCCCTTAAGCACAGACTCCAAAGCCGCTAAATCAAACTCGCGAGAAGCCTTCTTCAACAGTTATCGCCAATTAATCTATACGATAAGCTTTTAAAAGCCTAATGATAAAACGAAGCCAAATTGCTTGTAAGTATAGATCTCTTTTTGGGTTAATCTGTTGCTATTTGAAACTCGCAGTAGGCATCTCCTTTCGCCATGCACTTTGTCTCCTCAGATGTCACATGTTTTCCCGTTAGTTTTTCAATTAAGCCTTCAAGATATCCTTTGACGAAATAACATGAAGGTGTTTGAGAGTGCTGCCCTCTAGCGAAAGCGTTATCATGTATTCTTATGATGACTTCGCCTGTTTTCTCCCTTAGGAAAACCTTTTCAATTCTACCCCATCCCCAACGCGCATAATAATCGCCAATCTTGTTGAAAAGAACTTCAAAATTTTCTCCCTCTTTTAAATGCTTTTGGAAAACTCTTGCCATAGACCTTCCAGCTCCTTTGCCAGCTGTATACCAGACCAGGCTGCTGCCGGTTCCTAACACCTTGTTGACTTCCTCAATCATTCCCTGCAGAGACTCAACCCTAAACAAAACCCAGTCAGTACCCAAGTACTTGATTTGCCATTTACTTTCGCTTCCCACTTTAGCACGTTTTTCTAGGCTGTGTTCCACGGCGGCTCCCGGAGAAAACTAGGAAACACCCTTTAAAATGATTTATGAACCTAAAATTTCGATTAGACAGCTGTTTAAGTCAGAATTAGACTCTAAATGAAAATATTGGCGAGAAAAATGGATTATATAGCCCCTTATCTTTTGTTCGTTCATGGAAAATGAAAAGTTTTTTATTCAAATTCTGAAGCTAACATAATATCTCTAGAGGTAAAATTCAATGGCAGGTGCTTATTGCATTATACTGGGTAGAACAAGTCTGCCTTTGTTGAAGTTAAGAGCCGAGAAAAGTAGTGCTTCTTTTAAAACGTCAAATTCTCTTGCCCATAAAATTAGCTTGTACGCCAAGAAGTGGGGCAACCCCTCTGCTGAAAACATCGACAGTGCATCGAACAAAACAGAGAGATAAATGCCTTGTTAAACATAGCATACACCGTTTTGATCTTCGCCTTTTTCCTTGTTTTAGTGTGGTCGCTTTATAATTTGCCAATTTTGGCTGTTGGTGTTAGGAACCTGCGGCGGAGCAGGAAGAAGTCTGATGGAAAGTTTTCTTGTGAAGAGAAGCTGCCCACATTCTCGATTGTCGTGCCGGTTAAAAATGAGGAGAAGGTCATAGGCAGACTGCTTAACGCTTTGTCTAAGCTGAATTATCCAAAGGATAAGGTGGAGATAATTGTCGTTGAGGACGGTTCAACAGATAAGACGCTTGAAATTTGCATGAAATGCGCTAAAGAACATGACGGCATCGTGAAGATTTTGCGCAAACCTTTTTCTGATGGCAAGCCTTCAGCCTTAAACTATGGAATAAAGCACGCTAGGGGGGAGATTGTCGGAATTTTCGACGCAGACAATGTTCCAGACCCTAACGCTTTGATGAATGTTTGCAAATATTTTGAAGATTCGATGGTTGCTGCTGTCCAAGGACGAACACTGTCTATCAACTCAGACGAGAATATGCTGACAAAATTCATGTCCTACGAGGAGGCTGTTTGGTGTGAAACCTACCTGCGCGGCAAAGACGTTTTAGACTTGTTTGTTCATCTGAGGGGAAGTTGCCAGTTCATAAGGCAAAGTGTCTTGAAGAAGCTTAACGGTTTCGATGAGGAAGCTTTGTCGGAGGATATGGAGATGTCGGCAAGGCTTACGGAAAAAGGCTATAAGATTAGGTATGCGCCCGACGTGTATTCTTGGCAGGAGACACCAGCAGATTTAAGGCAACTGTTTAGGCAGCGCACAAGATGGTTTAGGGGCACAATGGAAGTTGCCCTAAAGTATGGCAGGCTCATGACCAAATTTAGCAGAAAGAACTTTGACGCTGAAACAACACTTTTGGGACCACTCATATTAATTATCTCCTTAGCAACTTATATTGTTGGATTCAGCACTTTCTTTTTAACCGTTCAATTTGATGTTTTATGGGACACCATGGTGCGATTGATGACGATAACAAGCACCTTAACTATTTTGTTATGTGGTTTAGCCCTTACTTACATTTCAAAGCCTAGGAAAGCTACAAATTTGCTTTGGCTACCCTTCATCTACTTCTACTGGAGTTTGCAGGCGTTTATAGCATTTTACGCAATGTTGTTGATCTTGTTGCGCCGGTCAAGAGCGTGGGGTAAAACCGAAAAAACCGGCGTTGTAAGCAATAAGAACGCGCCAAACATCTGCGGCGTCTGTTAAAGTGAAGACGCTTTCAAACTTCGAGTTTTCAGACAAAAGGAGCATAGCATTACTTTTTCTTTGCTGATAACTGAATTACGATATGGATTTGGAATTCATAACCCTAATTATCCTCTTGAACCCTACAACAAAAGCAAGGTGCAACTAAAATGACCCTATGGCATGAAATAGAAGACTTGCAAAAGAAAAAAGCAGAACTAGAGTTCCAACTTCGCTCAATAGAGGAAAAAGAAAAAACCCTGGAAGAAAGAGCCCGCCTATTAGAAGAAAAACTGGCAATCCAACAACTAGAAGAAAGATTAAGAATGAAAACAGAAACGGTGGAAAAACTGGAATCAAGAATAAGCGAACTTGAACGAAAACTTAATCCATCCCCAACCGCAGTTGCGGTTCCAGAACCAGAAACCCAAATAGAAACAGAACAAAACACAAACAGTTACAACCTAAGAAAACTCTTCGGTGAGCACTAAACCCAGCGAAAAAACACGCAAAATCGGCAACAAAAACCAAAGTTAAAGAGTTAACACTCTAATGTTCCGCTTTCTCCTCGTCTAAATTAACAACTCTAATGTTTTCCTTTTTAGCTTCCTCGCCCTCCCAGCCCAAAACATGATTACAGTAGGGACAAACATTCACAAACTTAGTTTTTCCGCCACTAAAATCCAACATAACTAAAGGCTTGCTAAAAACCCTATGGCACTTAGGACAACTAATAACCATATGATTCTGCTCAGCAGCCTTAACACCTCGGCTAACGGGCTTAACAGACTTCACGGGCTTACGCTCAACAGCGTTACGGCGTCTTCCACTGAGAAAACGCAAAACCTCTAAACCAAAATAGACGATGCTAAAAGCTACAGGTACAGCCAAAAACAAGTAGATCGCTCTCAAAACACCCCAGTAAGGCACAGCCCAATCGAGGTTAAACTGCAAACCATAACCATAAAGCTCATTATGAACAATCCAATCAATCTGCCCCAGCAAAAGCAAAACGAAAACCGCACTGACCAACCACAAAACAAGAACAACCCTGACAAACCAGCCATTACCTAACAGTTCCTTCCAAGTCAAATTTCAAACCCGAGTTAAAACTTAGAAGCCACAAACAACAAAAACATTATGAAACAAAAATCAACATCTAAAATCAAAATTCACTTCAAAACAAAAACCCAGAACAAAACAACACCCACGAAAACCACAAACAGCAAACTTAACTGTGCAAAACTATTCCAATACCCGAAAATTCTATACCAAGGCGACCACCACCAAACAACATCGTTAGATGGCAAACCGCCACCCCAAATAACAAACCAGAAAACATCAGCCAAACCGCCAAAAAACAAAAGACAAATACTCAAAAACAAACCCAAACCCACCTTCACATCATTGCGACTCCTACCAGAACCCAACCAATAAACAAAACCCGCAGCCACCCCAAAAGCGAAGAAAACACCTGAATAAACATTCCAATAGAAAACAGCCCAATCAAAACTAAACCTAAGCCCGTAACCATACAAAACCCTGTGAACAACAAAATCCAAGCCAGACATCAAAACAAAAAACAGAAAAATCAAGAAGCACAGAGCGAAACCTTTCAGGACGGCGTCAAACTCAGCCAACTCCTAAACCCAAACAACAGCTTTTCCCTAAACAAAAGAAAAGCGATATTAAAGATTCAGAATCCAAACCCGTTGCCGTCCGAGTAACTCTGAGATTTCATCCAAACGTCAACCTAATGCCTTCTCATCATCCGGCAAAAAATAATGGAGTAAAGCAAAAATAAAAACATTGCCCGCCATCGAAAACATGTATTTCAAATCCATATTTTTGGTTCATAAGTTAGTTAAATACCCATAGCGTATTTCTGTGCATGAAAACTGGAGGAGACCCATTGAAACATAATTTAACCCCTAAACAAAGGAAAGAGTTGGAAGCCAAAATAGCAAAAACCTTCAAAGAAAACCTCAAAGGACTTTCAACAGAATTGCAAAAAATATTGATAGATGACATGGTCACAGCCTTCCAAAATAGAATAAACGTGTTAATGCGGGCTCAAGCAAAAAGAAGCTACTAACACAGACTAAATAGAGAAAAGACGTAGTTTGAATCCATAAAAGCTTTATATAAAAAGGTTGAAAATATGGCAAAGAGGTTTGGACAATGAGAAGATCCAAACTAGAAATGTATATCGACATCCTTAAAGTGTTGGCTCACCGTGGTCCATTAAAGCTAACTCACATCATGTATAAGGCTAATGTTAACTGTAGCGTTCTAAAGGAGTACTTAAACTTCCTCATCAAACAAGGCCTAGTGGAAGAGAGGACAATTGGAAAAAGGCGAGTAGTATATGGGATAACCCAGCGAGGCATCACAGTTCTGAAATATTTCAGGGAACTGAAACAAGTCTTACCAATTATCGAAGAAGCCAGAAACAGGGTGCCAACACCCTATTAGAAGCAAACTCCACTTTTTCACATATCCGCGAATCTTCAAGGCAAGTGTTAAAGTGCCTCTTCCATGGTTTGTAATATTTTAAAGGGCGAAACATGCTTTTTATTTAGAGTTTCCCTCAGTTTTCACGATTAAAATGTTTGAGCAAATTGCGGTGTTTGCTGCAGGGTATACCGCAACATTGTTTATATTCATAATTTTAGCGATGATATTTGTAGGCATTGTGTTGGCTAAAACCAATGCTTGTGGTAATTAGTCAGCGTTTGTTTTGTGAATAATTATATAAGTTTCGTAAGACTTAATAAATGCTTTTAGTCTACCATTATTGTACACGTGTAAAACAGCAAGAGGAAAATACAGTGTCAAGTCAAGAGGCCCTTGGAAAGAAGCCCTTACAGATTTTGGAGAAGATAAGGGAAAACCTTGAGAAGCTGAACGAAAAAATGGAGGTCATGATTGAGCTTCAGAAGCACGGCAAAAAGGATGTTCAGCCGCTTCCGGAAGCTCCCCTTGACGTTATGACCCTTCTTTCCATGCCTGACCACTTAAGGAAGACAGCTATGACAGTGTGTAGACTTGGAAGAGCTACGGCGGATGACATCGCCCAGCAGACGCATAGGGCTAGGGCTGTTGAAAGCGCATACCTGAACCAGCTTGTAATTATGGGGTATTTGAAGAAGGAGAGGAAGGGGAGAAAAGCCTACTTTTACGTAGATAGGGAAGCTCATGAGGGATAATCCTTGGGCAAGATAATAGCTGTCCACTCCTATAAAGGTGGAACCGGGAAAACCCTTCTTTCGCTTAACTTAGCCGCAACCCTCGTTAAACAAGGAAAAAAGATCTGCCTAATGGACCTTGACTTCAGAGCTCCAAGCCTCTCAACAATTCTCAAAATTGAAAATGCACCTTGCTGGCTAAACGACTATCTGAACGGGTCATGCGAAATTGACAAAGTGTTAATAGATATAAGCGAAAAAGTTCCTGGCAAAGGCAAATTTTTCGTTGGATTAGCCAACCCCGCAACAGAGGCCATAAGAGACATTTCTGCAAAAGACAGAAAATGGGAGATGCGCGCCTTAGGGAGGCTCTTAGCTCTTAGGAACTCGCTTCTAAACGATAAGGGTTTTGACTACCTAATTTTTGACACGAGTCCAGGGCTTCAATATTCTTCTATAAACGCCATTGTAAGCGCTGACCTTGTAATAGTTGTAACAACTTTTGACAGATCCGATGTTAATGGGACAAAGCGCATGTTAAGGGAGCTCTACGACTTGTTTGAGAAGAAAACTGAAATTGTTTTGAACAAGGTTTTAAACGAGTTTTCTTCAAAATCTTGGAATGACGATTTGCAAGCCAAGATAAAGGACACATATAACGCGCCTCTGCTTGGCGTAATTCCATGCTTCTGCGACATTTCCAAAGCTGAGGGAAACTTCATCTTTGTTCAAGAAAAGTTAGAGCATCCCTTTACAAAAATTTTGGACAATATCGCAAACAAAGTAGACAGCATGACCTAGCTTAAGACGCGACTATTTTATTTCATCAGCTGAAAACGAAACCCTAGAAACTTAACGGTGACCATTTCTGCTTGACGAAGGATACCCTAGGTTTCATTTTATATTTTGCTTGATAATGTTACGATTTATTGGGAAAAAATGCGGTTTATCAGCTGGTATACTCTGCAGTTTTTGCATTTTTCATATTCTTTCTCGGCACATTGCTTGCATATAATGCGGTTTAACTCCTTAATCTCCGAGTTCATCGAATTTTTCTCCACATCATATGTATGAGTGGTTTGCCGTAATATAGCGTATTTCTTTCTCGTAATATTTCATCACAAGACTTATAGAGAGGTGAAACGCCCATAATTTCGCCTATGTGGAGATAAACATTATTGGAAAAGTCGGCAATCATCCTCGCAGGCGGTTATTCTAAAAGGCTTGGGCAAGATAAAGGAATCGTGTTACTGGCGAACAAGCCCTTAGTAAAGCATGTCCTAGACAAAATCGGCAATGCCGTAGAAGAGAAAATAGTGGTTGTCAGCTCAAAAGCCCAAGCAGAAAACTACTCGAAAATTGTGGGTTCGAATGTGCAGGTTTTGGTTGACATACGTCCTTTGCAGAGTCCTCTTGTGGGAGCCCTGACAGGCTTTGAAAACACCCGCGCAAGATATTCACTTCTTCTTCCATGCGACGCGCCTTTCATTTCCAAGGATGTCATCTCGCTTTTGCTTGAACTATGCATAAATAAAAGCGCAGTTATTCCACGCTGGCCAAACAGCTACATAGAACCTTTGCAAGCTGTTTACTGCACAGAACCAGCACTTAAGGCCGCAAAAAGCGCTTTAAGTGAGGGAAAACTGAACATGCTTTCAATGATTGAGAAACTTCGCGGAGTGCGTTATGTTTCCACGCTTGTTCTGCAACAAATAGACCCGAAGCTTATGACATTCTTTAACGTAAACACGCCCATGGACCTTAAAAAAGCGGAGCAATTTCTGAAAAGTGAATTTGGAATGCGCCAGCATTAAGCTGTTTTGCACTTCTTAGCATATTTTTCCGTTTCAGAAAACAGTTTTTCTATGTCAGCTTTAGAGTGGGCGCTGCTTAAAGCTCCGGCATGAGTTGGCAAGAAGAAGACTCCATTTTCAATTAGCGTTAAATGGTAATCTACAAGCTTTTCTCTGTTAGCCATAAACGCGGCATACGCATCCTTCACTTCTCTCTTGGTAAAATGTATGCTAAAGAGGGAACCTGCACCCGTAACTTGCACATCCACACCAGCAGACTCAAAAATCTCCTTCATCTGCTCTCTTATTTTATCTCCGAGCTTGTTCAACTGATTTATCAGTTGCCCATCCTCAAGAATCTTAAGCGTTGCTAACCCAGCGGTCATTGTTATTGGGTTTGCGGTGAAGGTTCCGCCGTGGAAAGAGTAATGTGGCCTCTTGTAAACAGTTGCATCTAACCGCTCCATTATTTCTTTGCGTCCGCAAAAGGCGCCGATTGGAAAGCCTCCACCTAATATTTTTCCAAAGACTGTTATGTCTGATTTTACACCATAATATTGTTGAGCTCCCCCAAGAGCTAATCTGAAGCCAGTTATGACCTCATCAAATATTAAGAGAATGCCTTCTTCGTCGCAGAATTCCCTAAGTCCCTTCAAAAACTCTTTTTCAGCTGGAACAGCTCCGCCTGAGCCCAAGACTGGTTCGATAAAGATGGCTGCAACCTCTTCGCCTTTCAGCTTTGCCCTAACTCCATCAAGGTCGTTGAACGGTAAAACTATGGTGTCTTGGAGAGCTCCACGTGTTAAGCCTGCGGATTCCGGAATGTTGAAGGGGTGTTTGACGCTTATATGAAGTGCATCGTAGCCTCCGTGCCATCCGCCTTCAAACTTGGCAATTTTGCTTCTCCCCGTGTATGCGCGAGCTAAACGTGTAGCATACATGTTTGCCTCTGTGCCAGAATTGGTAAAACGAATCATTTCGGCGTTAGGAACTATCTTCGCAACTTGCTCAGCCAGTTTGATTTCTAGTTCGTGGGCTGTTCCGTAGTGGGTGCCCCTCTCCAATTGTTTCTTAACAGCCTCAATAACTGCGGGCGGACTATGCCCCAATATGAGGGCTGTGTGTCCAAGCCAGAAGTCGATGTATTCGTTTCCGTCTACGTCAAAAAGCTTGCTGCCCTTAGCCATAGCCGTGTAGAATGGGTAAGGCTCAAAATACCTTAATCCGTAAGAGACTCCAGCTGGGAGAACTTTTTTGGCGCGTTCGTAAAGAGCTTTTGACTTTTGGGTTTTTGAAATGTACTTTTCGAACATGTAAATTCTCCTTTAGACATCAAGTTTTACAAGTTCCTCTATTATAATATTTTATGCCCTTAGCTGTTAGCGACTTCCCCTTGTTTAATGTTTATTTTTCTGCCGCATTTGCGAAGTAGTTTTCAAACTGCTCTGCATATTTATAACCTGTATCTGGGAAAATTAGGACGCAGACTCCTTGTTCTTCTTTAATTTTGTTGAATGCGCTGAAAACTGCGCCGGCGCTTAACCCAACTAGTATGCCTTCTTTCCTTGCGATTTGGATGGCGCCTTCTATGGCTTCCCTCTGCGTAACTTCAACGATTTTGTCGAATTGCACCCAGTAATACCATTTCATTCCCGTCTCTATTCTTCTTATTCCTGGGATAACCTCGTTTGGTGCTGGTTGAACCCCGATGATTTTTATGTTGTTTTTGTACTTGTTCTTGAAATAGAAGGATATGGCGCTCATGTGTCCCGATGTTCCCAAGCCGCCTATTATGCATGAGGGCTTTAAACCTAAACTTGCCAGTTGCTCGTCAATTTCTCTTGCAGTATGCTTCAAATGTATTTTGAAGTTTGCGTCGTTTTCAAACTGGTTTAAATGCGCAGCTCCATCCTTTTTTGCTTCTTTTTCCACTTGCCCAATAGCCTCTACAGTCAAGCCGACTGGAAGCCTCACAACTTCGGCGCCTAAAACTTCAAGGTATATGTCGCTTACTTTCTGTATTGTCTTTGGTATGTAGAGTTTTGCTTTTACGCCTAGAATGTTTGCTATGGATGTTAGGGCTATTCCAGTATTTGTGGAAGTGGCTTCATACAATATTTCCTTCAGGTTTCCCCTTTCTTTTGCTTCCATAATCATTGAAAAGCCAATCCTATCCTTAACGCTGTTGCTGAACGGATTATATCCTTCCAGCTTAGCCCAAACGCTCAGTTTACCATTTGAAACCGAATTTAACTTTACCAGCGGAGTTGGCCACCCTTCAAAAAGCAGTTCTAGTGTGCTGTTGTAAACTTTTAGGCTGTTTTTGTTCTCATTTTTTGGTGCGAGCAGATCTTTTAGGGAGACACTTATTGGAATGGGTTCATTCAGCACCTTGAAGCTTTTTGGCGGAAGTTTTGGTCCGTTAAGTCCAGCCTCTATCACTTTTTCCTTTGTAATCGGACTGAGACCGTTTTGCAGTGATTTTATTTCCACTTTTGAAATGTCAACTGTGAAGGCTGGAACTTTGTTTACGGATAGAAGGTCAAGGGCATAGTAGGCTTCGTAACCATCCAATATAGTGTGTGTCTCTTCGTCTATTAACAACGGAGTCTCAACAATGCTGGAGTCTAGGATCTTTGAATAAAGCTGTAAGACTTCCTTAAACTCTCCCTGCATCGCTGGCTTAACGCTCTTTGCATCCACAAGTTTGGGTTCGCTCCTTAATGCTTCGATAGGAATGTCAACCCTCTTTTCAATCGCGAAAATATGCGCTAAGTTTTCGCTCATCTTAATCATATGCTTAGTTGTCTTTGCTGGAAGCTTTTTGTCGCTTAAACCCGCCTCTATCACATCTTTTTTCGTTAATTTTTGGTTGCCTCTCCAGCTTTGCACCACTATATCTGGCGAGTTATAATCAACGTAAACCACAGGAATCTTTTTGCATCCCAAACTTTTCAAGGCGTTAAAACGGTGTTCACCATCAAGCACTACATTTGTGTTTTTGTCGGCGACTATTGCGAATTTCAGAATTTTGTCTGAGGCTATTTTTTGTGTAAGTTCTTCTAGATGTTTGGGGTCGACTTTTTCGTGGTGTCGCAGTTTGTCTAAGTCAGCGAGTTTTGTTTCGGTTTGGATCATTTTGATTCCTTTAACAGCGTTAAATACTTCATTTAACACCGTTAAACAAATATATAAGCCCTACGCTAAAGTATATCTAGAGGAATAATATTTGAAGCCCCCCTGTGTTGTTGTTGTCAAATACCTACTTCCCGCAATAAGAGCGCTTGTAATGAAAGAACTCGTGGAAAAACATGGAATGCGCAAAATCGACGTCTCCGAAAAAATGGAGCTAACACCAGCCGCAATAACCCAATATATTAAAGGAGAGCGAGGATCATTCGTTGTTAACCAGCTGACACGTTCTGAAAAGACAATGGGAATGATTTCAAAGTTCGCCGAAAATCTCGCAAAAACCGACGTGCCCGCAGAAAAAGTTATGGAAGAACTATGCGAAATTTGCATGGCTATAAGGTCCGAAGGAATGATGTGTGACTTACACTTTAAAGACCTTCCAACATTGAAAGAATGCGAAGGCAAATGCGCAACATGTCAACCCCACGATTAACAAAAAAGGAATTCTTTGGCTTGAAACTTTTTCATAATAAACCTTTTAAGTAACCTCCTGTGAAACTTATTTTTTGACAATTTCCTTGTAAAAATGGAAGTTTTATGAATGAATGTTGAAATGAATTTGCTTATTGCAATTCTAAAATTGACAAAAGATGGACTTTTTTTACAAGAAACACTCAATAAATTACAGATATGTCCTTCACAATATGCCACGAAGATGCTTAAAAAATTACAAGCCGATGGTTTGATTAATTTAAATAGAGGCGTAGTTGAAGCGAATAGTATGCAACGTTTAAAATTGGCTGTTAAAACCGTAAGTTTAGGCACCGACCTTGAACACGTAAGTAGCTTCCTTTCATGGCAAGAGTTTGAGGATATGGTTGCCACAGCTTCATTGCACAACAATTATTCTGTTGTAAGAAACTTGCGGTTTAAAAACGCGGGGCGAAAGTGGGAAATAGACATAGTTGCATGTAGAAAACCCATAGCCCTATGCCTAGACTGCAAACACTGGAGTCGGGAGCTATCTCCCTCAACATTGAAACGTGTAGTTGAGGAGCAGGTGGAAAGGACAAGGGCTCTATCTGAGTTTTTGCCAAACCCCTCAGTCAAAATAGAATGCACTTTATGGGATGCTGCTAAGTTTGTTCCAGCAGTTTTATCCCTCATCCCAAGCAGATTCAAGTTTTACGATGATGTGCCAGTGGTTCCAATCCTTCAGTTTCAAGATTTCCTAAGTCAACTTCCAGCTCAGATAAACTCGCTTAAACATTTCACAAAACAGTTTAGCCGACTAACTCCACGGGTTTTCCTAGAGCTTGACCGGGAACCCCCTTCCTAAACCTTGCTCTAACCAAGCCTTTTTTGCCATGCAAATCCACAATTTTTCCGACAATCCTGTTTTTTCCACATTGCCAAGCCACTTTTCTTCCAATGAGTCTGCTTGCTTCAGAAGCTGAGTTTACATGCGGAAAGTGGATTATGCACTCTTTAGATCTCTGGGTTTTAGGTCCAACTCGATAGTTGACTATTACTCCTTGAACTTGCTGAGCCATGAGTGATGTCACCTTGGGCATCTTTCAAAAATAAAATTGAATTTTTTAATCTTTCGCTTCGATTTTAGGCAATGAGTTCTCTCAAAGGCTTTTTCATAAAATTGGTTGCTGGGTAGAGACTAAAGACGAAAATAAGGGTTAATGCGCCTAAGAGGCATCCGGCTATTTGGATGACGGTTAAGCCCGTGACGACGGGTTCCGGAATCAAAATCAGCAAGGTTATGATTACCCCAAGTTCTATTCCAACCGCGCAGCTTGAAAGCAAAACTGTTAGGCTTTGCAAAGCCACTATCGCCAGAACGGTTTTTGGTTTAGCCCCTAAAACCCTTAAAATTCCAAATTCTTGTCTTTGCTCGGCTACAGCCAACATCACATATCCGATTAGGCAAAGAGCCGCAGATGCCAGAGAGAAAATTGGCAAGAACATTATTGTAGACCAAATAAAGCCCAAAAAGCCTAGATTTTTGTCTAATATTTCGTTGAGTTCGACAACTTCAAAATCTGAGTTTGCGTTTCTTACAAGCGTTGTTACATGGTCTAAAACTTCTGTGGGGTTGGCTGAGGTTATTTTTGCTAGGAGAATGTTTGGTTTTGATGTTCCAGTTATGTTCTGCAGGGTTTGTAAGGGAACGTAAGTGACGTTTCCGCTGTTTATTGGGTCTAGGCAGACGCCAACTATGCTGAGGCTTTTGCTGAACAACATTATTTTCTGGTATAGTGGTAATTCAAATATTTTTTCCGCAAGAGAATCGCCGATAAACGCTTCATAAGCCTCACTATTTTCTAGAAGTTTTCCTTCATAAAACCATTCGTTTAAGGCCTTTCCTGGTTCAACGCCGATTACTATGGATTCGCCTTCTCTGTTATCGCCGACTTCTTTAGTTCCGCCAGTTGTTTCGCTAAGTATGTAGCCTTGAATTTCTTTAATGTGCGCTTGCAGCATTAGTCTCTGTTCGATGGTTATGTTTTCATTCATTAGGCTTATCTGGTTTAAGAGAGTTTCTGGCATCAGATACTTTTCATCAGTGTAATTAAACTGTGGAACTGCCTTGTTTTCAGAAAATTTTGATAAAAGAAGCTTGTATTGGTTGCACACTTCACGATGCCCTATAAGCAGTACGTCCCTGCCAACAGCCTTTTCAACCCAGTTCCTCGTTGTTTGGTCAGCAATTATTCCCCCAGCAATAGTTACTGTTGAAAGAATGAAAACTACTATTAGGCATAGAGCTACTCTTATAGTTGCTGACTTGCGGCGGAACAAGCTTCTAGAGACAATTTTAATTGTCAAATCCCTCTTAATTACTTTGAATTCTGGCGGCTTCGTTAACCCAAAATATTGTGTTGGCGAGATGGCTTTTGCTGGCTCAATTTTTGTTGTATCAAGAACCGGTTTTAAACCAAAAATTATTGCAAGAGCAAAAAACAGCAAGAAGACCTGAACGAGAAGCCAAACATCAAAAGATGCTTGTGGAACCTGCATTCCAAAATTACCTAGCAGGCTTGTTAAAGCAAAATCTGCTAAAACTCCGAGGAGCACTCCGAAGAAGCAGCCGAGAAAAGCCATTATTAGGAGTTCAGTTAGGAAATAGCCGAAAATGAGGTTGTTTGGACAGCCTGCTGCCTTCATTAAACCAATATCCCTAGTTCGTTGAGACATCATGGCAAAAGCCATGAAGGAAACTATTACAACCCCGACGATGAAGATTAGAATTCCTATGAAGTACATGAACTGCAAGAAAATCTTTGAAAAACTCACCGTCAAAATGTTTTCAGTTCTCGTGAAAATTCCAAACCCCAGTTTTTCCCCAAAAAGAATTAGGAAAATGCTTGACGCCACACATAATGTTAAGCTGATGATGGCGAGGCTTGTCTGCAATTTCCTCCTAAGCAAATCTTTTATTGGGAAAAAGGTTTCACTCATTTAGGCTAACCAGCCTGCCATCTTCCAAATGCAGCTTTTGATCCGCCAACTGAATTATTTGCGTGTCGTGAGTTGCGACAATGATTGTTTTTCCGGCGTCTTTTAATTTAACGAGTATTTCAACAATCTTCTGGCTTGTTTTTGCATCAAGGTTTCCAGTTGGTTCATCAGCCAAAAGCAGAGGCGGGTCATTCGCTAGTGCCCTTGCAAAGGCTACACGTTGTTGCTCTCCACCGCTGAGCTGCGATGGGAAATGGTTTGCTCTATGCTGTAAACCAACAAGTTCCAGCAACTCCTCAACACGCTTAGTTATTTGTTCTTCGGGCTTTCGCGTCCACTCCATTGGAAAAGCAACATTCTCAGCAACCGTTAATGTAGAAATGAGATTGTAGGATTGAAAGACAAAACCAACTTTGTTACAGCGGAAATCAGCCAGAAAATCCTCGTCTTTAACACTCAAATCTTCTCCAAAAACAAAGATTTTACCGCTTGCGGGCTTGTCGATTCCCCCAATAATGTTTAAGAGCGATGTTTTTCCAGAACCAGAAGGACCGTTTATAGCTACAAACTCGCCGTTTTCGACTTTAAAATTCACGTTTTTTAATGCTTCAACCTTCACATCTCCAACTTCATATTCCTTGCATAAACTGGAGGCGAGAACTGCAAAATTCTTGTTCTTCATCTACTTTAGGCTCCCGTGTTGTAGGTTGAAGTTCCCTCTATCCCTTTTTAGGATTCTTGCCTTTTCCGGAAGCTTGCCCTTTTCCCATTCTCTCCAAGCAATTTCCTTAAAAATCCATCTTTTGCCCAGGTGGGCTGCGAGGACAGCGTGCTTATACTCCTTGTCCAAGGGGATAAGTTCTTCTAGAAACCTGAAAAGTTTCTCGATTTGTTGTTTGGGAAAGTAAGCGTAGTAGCTAGCGTTTTTAACCTCAAACGCGTACATGTGTGCTCCTTTTCTTGCGATTATGTCTGGAAGCGGATTTAGGCTTGGATTGCTCACTGGAACGCGTACGGCGTTGAAGCCATTTTTCGTCAAAAGTTTTACAAGAACGTTTTCGCTGTAGAACCCTCTTTTGCGCCACCTGCGAATTTCGTCTTTGTCAACTTCCCTAACCATACTTTTCTTGCGCTCCGCCAGCGGAACACACTATTGTAGAAATTAGAATGCATAATAAGTTTCTCCCTTTCCCAGTTTTTGCAGCAGATTTAGGTGTTTGGTTGATGCTTTTGTATACAGGGTCTGCGTAATTCCACATGGTGAATTTTGGTGAAACATAATTTCGCTTAGTAATACCAGCATCACTTAATCCACAAAGCTTGGTCAGTTCATGTTGTAAAAAGCGAAAATATTAGGCGCTTAGCCTAGGAAAAAAGAGGGAACAAATCTTTTCGTCTAGGATTTTCTGCGCCTATACGTTTGGGTCCAAACTTTGATGGATGGTTTCTCAACAAGGCATTCTTTTAAATAATCGTCCAGCATGGCTGCTGGAACAACCTCTATTTTGTAGTCTCTGGGATCTATAGAGTGCATATAATTTTTTTGAGGGATAACAACTTTCTTAAAGCCCCAAGCTTCCGCAGCCTTGATTTTCTCGTAAACCCCGCCTACGGCAGTTACTTGTATGGAGTCTCCGACGCCTAGGTTTATTTCGCCAGTTACAGCAACATCCTGCCTTATGGGTTTCCCCTCAATCAACGAGCATAACAGAATAGCCATTGTTACGCCCGCAGATGGACCGTCAACTCCATAAGACTGCGCGAAGTCTATATGCGTCAAATAGTCTTGAGCTATGTCAATACCGTATTTCTGCAATATGACACTTCTAACTTTGGATATGCTGTCTGCGATGAAACTTTGTCCCTTAGCCACACCTGTCACTTTGTAGTATCCCTTAAACGGGTAATTCCTCGGAAGCTCGCTTTTCTTAACCATATACGCTCTCACGCACAAGACGCTTCCAGTCATTTCGCCACTGTACGGGTCTCTAACAACCGCCAAGCCATGAATCTGTCCAAGTTTGGCTCCTTCAGGCTTAATTTCAAGCAGTTTACCCCTCTCGTTCATTTCATGCTCAAGAATTTGCCTCTGAATTGTCTTACAATGATGTTCGATGGCTTCTCTAACATGACGCCTCTCAACAACCTTGCAACCTTCGTTCATGGCGAGGGTTGCAGCCGTCTTTATAATGGAAATTAGGGGTCTAAACCTCGTTGTCAACGCGTCTCTCTTGTTGCTTCTCCGCCTTCCCTCCTCCACTATTTCTTGGCACGCTTCCCTACTGAATGGAATGAGGTTAAAGCGCTTAACCTCCTGCGCTATGAACTGCACATACTTTCGCCTGTTTTCCAAAGTGTTCGGCATGTCATTGTTCATCCTCACAACTTTTCCATACCCGTAGATGCGGTCCATGAGGGCTGGGTGGATTTGGCTTATGCTGTCGAAGTTTCCTGCGCCGACAAGAAAGGTTATTGCTGGAGCGGGTTCTGTTGAAACAGCCATGGCTGCCGTGTCTCCTCCGTGCCAGCGTCCCCGCAGCGTTATGGGTAATTGTCCTTCCTCAAGAACCGTTAGCAGTGTGATTGCCTCTTCTTGGTCAAGGTTCTTTATCTCATCAATGTATAAAATGCCAAGAGACGCAATGTGGACATCTCCGGCTGTAACCCGCTGATGCTCAGGAGTGCCCAACCCGCCAGTTTGATAGGGGTCCCACGCTATCGAGCCGAAAAGTTGGGCGCTTCTATGCCCTGTTGCGTCAACAAAAGGCGCGTGTCCAGAGCTATTATCAACTAGAAGTTTTGGAACCTCTGTTTGTTGGGCTCCTCCAATGCCTTTTAAGTTGCCTAGCCCGCCGAGTTTCGAGAACCACCATATGAAGACTCCGAAGAAGATTAGGCTCCCGCCTGGGATAAATGTTATTGGGACTAAGCCAACGAATTTTCCGATAATGTAGTCTACAAAGTTATTGTTGTAGTATTCTTGGAGTGGTTCTCCAAAATACATTGAGTTTGCGTTCCATGTTTGCCACGCTTGATACATAAAATAGAAGCCTAAAGATATTAGGAGCAGCCCCATCAATATCAAGAAAATTTGCAGCGCCTTAAGCCCAACTTTGGTTACAAACTTTCTCTTAAGTTCTTTAAGCTGCTCCACCTGCAAAATCTTTTTTCCTTCCCCAGCCTTGTGAATCGAAACTTTAGGTTGGCTTGGCAACGCCGAATTCTTCCAACACAAAACATCAAAAAGCTTTATGCCATTTTCCTTGTAAACCTGTGTAAGCTTTTCTGCAAGAGCCCTCCCAATGAGAGATTTGCCAGTTCCAGGGTCTCCCAAAAGTAAGAGATAAGGTCCAGGGCTTATGACTGTTTTTGCTGAAGGCTTAGGTTTGTCTGGATGGCTCCAACTTTCATACCATTTTGTTTTTTCAAGCCATTTGAGTTTGTGTACCCACTCGTCTAGGCAGAGGAAGCATTCTTTTAGGGCTTGTTCTTGTCCTATAACCCAGTTTATTAAATTGTCGTCAACTGGGAAGCCTTCTGTGCTTTTGAATTTGCCCCAGTTCCACTTGACCCTGACCGTTCGTCCACTTACACTCCTCTCGAATACTTCAACGCCTTCTCCAAAATGGTCGGTGGTCAAGCATGGCACCTTTAATGTCTCTACCAGAACAAGCACGTGAACAATTAAAGACGTTATTTCAAAATAGGCAATATGAAAAAAATAATAACATCAAACTAGTGTCAACTAGCGATAGCCTTTCGAAAAACCCAAATAAAAATTAAAACCAATTTAATCCTCCCTTTTCTAGTTAAAGACATTTTATTTGCTTGTTTTTCATCGAAACATACTAGACGCAAAAATTGCAGAATCAGCATCAGCAAACCTAAAAATAAAAAGCCAATTTTAAGCCGAAAAATTAAAAATAAGCCTTTTCCAGCCTTCTCAACTCAGCCATTAAACAGCAAGCATGGAGTTAACCGCGGCCTCATAAAGAAACTGTCGAAAATCTCCATACCAAATAAAAGCCGATATAGTTCGTAAATGCTTCGAAAATTTCGGGTGTGAAAGCTTATGCCCCTTGTGGTGGTTGGGTTGTTTACATAAGTTGGATGTGTAGTTAAGAGTAGTGCATCGTAACGTTTAATACACTTTTTGCAACTAATTCTGTTGGTTGCAGATATGGGTCTTATAGGTAATTTCACAAAGGGTTTTCTCGTATTGACAGTTGCCTTTTGGATTTTTCTTATCGTTGAGTTTGCCGTGATGGGTCAGCTGGCTGTGGCTTTGTTTCTGTTCCTCGGTTTTCTTATTCCCCTAGGCATTGTTGTCTACTGGTATTGGAAAGATAAGAAAAGACTTAGCCAGGTCTTAAGTTTTCACCAGGTTTTTGCGATGTCGCATCTTTTAGAAAATGGGCTTTTCGCTGGCTTATTTTGCATGGATGGTCAAACTTGTCTTGTTTACTGTAGGCTAAGTGGCTCACATTTTTAAAATCTTGACGTTGAAGTTTCACTTTTTGGTGGCTTCAGTAAAATTGGTATTACTTTATTTTTAATGTATCACCAGCATCCACCAAACGTTAAGCTCTAAACCCCCGTATACAAAAGCATCAACCAAACTCACCAGTTTCAGCCCTTTTGAAAAAGGTTATGTGGCTCTAACGCTATGCTAGAGCTTATGAAAACTGGAGAAATTATCCGGAAGTTTGTTGCCAAGGATGGTCGCAAAGTGGTTTTGAGAACTCTCAAGTGGGAGGATTTGGACGATTTGCTTGACTTTATTAATTCGCTTGTTGAGGAAGGCGCGAACATAATTAGAGCAGAGAAGGTTTCAAGGGAAGAGGAGATTGAATGGCTTTCAAGAATTTTTAGCCGCCAAGAAAAAGGCGAAGTTTTCTGTGTAGCCGCTGAGGTTGATGGGCATGTGATAGCTAATTCTGAAGTAGTGAAAGGAACTGGTTATTCCCGACATGTAGGCGTTATCGGTATCGCCATAAAGAAAGGATTCAGAAGTATTGGTATAGGAACTGAGATGATGAGAGCATTAGAAGAACACGCCAGAAAAGTCGGCTTAAAGGTTTTGACTTTAACCGTTTTCGCAAACAACCAACACGCCATAAACCTCTATAAGAAAATGGGGTTCGTCGAGACTGGACGGAACCCAAAAAGGTTTTTCAAAGACGGCGCCTACATAGACGAAATTATAATGACAAGATTGCTAGAATAGTGGGAGGTGAAGGGTTTTGCCGGACTTTAAAGTTTACAATACAACCTACAGCTTTTCCACGAAGGGTGAAATTGAGTTTGTAGACCTAACTGATAAGGTTCAGGAAGTGGTTTCAAAATCTGGAGTAAAAAATGGCATAGTTCATGTTTTCGCCCCGCACGCCACTGGCATATTAATTCTAACAGAAAGCGAATATGGCTTGCTGAACGACATAAAAGCTTTGTTGGAGAAGCTTGTTCCCAGAGGTGGCGCTTACATGCATCCATCAAACGCCCACTCCCACTTGAGGTCTATGCTTCTGCCGCCGGACAAAACCTTGCCAGTAATTAACGGACGTATAGAGTTTGGAACATGGCAGTCTCTGCTCTTTGTGGAGACTGATGTGCATCCTAGAAGAAGAACTGTAATAATCCAGGTGATGGGCGAATAAGAAAGACGCCAAACTTGCCATGCTTTAATGACTGTTTAGCTATCGGCGTCTGCTTCGTTAGTCGTAAACTTTGAAACATATAAGTTTTACATCAAAGAATAAAAAGTACACATGTTTCAGTTTTTTCTTATTCTTATATTTTCAAGTTTTTTGCAAATTTTTTATATTCGCATCAAATTCGCACACGCAAAAATGTTGCAATTGATGGCTACCGCTCAAAAGTATGGTGAACTGCGCAGAATTTCATAGGGCATTTATGGTTTTTGGATGCGGATTCGTTCAACAAGTTCCAGTGAATTATGGAGGCAAGGAGCCCATAAGTTGGTATTTATAAGTTTCGTTTTGTTTCGTTTGGCGAAAGGTTTATTTGGTGCTCTACTCCTAGAAATTACGAGACCTCGTAATTTAGGTGTTTCCTTTGGCAACAGAAGTTTCCTATGAAGCAGAAGAATACGTTGAAGCAATATACAAACTTCAGAAACGCAGCGGCGTCGCTAAAACAAAGGAGTTAGCTGAAGAACTAAATGTTGTGCCCGGCTCCGTTACAAACACAATTACACATCTGGAAAAACACGGTTTAGTTAAGCATGCGCCTTACAGAGGCGTTAAGCTTACCTCAAAAGGCGAAAAACTTGCCTTAGACATTATTAGAAGGCATAGGCTTGCGGAAAAACTGTTAACAGACGTATTAAACGCCGACTGGTGCGATGTCCACGAGAGCGCATGCAAACTTGAACACGTCCTAACAAAAGATGTGATAAAACTTTTGGAAAAGCGCTTGGAAAACCCGAAGTTTTGCCCGCATGGAAACCCCATACCATCAGAAGAAGGCTTGTTAGAGGAAGAGGAATGCTGTCCGCTGACGGAAATGTCCCTGGACGAAACTGGCAGGATAGCCAAAATAACAAACGAAAAAAGAGAGAAACTTGTCTTGTTCGCAAGCAAAGGAATAAAACCAGACGCACCAGTCCACATTGTCAGGCATCTGCGTTCTAGGCTTGTTCTGTGCGTTTCTGGAAAAGAATGCGCTTTAAGCTACGCGGACGCCGCAGACATTTGGGTCAAAACCACAGGGAGGAACAAGCATGCAATTTAGGCACAGAGGGAAAAAATCCAAAATTGAAATCACAAATGAAGCTGTCTCCATAATAAGCCTAAACGAAGGCGAAAAAGGCATAGTCTCCCACGCCGTCGGCGGATTTGGACTATTGCGCAGACTAGCAGAGATGGGATTAACACCGGGCGTTGAAGTTAAAGTCTTGAGGAAAGGACTTTTCAGTGGACCTGTGGAAATTGAGGTTAGAGGCGTAGCTCTTGCCCTCGGTCACGGCGTAGCCTCAAAGGTTTTTGTAAAACCGCTGAAGGATGCACCCAATGGCTAAACAGTTACGAATTGCGCTGGCTGGAAACGCAAACGTTGGAAAAAGCGTCATATTCAACCAGCTTACAGGCTTAAACCAGATTGTTGGAAACTGGCCTGGAAAAACTGTGGAGCGGGCTGAGGGAACCCTACATTTTAAAGGCTACAAAATCCGCATAATCGATTTGCCAGGCATATATTCACTTTCAACTTTTTCCATGGAAGAGATTGTTTCCCGCGATTACATAGCTGTTGAGAAGCCCGACATAATTGTTAATGTTGTAGATGCTTCGGCGCTGGAACGCAATTTGTACTTCACGCTTCAGCTTTTGGAACTTGAAGCTCCAATAGTAGTTGACTTAAACCAAGTGGATTGCGCGGCGAAAAAAGGCATAAGAATTGACGCTGAAAAGCTTTCTAAGGCTTTAGGCGTGCCTGTCATCCCAACAGTTGCTATAACTGGAAGCGGAATCGCTGAGCTTCTCTCAACAGTCATTGCGGTGGCACAAGGAGAAAAGAAGCTTAAGCCATTGAAGGTCATTTACGGTAGAGAAATCGAAGAGAGGGTTCGCGCCCTTGAAAAAATGGTTAACGCTGAGCTTCCACAGATTTGCAAGGTTTATCCAGCAAGATGGGTAGCCATCAAACTTTTAGAAAGAGACGCTGACGTTGCTGGAAAACTGAAGAACTATGAAAATGGGCGGGAGGTTCTGGATTACGCTGAGAAAATGGCGTCTGAACTTGAAAAAATTCATGGCGAACCATCGCCAGTCGTTATCGCCTCTGAGAGGTATTCTCTTGCAAGCAAAATAGCAAAGGATATCACTGAGTTTGAGGCGCCGCCGCGGATAAGCTTGGAGCAGAAACTTGACGCAGTAACCACGCATAAGATTTTGGGATATCTAGTTTTGGCTGGCGTATTGGCTTCCATGTTTGCACTAATCTTTGCCGGTGGAAGTTTAATCTCAGCCAGTTTAGAGTCTCTGTTGTTAAAATTCTCTTTGTGGGTTGGACAGTGGCTTTCGCTTTTTTTGCCGCAAGTGGTTGTGAACATTCTTAGCAAGGGGGTTTTAGATGGTATAATCGCTGGCATAACAATAGCCTTACCATACATTGTTCCCTTCTACATACTTCTCGCGTTGCTTGAGGATAGCGGTTACTTGCCCAGGGCAGCCTTTCTAATGGACAATTTAATGCACAAGATGGGGTTGCACGGTAAGGCGTTCATACCTCTAATGCTTGGTTACGGATGTAATATTCCCGCCTGCATAGGCTGCAGAATAATGGAAACTGAACGCGAAAGGTTCCTAGCAGCTTTCGTTGTAACCTTGATTCCATGCGCCGCACGGACAGTTGTCATCCTCGGGCTTGTAGGAAGATATGTTGGTTTACACGCGGCTTTAGCCCTCTACGCCTTTGACCTCATCCTTGTCTTTGCCTTAGGAAGAATAGCCTTCAAGGCTTTGCCGGGCGAACCAGTTGGTTTAATAATGGAGATGCCGCTGTACAAAAAACCTTCAATAAGGAATATTGCCTTGAAAACATGGAGTAGAACACGGGATTTTGTTTACATCGCTTTTCCAATAATAGTTGCTGGAAGCACGCTTTTAGTCGCCCTAGACATGTCCGGTTTCATGAACTACATTATTGGAGGTTTAAGTCCACTGATTAGCGGCTGGTTGGGGCTGCCGGCGGTGACAAGCATTCCCTTGATTTTTGGAGTTTTACGGAAGGAATTGACACTTATATTGCTTGAGAATGCTCTGCTGCAGCAGGGCATGGCATTAACAGATTTGAGCGCTGTTCAAATGATAGTTTTTTCGCTTGTAGTTATGATTTACATTCCATGCATTGCAACCATTGCAGCGCTCAACCGCGAGTTCGGATGGAAGAAAGCCCTTGCCGTAGCGTTAATTGATGTTTCTCTCGCCTTCCTCATAGGCGGATTAACCTACAGAATACTTTCACTGGCAATGCCAACATAATCTAATAAGCCAAAAACCGAAAAACTAGAGGGGGCTATCGGTATTGGTTGAGAAAACAGCCATAAAATGTTCCCAATTCAAATCCATGCCCTGTTCTCGGCATACGGAGAAGGCGCGTTGCCCCCATTGGGAAACGAAAATAAGCAACATCTCAAATATACCAAACCACAAAAAGTGGCCGAGGTGAGGTAGCCTGGTAGCCTACGGGCCTGTGGACGGAAAACGATGGAAAGCCCGGCGCCCGGGTTCAAATCCCGGCCTCGGCCCCTTATACAGTGTCCTAGCCCGGGAGTTTTTGGTAAAATAATGTTTTGAAACTTTAAAGGATGGCATGTTGTATGGTTTGGCATTGTTAGAAATGGAAAAATATTCTAGTTCAATAAATTCTTGAAGTGATATGCATGCAGCTTGGACAAGATGTTAAAGCTAGGTTTGCTTCCTTAATTGATAATGTATTGAGGGCAGATGCTTCATTGGTTTCTAAGAGCGCAAACGGAAGGTTTTTGGACGGTAATCAGAAAGGGTTAGAGGCTTCCGTTCTTGGAATAAATTATAAGGCAGTTACAGCAGACGGCGATGTGGAAGTGCATGTTGAAGACCCATTAAACAGGGAGGAAGACTCTTCAAGGCTGTTTGTTTATTTGCTTAACGCCATTGAAAGAGTCTCTGAAGGCAAATCAGCCAACAACAAAGGCAGTTTGACAAGTTTAACACAGTTGCAAGGCGGACAGACAGCGAAACTATATGAGAAGAGGATAGTTACTTTTCTGGCAGCGGAAATGGACGAGGCAACGCTTGAAGAGGTTGAGGTTGCCGCTAAAAAAATTGGAGGAAGCATGGTTGTGCATTCAAACGCCACATGGAGCTTTGAAGTAACCCCATTCAATAGCGTGAGGATAAGAGCAGCCTATTGGCAAGGGGAAGAGGGAATACCTTCAGGCGCAACTCTGCTCGTAGGAGAAGAAATAAAAGACGCAGGCGTACCCATCGAAGAACTGTTGACAATAATGGAGATGACAATCAACAGATTCGTCCTCTTTTACAGAAAAGAAACCGACAAAAAACCCAAACTCTTCCACTCCCTATACTTCTAGATTGGCGGTTTAGCCTTCTTCTTTGCTTTTATGCTTTCACGCATCCACTTTTCAAACTCTCGCGACGGCGGCTCCGCAACGAAAAGCTTCTTTCGCACAGCCTCTAGGAAAGCGTTCTCTTCGCCCATATATTCGGCTGCAGTAAAAACCCTATGCCCAACCACCCGTGCTCTTTCAAAAACGCTTGCAGTCTTCTCACGCCAGTTTTCATCCCTCAAAATATGGTGCTCCAAAACCGTGCAAGGCACGACCTCAACAACTTTTTCAAGATTTCTAAGCCCAACCCTAATCTGTTCCGAGCCAACCCTAAATTTTTCCAAATATAAGGGCGGTCCACCAATCATCAACAACTGAGGCTTCTCTTCAACAATAATATTTAGGGTGCGCGGCGACATTGGACCTTGAACATCTGGAGCAAACATAAACTTCTCATCTTGACACTCAATTGTCGCCATGAGAACCCATCCTAAGGCTGAGTTTTCTGGTCCGTGATAAACTGGCTCTGAAAACTTGATTTGCGTATCTCCATAAATGAAGGTTTTTCCATCTGCAACCTCAATTTTTTCAGCGTATTTGCCGCCTGTTTTTTGGTAAACCCATCCTCGACATCTCTGGCTAAAGTTTATTTTCTCTTTCGGATTCTTAAGCAAAACAAGTTTTCTCTCGTAAATTTGCCTTGCAGTCTCATCCGCCTCAGTCCAGTTGCAAAGCCAATCCTCATAAGAAGGCGTGTGATGGTCAAAATGGTAGTGGCTTAAAGTTACAATTTCAGCTTTCTCAGCAGCTTCAGCAATCCTTCGCCTACACCCATCTATAGCCTTAAACTCTTTTGGGTGTGGAGGCAAACCAAAACGGTTCGGGCAAAGCGAAACCCCAGCATCCAAAAGAACTTTCACGTCTGAAGTTTCAACGTAAGTGCACATAGACCTAACGCCGAAGCTTTCAGCAGCCAAAGGAACAACACTAATACGCCTTAACATGCCTTTTTCAACACGCAAACGCCCAATTCCTATACATTTTTATTTTAGTTTGAAACTCTATCTCTAGACGGTGGGCGATGACGACTCTGGCCCCGCTGAACCCATAATGATTGGGATCTTGAGTGCGAAGAGCCCGCCTCGTCTACCCTTCTTCTGGAGGCTTCTCCCAGAGTTCAAGCATTCTCTTTTTGAGTTCCCCACGTTTTCTGTGAAGGAATCTGTAGACTGTACTATGCTGACTTCCTTGAATCAGCATTTGTATTGCCTCCCTTGCTATTTGAACTTGCTCCACATCGCCTATTATGCTGACTGTGTGCCCGTAAACTGCTATGTGCGTGTCTGTTAACTCTTCAATTATTCGGCGGGTTTTTCCATCCATCCCAATTATTCGCCCCTTAACCCGCCTAATGTCTGACTCTGACCTTCCGAAGAAGTCCCTCAAGTCTATGACGTCTAAAAGGGCGTCTTCGTTTCGGATTAGGCGGAAGGCGTGTTCGGGCGAGAATCCCCTTCCAATGGCTGTCACGACATCTTTGGCTTTGAAAAGCTGTGATGGGTCTTCGGCTTTTTCTGTCAGCGTGATGGTGACGTCTCCGGTTGAGCTATCTATTTGAAGTTCAACCTTAAGCTTTTCTTCAATACCCTTTTTGACCGCTCCTTCTGGACCGATTAAGACGCCGATTCTTTCTTTGGGAATTTTCAGAAATGCGCTAGGCTTTGCCATATCCAGTAACCATCCTATAGCATTCCTCTACTGAATGAACTTGAACGCCGAGCCTACTAAAAAACCTGTTTAAGTTGTTTAAATCTCTGTAAAGTAGGAAAGTAGCCATCGGATGCGATAGCGGAACAGCTTGCGACATGTCAAAAAGCACTGGGCGCCCCTTCCAAATCATCACGTTGTATTCGCTTATGTCTCCGTGGACAAGTTCAGCCTTGCGATAGAGCCTCTGCAAATAGCCCAAAAGCGTCTTGTAAACGCGCTCCGGATTCTTCGGCGTTTCCTCTTTCATTGAAGGAGCACAAACACCATTTTTCCCTATAAACTCCATTATAAGCACGTTGTTTTTCACGACTATTGGTTTTGGAACCCTAACCTTCGCCGCCACTGCCTGTTCCAGATTTCTAAATTCTTTTTGAGCCCACGCGAAAATTAGTGAGCGCGTGTCCCGTCTAACGCTTTTAAACCGTGGGTCACCCTCTATGTACTTGAGGATTCCTTTGCGAAATTCCGCTGAAACGGTTAGGTAAATTTTGATTGCCAACTCGTTCCCGTTTTTGTCTTTGCCCCAGTAAACCCGCGACTCTTTTCCAGCCTTGACAACGCCGTGGATTTCGCTTATAGTGCCCTTATTTAGAAAGTCGTAGATAACCATAAGCGTGGAGCGGTCGAAAACTTCTTCCAAAACCTCATATTCTTCACTCCGCTTTTCCTTCATCAACTGCTCGACTTCGTATTTTTTCTCTTCTTTGAGGAGCTTTTTCCTAACATGCTCTCGAAAAGACAACTACCTACCACACAATTAAATTGTTAAATACCCTTTTTTGCGGAGCCACTCAGCCTGCGAATGCGTGTAACGCCAAATCAAGTCGCCGCGGCTGTCAGATTGAAAATCCCATGGAGAAACCAAAACAACATCGCCTTCTCTTATCCACACCCTTCGCTTCATCTTGCCGCGGATGCGACATAAACGTTCACGCCCATCTTGGCATTTAACTAGAACACGGTCAAAACCAAGCAGTTTAACGGCTACTCCTAAAACATCGTTTTCAGACGGAAGCACCATCTCGCTTAACTCTTCTTCAGTAATAACCTTCTTCTTACCCAATCAAGCACCTCAAAGACTTCCTTTAAAGATTGGCTAATCTCCCTTAAAAGCATGCTTATTTCCCACGATTAAAAACTAAAGTTTAATCCTCGCCACAAAGGCTTTCACAAAGTTAGACGAAAATGCGTCGAAGTCAACTGCGAGAAAGTTTTAAATTAGTTCAGAGTTCAAAAGAACTATGTCCGATGAATCTGAAGCACCATTAGAAACGCGCGAAATAAGTATTAAAGTTTCACTATTTGCGCATGTGGCACTCCTTCGATGTTTAGCACTGCTTCAGGATGCACGTATCCTTTTTCTATGGCTTTCTGCACAATTTTTTTCCCAACCATATTAATTATGTTTGAGTTTTCTATCATGTCAATCGCCTCCTCAATGTCCACTTTTGCGCCTTTGTAGAATTCCTCTTTAACATGAAAGGTTATTTTTCCTTCACGCAGTGTTTTTCCAAGTATTTCACAGTCGCAGATAGCTAAAAGTACGTTCCCGCCGATTTTTCTGAGATTCATATACACTTCCAATTGAAGGACGCTCTCATAGCTGTCTGACCGAGGATTTTGCTCCACATGCTTCGCAGACGAGGAATGATAGGCGTTTTTCCTTCACGATTTTTGTATCTGGGCGCTTACAAACTGGACATATCACAAAACTGTCTATATACCTTTGAATTAATCTTTCAAAGGTTTCTCGCGAAAATTTTCCTTGGAAGATAACTCTTGACTCATGAACTGTTGCAGCTGTAGCCATCTCGCGAGTTAAAAACTTCAAAATATGCTGTAAATCACGGTTTAAGACGTCAGCAACATCATTAAGATTGTAGATTATGGTGCGCATTCCAATGGTTGAATGCTGAAGCCTAGGCAGTTCCAAGCGCTCCCGCTTTGAAGCAACTTCAGGAATCTGAGAACGCGCTCTCTTCAACAGCTCTTCATAGTTGTACTTCATTAAATACTTCTCCAAAGGACATAGATGCAGCAGAGTATTTATTTTTTAATTCGAAAATGGGCAATTGCGATTGATCTTATAGCCTAATTAGCCTTGTTTAGCTCCGCACTCTGGGCATTCCTCAGAAGCGATTGGAATTTCCTTGCCGCAGTTAGGACACTTCTTTAGAAATGCGCTTGGCGTCTGCGCGATGGCTGAAGTTGTTTCGGACGGAGCAGACAAACATAAGACGCCTCCTATAATTCCCAGTATTCCACCAATTGCGCCGATTATTCCGCCAATAAGAATTATTGAGGATAAAAGCCCAATTATCCCAGCTACTAGTAAAATGACTGCGTCTTTAACGAGTATTAATATGATGCCGCAAACCATGTCCAGCAAAACTCCTAGTATAATTATAACGCTTAGAAAAGGCGGGATCCACCTTGCTGCTCCCCCTGCTGCTACTATTAAGGCCGAAAGAACAATTAAGCTAAAGATTAAACCGACAAAAAGCAACGCTCCACCTACAATGGAAAGCACTCGACCAGTTTCCTGCGTTCCCATTTAAAACACCCCGTTCTACAACAAAATTAGGCGTTTTATGATAAAAAACTATCTGTCTCCACGGTTTTCCGCATCATTTGTTTAAGGTTTATAATTGAAAGAATTATAAGATGTAGCAGAACAGAGATGATTAAATGGGTTATATTTACCTTTATACAGGCACGGGAGCCGGAAAAACAACAAACGCTTTAGGTTTGGCCTTGCGCTCTATTGGGCATAAAAGAAAGGTTGTCATAATCCAGTTCTTAAAATGGTGGAGGAACACCGGCGAATATAAGGTTCGAAAGATGCTTGCGCCATACTATGAAATTTACCAGTTTGGGCGCAAAGGATGGCACGGACTAAGCAATTTGGGCGAGGAAGACAAGAAACTGGCGCAAAAAGCCTTGAAATTCGCTGAAAAAATTGTTAATGAAAAGAAGCCGCATCTCCTTGTTTTGGACGAAGTCAACTTGGCATTGCATTGTAAGCTGTTAGACGTAAACGAAGTCTTAGATTTCCTAAACAAGATTCCCAAGAAGACAGACATTGTTTTAACTGGAAGATTCGCCCCAAAAGAACTCATAGACAGAGCGGAATTCGTAAACGAAATTGTGGATATCAAGCATCCGAAAGAAACAGTCACAACAAAGGGAATACAATACTAATTAGTTTGACGAAAGTTTCGGCACGTTAGGGGAAGGAAAATTGGCTGAACAACAAAGGACGCAAAAAATCGCGGAATTAAAACAAAAACTTTTAGGTCTAAGAGAGCAAGCCAACGAGTTAAAAACCAAGTTGAATGAACTTGCAGAAAAAAGAGACAAACTTAACAAGCAGTTTCAGGGCCTACGATTAGAAATAGCTCAACTTAAAAAAGAGAGAGACGAACTTAATGAAGCAGTGAAAAGGCTGAAACAGCAGCGAGATGAAGCAAGAGCGAAAGCTCGAGAAAAACGTGTGGAATATATGAAGTTAAGGCAAGAAATTAAAGTTTTAAGCGGGAAAAAGCCTCCCAGAAGCCCTCAAGTCCTCAAAAAAGAGCTTGAAGAAATTGAATGGAAAATCCAGACAACACCCCTAGACCTAAGAGAGGAAAAGAAACTTGTGGAACAAGCTGGAATACTAGAAGCTAAACTGAACATCTACAGAAAACTCGACCAGTTAAAGCAGAAAAGCATCGAACTCCAAACCCAAATAAAAGCCCTCGAAGCTGAAGGCAATCTTTGCCACGAAAAGTTGGAGGAAAACGCGCGAAAAAGCCAAGAGGTCCACGAGAAGATGCTGGAAAAAATCAACGAATCAAAGAAGGTAAAAAGCGAGGCTGACGCTTTACATAATTTCCTTCTGCAATCAAGGGAGAGGGTTAAACCAGTTCGAGAAGAAATCATGAAAATCTTGAATGAAATGGCGCAATTGAAAAAGGAAATCAGAGAGGAAGAAGAAAAGAAAAGGAGGGCGAGCGAAGAAGTTCTTCGAGAAAAACTTGAAAAAGAGGCAAGGGAAAAATTGAAACGAGGCGAAAAACTAAGCTGGGAAGAGTTTCAACTTCTAGCGCATAAAGAAGATGAAACGCAAGATTAAAATGAAAACTGTATAGATAAATATTGGAGAACAGAAGAAAAAATGGCAACGAAGGAAACAGAAGAAAAAGAGCAAAAAAGGACTCTCATCTTATGTGTTGACAGAGACGGGGATTTGGGGGCAAAAGCTGGAATAAAGACCCCTCTCGTCGGAAGAAAGGAAAATCTTCAAGCCGCCGTGGAACTCGCTTTGCGAGATCCTGAAGAGCCTGATGCAAACGCCATGTTTGAAGCCATACGCCTCTACGACCGCCTGCAGAGCGAAGGCAAGCAAGACGAAACCTTTGAGGTGGCGACAATTTCAGGCTCAGAGCTTGGTGGGGTTGGAGCAGATAGAAAATTAGTCACGGAATTAAACGAGTTGCTAAGCTCATTCCCAGCGAATGACGTAATTTTGGTCACGGACGGCTATTCGGATGAGGCGGTTCTCCCGCTTGTAGAGTCCAGAGTTCCAGTTTCATCTGTTAGGAGGGTTGTCGTTAAACACAGCGAATCAATCGAGGAAACCGCCGCATTATTTGGAAAATATCTAAAAATGATTGTGGAAGATCCACGTTATTCCCGCATCGCCCTAGGATTGCCCGGACTGCTACTCGTAATACTGGGCGTACTTTCAATTTTCAATTTGGCTCATTATTACCTTTTGGCGCTTCCCCTAGTTTTTGGAGCCTTCATGCTTTTTAAAGGCTTTGGAGTTGACAGAGCTCTAAAAGCTTTTTACCAGTGGATTAAAGAATACTCTCCTCCACCACTTCAGATACAAATTTCAAACTTCTCCTTAGGTGTTGGCGCATTATGCATAGCTGTTGGCGTTTACTTAGGTTTGGTGAAAATTCCCCTACAACCCGACCTTGCCGCATGGATTAGCAACTTTCCATTAATTATGGGCTATTTTATTCAAGGCTCCGTTGACCTCATAATAGTGGGCGTTTGTGTTGTCCTATTGGGAAGGGCTATACGCTGGTACATGGAGCGAGATGCCAGATTGCTACGCAACGCAGCCTTAATATTGCTAATCAGCTGGTCCAGACAGATACTTTATGCCGCTTCAGACCTTCTGATCAGCCCGGTGGACCCAACCAGGGGAATAGAAAAGCTTGTTTTTTCAATAGCTGTTGGCATTCTGATAGGTGTAGCGGCTATTCTAATAATATTTGTCATCCATAGATCAGCAAAGGGGTTCTTTAAGGAGACTGAGGCGCAAGTTGAAGAGCTTAAAGAAAGCTAAGTTCGCAATCATCGGCGGAACAGGCTTTGAAAGATTGTTTAAAAATGCCAAAGAAACTCGAGTTAGGACACCCTATGGCGCCGCGCCACAAGTATACATCGGAGAAGTAGATGATAAAAAAGTGGCTTTTCTCCCCAGACACGGCCTAAAGCATCTTGTCCCTCCACATAAAATAAACTATAAAGCAAACATTTACGCCCTACACAAGTTGGGTGTTGAGAGAATTTTAGCTGTGAATGCTGTTGGCGCCATAAATCACAATTTCAAACCAGGCGACATAGTTGTGCCCCACGACTTCGTCGACTTTACAAAACTTCGCCACACAACATTTTATGATAGAGCGCCAGTAACGCACATCGATGTCTCCAGCCCCTACTGCCCAGAAACCCGTAAACTGCTAATTGAAATTACGAGAAAAATGAAACTGCGTATGTGGGATAAGGCCGTACTTGTCTGCACAGAGGGCCCACGTTTCGAAACTCCAGCAGAGATTGAAATGTTTAGGCGTTTGGGCTGCGACATTGTTGGGATGACTGGCGTTCCAGAGGCTGTTCTGGCAAGGGAGCTTGAAATGTGCTATGCAACATTGTGTTTTGTTTCCAACATGGCTGCTGGCATGCAGGAACGGTTGACGCCTTCGGAAGTTTCAGAAGTCTCGAAGCAGATTATGCCGAAAATGGAGCAAATTTTAATTGAAACCGTTAGGGCTTTACCTCTTGAACGCGGAAAAAACTGTCCATGTGCAACGGCGCTTAAAGACGCGAGGTTAAGGTAGTGCTTAGAAAACTCCTCTCCATAATTGGAGCATACAAAATATATGAGAAGTGGCTCTGGCACCAAGTCAAAAACGGCGAAAAAATTGAACACATCGCAATAATCCTAGACGGAAACAGAAGATGGGCCTCAGAAAAGGACCTTGATCCATGGCTAGGTCACGAGGCAGGCGCCGAAAAAGTTGAGCAACTGCTTGACTGGTGTCAAAAGCTTGATGTTAAGTCGATAACGCTTTACGCGTTTTCAACAGAGAACTTTCGCCGTCCAAAAAATGAAGTTGAAGAAATTATGCGTATTGCAGAGGGGGAGTTTAGGAAAATTCTGGCTGATGAGCGCATTCACAAGGACAGAGTGCGGGTTAAAGTGATAGGCAGAGTAAAGCTTCTGCCAGAAAATTTGCAACAACTCATAGCGGATGTGGAAAGGGCAACGCAAAACTATGATGGACGGTACTTAAACATCGCTTTCGCATATGGAGGAAGGGCGGAGATTGTAGATGCTGCTAGAAAAATTGCGAAGAAAGTGAAAAATGGAGAGTTAAGCCCTGAAAAAGTTGACGAGCAACTGTTCGAAAAGTTTCTTTACACTTCTCACATGCCAAAACAGGACCCAGACCTAATAATCAGAACTTCTGGAGAGGAGCGGTTAAGCGGTTTTCTGCTTTGGCAGTCTGCCTACAGCGAGTTCTGTTTCCTCGACGTTTACTGGCCGGATTTCAGGCTGATAGATTTGTTAAGGGCTGTTAGGACTTTTCAAAAGCGTAAGAGAAGGTTTGGCGCTTAGGGCTTGGGCTTAAGTTAAGCCCGTTTTTTGGCGCTAACAATTGAGATTACGTCTCTATCTTTAAGGATGTAGTCTTCTCCAACCCGTTTCTTTTCTCTGGCTTCTATGGCGTAGATGAAGCTTTCTCCCAGCTCGGTGTGGATTAGGTAGGCGAGTTCACGGGCAGTAGTCCCGTAGGGAACAAGGTAGGCGTCCGGAAGCACCCGCCCGTTGTGGTCGGTTAGATGCTCTATATCCTCCACCGGGTAAACGGTAATCATGTTTAGAAGCTTGAAGTAAGTCATGTTTACGGCTTCTTGAACACCTGTGGAGCCATACTTTAACAAAACTTTTTCCCTAATTATCTCTAAAGCTCTAATCTGGCTTTCAGTCAGCCTTTCAACATCTTTAATTTTGAAGTTGCAGTCTCCAGGCTTATAATCTATCAGTTGTTTTTCCACAGCCCTTCTCAAAATCAGTTCTGCCTCCGCACAGCATGGAACAACTGGATAGTCCACTTTTTTCAGCCTTTCAAGGTTTTCTTCGGCTGTTGGCACATCTATCTTGTTCGCAGCTATCAACATCGGCTTTGCAATTCGCCTAAGCGTATCCACAAATTTTAGGAAATCGTCTTCGCTCCACGCTGTGGGTTTTTCAGCATTCAACCCCGCCCCTCTTACGGCATCAAAAATGTGGTGCCTTTTTATTGCCAAGCCACTTAGTTTTTCTTCCAACATTGAAAAGAGGTCTCTAGATTCAGACTCGGCGGTTCTGGCTATTTTTGGCCAGTCCTTTTTGAGTATGCTTGTCATCCACATGGTTATCTCATGTTCTAGGAACTTCACGTCATCCAGCGGGTCATGCTCGCCTGGTTTGCATAGGTTGCCTTCGCTGTCTGTTCCGCCAGAGGCGTCAATTATGTGGATTAGAGCGTCAGCTTTCCTAATTTCGTCCAAAAACTGGTTGCCTAATCCTCTTCCTTGCCAAGCTCCAGGTACGAGACCCGCGCAGTCGATGAATTCGACTGGTATAAGTCTGATGCCGTCTAGGCATAGGGAGTTAACTGGATTATCTCTTACGTTGAATTCTTCGTGAACGCATGGTGTTCGCACGTAGCCCACGCCTCTGTTCGGCTCTCTTGTTGTGAATGGGTAATTTGCGATTTTAACCGGCACCATGGTTGCCGCGCTAAAGAACGTGGATTTCCCAGTGTTAGGCTTTCCAACTATTCCCAGCAGCCTCGAATAAGATTTCTGCACCTAGAACACCTCTCGAAGACCTCTTTGAATTTTCCGTTTTCAGACAGTTGTCTTAAACTATATTTGCTGTGTTTTCTATTATTGTTTGTGCTGCTCGCCTTTCCGAGTTTTCCAGTAGATTCCATAGCGTTTCATGAGAAAGACGAAGAATACAGTCATTGTAAGTGTTAAAACGCCCAGAAAAATTGCCAGCAACTTAGTAATTATCACCCAGCCTGTATGGAGCGCTTCGTCGGCGTTTTGGACGGCGTTGGCAGCATTCAATAGGGCTGTCTGCGGGTTTTCCTTTAGCGATTCAATTGCTTTTTGCAGCGAAATCATGCTTTCTTCAAGACTTTTTTCTGCTTCGCTGACTTCTGACGGAAAAATTGTTGAAGCCCCGAGAATCTTCCCTAAAAACACCACGTTTTTGGCTTTTGCAATTTTCGCAAGAACGTCTGCGGCATCCTTTACGAAGCTGTCGCCTAAGGTTGTCTCCGGTAATGGTTTTATTGAAACCCACTGCTCTTTGCTGACGAATTCTTCTTTAGGACCGCTGGTGTAGTTGAAGAAGAAGTTTGAGTAAGGTATAGCTGTGGATACGCTTCTTAAAGAACCGAAATGTAAATAATCAAGAGTGTCAAATAGGCGCCATGTTGCGTCCACGGGTACCCACCCATAATTTTCGATATAGTATTCAGCCCACATGTGTCCATCCTCCACAACTGAATTTTCAGAATGGAAAGCGAAGCCAGCTTGGACTCTAGCTGGGATGCCTACGGCTCTACACAAGGCTACAAAGAGGTAGGAATACTCGGAGCAGTCGCCAACGCCATTGTTTAAAGCCCAGAGTGCGCCCATTTCCTCTTCTTGAACTTGATACTTGAGATGTCTGACCACAAAGTTGTAGATTTTGTAAACTTTTTCGTGTATGTTACTTTCATTACCAACTATGTTTTGCGCCGTTGAATTCATTTCTTGACTGTCTGATTCTATTAGCGTTTCTGGCTGCGTATAAGCCAGATAAAGGCTTGAACTTTTATTGTAGTCTACCACCAAATTAGGGTTTATTTGATAGCGAACCCCAAAAGAGGTCACGTTATAGCCTATTTCAACTGTGAAACTTTGTCCACCGTAAATTCTTAGGTGGTTCCAGACAGCGTAGAGGTTTCCAAAGTCATCAACCAAAAAATCAGGTGCCCAAGCTGAGGAAATTTCTGAAATGAGCACTAAATGACGGGAGGTCTCGTTTTTGAGCAAGGGAACAAAGAGCCTTCCACCAGTTATGGCTTCGTTCACCAAATTTTTAATTTGAATCTTATGTTTGATGCTTCCGGTGAAAACCGCGGTCACCTCATACTTAAGGAGCGTGGAATTTTCATTTGACAAGCTTGCTTGGACGGATAGAGAGGCAAAATTCACAAATAGAACAATCGTTAACAGCAAGAAGAAAACGACTGGTTTTTTCGAATTTTTAGGCATTTGCCCTCAGCAATGAAAATGATAAAATAATATAAAAGCGTCAAGGTGTATTAAAAGGGTTAAATGCCACGGATGGGGAAAATTTGGCAACAAACCTAACGAAAGATAAGCTTATTGAAATGTTTCGGAAAATGCTTGAAATCCGCTTTTTCGAAGAAAAAGTCTTCGAACTTTACGCCCAAAACCTCGTGCCAGGAACAATCCATCTTTATGCTGGAGAAGAAGCCGTAGCCGTCGGCGTCTGCAGCAACCTAAGAAAAGACGACTACATCACAAGCACCCACAGAGGACACGGACACTGTTTGGCAAAGGGCGCAGACCCAAAAAGGGTTATGGCTGAAATATTAGGCAAAAAGACTGGTTACTGCAAAGGCAAGGGCGGTTCAATGCACATCGCAGACTTCAGCATAGGAATGCTAGGTGCAACAGCAGTTGTGGGTGCTGGAATACCCATAGCTGTGGGCGCGGGCTTATCAATAAAACTTAGAGGAACAGACCATGTTGTGGCATGTTTCTTCGGCGAAGGAGCATCCAACCAAGGAACATTCCACGAAGGCATAAACATGGCGGCAATATGGAATTTGCCAGCAATCTTCGTCTGCGAAAACAACCTTTACGCTATGGGAACAAGACAGTCAATGGTTATGAAAATCGAAAACATCGCTGATAGGGCTGTTGCCTACGGGATACCGGGCAAAGTTGTTGATGGAAACGATATTTATGCTGTTTATGAAGTTTCACGCGAAGCGGTTGAAAGGGCAAGAAAGGGTGAGGGTCCAACACTTATTGAGTGTAAGACGTATAGGCATAAGGGGCATTCTAGGGTTGACCCAGCGCGCTACAGACCAAAAGAAGAGGTGGAGGCGTGGCTGGCTAAAGACCCGATAAGACGCTTTAAAGAGAGACTTTTGCAAACAAAAATGCTTACAGAGGCTGAAATTGCAAAAATTGAGAGTGAAACATCAGCCACAATTGAGGAAGCAGTGAAGTTCGCCAAGGAAAGCCCGTTTCCAGCGCCCGAAGAAGCCTTAGAAGATGTTTACGCTTGAGTGGAGGAAGCGCAATGCGAAAAATAACTTATAGGGAAGCTTTGCGGGAAGCGTTAAGAGAGGAGATGCGCAGAGACTCTTCAGTTTTCCTTCTAGGCGAGGATATTGGCAGATATTGGGGAGGCGCCTTCAAAGTCACTGAGGGATTGGCAGAAGAATTCGGTGATGAAAGAGTTCGGGACACGCCTATCTCGGAATCGGCGATAATTGGCGCTGCAATAGGCGCGGCCATCACGGGTATGCGTCCAGTAGCAGAAATTATGTTCGGGGATTTAACGGCTTTAGCCATGGACCAAATTGCGAATCAGGCGGCGAAAATACGTTATATGTTTGGGGGTCAAGCAAAATGCCCTATGGTGATTCGAACCCCCTTTGGTGGTGGAGTTAACATTGCTTCTCATCATTCGCAGAGTCTTGAAGCATGGTTTATGCATGTTCCAGGCTTGTATGTGGCTGTTCCTTCAACGCCTTATGATGCGAAGGGGCTTTTGAAAGCGGCTATCCGCGGCGACAACCCAGTCGTGTTCTGTGAGCATAAACTGCTCTATCCATTAGAAGGCGAGGTTCCAGAGGAAGATTATACTATTCCTTTTGGTGTTGCTGACGTAAAACGCGAGGGGGAAGATGTCACCGTGGTTGCTACGCTTTACATGGTTCATAAGGCGCTTAAAGCGGCTGAAGAATTGGAGAAAGAAGGCGAAAGCGTTGAGGTTGTTGACCCTAGAACTTTAACGCCTTTGGATAAACAAGCGATAATAAAGTCTATTAAGAAAACCGGCAGGCTGGTGGTTGTAAGTGAAGACTGCAAAACTGCTGGCGTAACTGCGGAAATTGCGGCTGTTGTGGCTGAAGAAGCCCTTGATTACCTAGATGCTCCAATAAAGCGTGTGGCAGAACCAGACACGCCCATACCGTTTAGCCCCACATTAGAAAATTATGTGATTCCAGACGAAAAAGCCATAATCAAAGCAGTTAAGGAGATTGTGTAAAATGGCGACGAAAGTTGTTATGCCAAAACTAAGTTTGACGATGAAAGTTGGCACAGTTGGCAAATGGTATAAACGGGAAGGCGAAACAGTCGAAAAAGGCGAGCCAATAGTTGAAATAATCTCAGAAAAAGCAACATACGATTTAGAAGCGCCAGCCTCGGGCATACTGAGAAAAATTTTGGTGGAAGAAGGCGCAGACGCTCCAGTAAACGCCGTTTTAGCGGTTATAACAGCTCCTGATGAAGCGTTTTCAGAGGCTGAAATCCTTGCGGAAACAGCGCTTAAAGAAGAGGCTGAAGTTGAAGAGAAGATTAGAGCTTCTCCAGCTGCAAAACGTCTCGCAAAGGAACATGGCATAGACTTGTCAATGGTTGTTGGAAGCGGTCCGGATGGGCGAATAGTTGAAGAGGATGTGCAAAGGTTTATAGAGGAAACTCGCGGACTGTTGCCGAAAGTTAAGGAAATCATCCCGCTAAGCGGCTTTAGGAGAACGTCTGCAGAACGGGTTTCTGCAAGCTTCAAAACAGCGCCCCACAGCACGATAATGATGGAGGTTGATGTTTCAAAAGCCGCGGAACTGCATGAAAGGCTTAAAGTGTCTTATACGGCTATTATTGTGAAAGCCTCTGCTAAAGCCCTCAAAGAACACTCAATAATAAACTCAACTTTTGACGGAGACAAAATAAGGGTTTTTGAAGACGTGAATGTTGGGGTGGCTGTCGCTACTGGGCAAGGCTTGGTTGTTCCAGTGATACGCAACGCTGACAAAAAATCTTTGAAGGAAATAGAAGAAGCAATAAACGCTTTAACTGAGAAGGCGAGAAGAGGAAAACTTTCTAGGGAAGAGGTTAGCGGCGGAACCTTCACAATTTCAAACTTAGGCATGTATGGCGTAGACTTTTTCACGCCAATAATTAACCCGCCAGAGGCAGCCATTCTAGGCGTTGGAAGAATTGTTCAGAAACCGTTTGTTGTTGAAGGAAAAATTGAAGCAAAACAAGCCATGGCTTTAAGCCTCTCCTACGACCACAGAATCGTTGACGGCGCCCCAGCAGCCGAGTTTCTCCAGAAAGTGAAGCGTTACATGGAAGCGCCAGAAAACCTCGAACCCTAGAACTAGTCTTTTGGGCTTTGAGAAGTGAACTCTAAGGCTTGAAGGATTCCCCTAGCCAAAGACAACAAGCATATAACAATCATCAAAGCCAATAAAGGCACAAACTCAACTGTAAACTGGAATTCTTCAAAATTGAGGGTTAGAACGCCAAAGTTTGTTGCGTAAGAGAGGTAAATTATTAGGAAGAATGATTGCGAAATGCTGAATATGTGCTTGTAAATTGTGCCTTCACAAACTTTAATTGCAAATGTGAAAAAGATTGTCGCCCAAGCCAAAATCGCAAAAGACATAATGTACTCTGGAAAGCCCGAAAAAAACATTGAAATAAAAATCCAGACGACAAAAAGAAAGACGCCGACAACCGCAGTTGCAAGCGTCGCCTTTGCAATTCTCGGAATAAGCCTTCTATAACTCCTTCTTTCCTCAATTTCAGCAATCATAAAGTCCACCTGCCCTCCCAGATTTGCACTTCTTCAAAACATACGCGGATTAAGCCATTGGCTGTAATTTTGGAAGGCTCGTCTACTGTTATCTCAAAAACGTTGTTGAAAGACCCTTCGGAAAGAACGTTTATGGATTTGCTTGTGTTGCCAAGCAGCACATTCTCGTCATTGTAAAGCTTGACTGCAAGCGAACCATATATTGGAAATTGGGCGTGATTTTCAAAACTTAGCAGCATTGAGAACTTGTTGACGCCGTCGTAGGTGAAGTTTGACGCTGTCAGATTATGGAACGGCGCATTCCATGAAGTAGGAAAAGTCATGGAAACCCCAAAAGCTATCACATAAGCCACTCTAAAGCTTAAACCAGCATCCACCAGCAGTTCAGTGTCATTCGTGAAGATCCCCGTATCTTTTGAGGCTAGTTCTTCTAGGCTAGCTGATAAATCGCAGCTAGAGTTAACCAGCACGCCAGAGGGAACATCTGGCAGATGCGTCGAAAATGTTGAGATTGTCTTGTTTTCTTTTCGGATTTGCACGTTTACGGTTATGTCTGAAAGGTCGTAAAAGCCTGTGTTGTTCACGTAGAAGGGCATAGATATGGAGAAGTTTCCGTTTTGGAAAGAAAATGTTGGTTCTTGGATGCCCATGGCTTTTGATTCGAGAAGCCTTGACAATGATAAGCCTACTGTAACGGGTAATAAGAGTGTGAAAATCCATAGAAGCGCAATTAACCAGCCGAGAGCCCTAATTGTCTGCCGCAAGACAGCGTTCCCTCACAACGCTAAGCAAGTTCGTTGCTAAACATTTTCGGACTTCTTCTCTTCCTCAGCTTTGGGCGTAACCGCTTGTGTAGGCGGTTGTTGCGTCGTCGGCTTAGACTCTTTATAGAGCTGTATGCCTCTTATTGTTGCGATAGACCCAATCCAGCCCATAACGCCCAAATACATTATTCTTATTATGGCTGCAGCGATTGGTCCGAGAATTTCGCCTAAAGCTTCTGAAAGGTTTAACGCTGGCAAAATGTTTGGGTCGGCGATTAGCATTAGGTAAGCCATGATGAAAGTGAATATTAGCAGCACTAAGCCCACGATTATTAGTATGTAGGCGACAAGTTCTGGCTTCTCAATCTTCATAAACATCACCACACGTTTAAAGCTGATTTTCATTAGAACTTGTATAAAAACCATATGTAAAACTTGTTATAAAATCGCATGCGCATTGGCGCTGCCTCTGGAAAGTCTTAAGTGCATAGCAAAGCAAGAATCATTGACCCAGAATGAAAGTCGCCATGTACTACGGATTAAACGACATACGAATTGAGGAAAAAACCGTTCCAAAAATAGGCGAAAACGAAGCCCTTGTAAAAATGAGGGCTTGCGGAGTCTGCGGCTCAGACTTAATGGACTGGTATCTTAAAAGTCGGGCACCACTTGTCCTAGGTCACGAACCCGCTGGGACAATTGTTGAAAAAGGGAGCAAAGTTAAGGGTTTTGATGTTGGCGACAGAGTTTTCGTGCATCATCATGTTTCTTGTCTAAAATGTCATTACTGCATGCACGGCGACTACACACTTTGTAGTCAATTTCACGAAACAAACATTGAGCCAGGCGGTTTCTCAGAATATTTTAAAGTTCCAGCCCCAAACCTTCAGATAGACACTTTGAAGATTCCAGACGCATTATCGTTTGAAGAAGCCACTCTAATAGAGCCTGTCGGCTGTTGTCTGCGGGCGCTCAAAAAATGCAACATCAAAAAGGGAGACTCAATAGCCATAATAGGCGCAGGGGCAACAGGCGTAATCCACAATGCACTCTCAAAAATTTTCGGTGCAGAAAAAACCATTGTGTGCGACCTAGTTGATTTTCGGTTGGATATGGCGCGGAAATTCGGAGCAGATGTTACCGTCAACGCTGTGAAAGAAGATTTATTTGATGTTGTTGTGGCGGAAACTGATGGAAGAGGCGTTGACGTGGCAGTCGTCACTGCACCAAGTTTAGAAGCTTACAAAATGGGGTTGAAAGCTTGTCGTAAAGGCGGAACACTCTGCATTTTCGCGCCTACAAAGCCTGGAGAGAATTTGCAGATAAGTCCGAAAGAACTTTTCTTTTCCGAAATCCGCTTAATTCCTTCTTACTCAACCTCGCACATAGAAACCAGAGAGGCGTTAGAACTTATGGCGTCTGGAAAACTTAATCTTAATGGGCTTATAACGCATCGTTTTAGGCTTGTAGACGCGGCGAAAGCGTTTAAAACAGCCCTAGAAAATAAAGAAAGCTTGAAAGTTGTCGTTTTCAATGAGTGATGAAAGATGAAGGCGGCAATGCTTTACGGCGTAAAAGACTTGAGAATTGAAGACGTTGAAATCCCAAAAGTCAACGCTGGAGAAGTTCTTGTAAAGGTTAAGGCGGCAACAACATGCGGCACAGACCTCAAAATATACCAGAGGGGCTACGTTGAAAAAGTGATAAAACTCCCAACAATCTTTGGGCATGAATGGGCTGGCGAAGTCGCTGAAGTTGGAGAGGGACTTGAATGGCCAAAGAAGGGTATGCGTGTCCGCGCTGGTAACAGTGCGCCGTGTTTGCGTTGTGTCATGTGCCAGAAAGGAAAGTATAATCTTTGCGAGGATATGGTTTGGCTTTGGGGCGCCTACGCCGAATACATAAAGGTTCCAGCGCGCATGGTTTTAGTGAACATGCAAGAAATTCCATCGCATATCTCTTATGAAGAAGCAGCCATCACTGAACCGTTGGCTTGTGTGCTTCACGGCGTGGAAGAAGCACATGTAAAGCTTGGCGACACTGTTGCGATTATAGGTGCTGGACCTATTGGGTTACTGCACTTGTTAACGGTTAAGAAAATGGGCGTTGAAAAAGCCATAGTTGTAGACCTTGTTGATGAACGACTGAACTTTGCGTTAAAAATTGGAGCCGACGAAGTTGTTAACGCTGGTAAAGCCGATGTTGTAGAAAGCGTTAAAAAGTTAACGAATGGGTATGGCGCAGACGTGGTGATTGAAGCCATAGGGTTGCCTTCCACGTGGGAGCAAGCCATAAAACTTGCCAGAAAGGGCGGAACAGTTCTCGAATTTGGCGGATGCCCGCCCGGCACGGAAATTAAGGTTAACGCGGAGACTCTTCATTATGGAGAGTTAACTGTCCTAGGCACTTTTCACGCTACTCCGTTGCATTTTAGGAAAGCCCTCAGCCTAATCGCTTCGAGAACTGTTGATGTTAGACCGTTAGTAACTAGGAGGATGAAGCTTAGCGAAATTAAAGAGGCTTTTGAAGTTCTTGCCACTTCAAAGAGTGAAATTAAAATAGCGATACACCCATGAATTTGTCGCGCACAATCCCGCTACTTGGCTGATTCATTTACAAGCTCAGCTATATCCCTAACAACTATTTTATCTTCTAATCCCTCGGCTTTAACTGCGTCGTCAAGCATCGCCATGCAACTTGGACATGCCACAGCCAAAACTTCGGCGCCAGTTTCATAGGCTTCCCTAACCCTAATTCTGTTGGGGCTTTCCGTCGACAAACCCAAAAGGTCCATAACAATGTTGCCGCTTCCCCCACCGCAACAGAAAGAATTTTCCCTATTTCTCTTCATTTCTACAAGTTCAACTCCCGGAATGCTTTTCAGAATTTCTCTTGGCACGTCATAGACTCCGTTGTATCTGCCAAGAAAACAAGGGTCGTGGTAAGTAACCTTAGCGTTAAGCTCTGATAACCTTAGTTTTCCTTTCCTAATCGTTTCCAGTAAGAGTTGCGTGTAATGAAATACTTCGAAGTCGCCAGAGCTTGGATACTTGTTTTTCATAGAGTTGTATGCATGCGGTGAAAGGGTGACAATTTTTTTAACATTAAGCTCTTTGAATTTCTGAGCGTTCCTATTGGCTAATTCTTGGAAAAGCCCCATCTCACCAAGCATATAAGCCTCGTTTCCATCACAATCCTCTTCGGTTCCAAGAATTCCAAAGGATGCTCCTGCCTTATCTAATAATTCAGCAAGGTTTTTAGCCATTCTTTGTCCTCGCTCTTCGTATGAGCCTACGCATCCTACATAGAAGAGGTACTCGTCGCCTGGTCTGTAACGTTTTACGCCTTTGGCCCACTCGTCCCTTTTACTTCTTGGTATCCCCCAAGGGTTTCCATGTTTACTTATGTTGTTTAAGAAATCTCTGACTTTTGGCAAAGCGAAGCCTTTCTCAATGATGTCGCTTCTTGCAGCCACTATCCAGTCGACGATATCGCTGCTAAAAGCCATTGGACACCATTCAACACAGTTTTTACACGTTACACATGAGAATACAATTTCTGCAAGGTGCTCTGACCAACCGATTTCATTGTTTAACCAAGCCCGCACGAGCCAAAGTCGTCCGCCTGTCGAGTAGGTTTCAAATCGGAATCTGCTGTAAGATGGACAGTTGAAATCTGCGAAATCATCGGGAAACTTGCAATAGCCGCATCTAAAACACCTATGTAACTGTTCACTGTATGCATTCATCTTTACGCCTCCCAGTTTCCAGGATTCATGATTCCGTTAGGATCAAGCAACTCTTTTATGCGCTTCATCAATTCCAGAGTGTTTTTATCCATTTTCTCCATGACCATTTTTTGAACGGGAACCTCAGGTTTCCAAGGAACACCCCCAACATCCAAACTCGCCATGCCCGATTCATACAATGCTTTCTTCGTGCGCTCTATGTTGTCTCGGTCAGCGCGATTGAAAGGATATCCGAAGGAAAACATCATACAATGGCCTCTTCCAATAACTCGCCCCGCATGCCCGTAAGTGATCCCATATTTAGAAGATATTTCAAGCAGTTTTTGGAAGGCTTCTGGAAATTTTTCTATGGGTATGATAGGTCCGCAATATTCGAATCCGCCGCCCTTCATCACATCTGCGAATCTTGTTGTGCTGGATGTTGGCAGTTCCAAAAGTTCCTGTTTTGCATCTGGTGTTAGCATCATGAATCCGCCTTCTTTGCTGTCGATGTGGGTGCGTAGGGCATTCCAGATCATTTTTCTCTTGAATTCGAGTTCATCCTCGGAGTCTCCGGTTATGCAAATTCCTATCATTATGATGTCTTTGAATATTAGGGGGTAAGGTTGGGCGTTAACAAAAATGTCTTCTGCCATCTCGGTGTAAGTAACCCTGTGGATTACGTCTGGAACTAAGTTTGGATCTTCCACAACGAAAACCTCGATGTCTCTTAGCTTTTTCTTTGGGTAAAGTCTGAGACCCAACTTTGTGATTATTCCTGTTGAGCCAAACCATCCTAAAAAGAGGCCAGCTAAGTCTGGCAAAGGCTCTAACGAAAACCAAAAGGGACTTACGGAACATGACCCGATTTTACATACTTCTCCAGTTGGCAACACAACTTCTAATCCAGTAACCATGCTGGAATTGAAGCCGTACTGCTGAGACAAGCGTCCTTGCCCGTGGATTACTATGTTTCCAACAACAGTTGCTGATGGAGGAGCGTCTGGAATTGAATGTCTCAGGTTTGGATGATTCTTTTCCAGATAAGCTTTCAGTTTGCCTTGAGTTATGCCAGCTTCAACAATAATGTATCTACTCTTCTCGTTTACTTCCAAAACTTCATCCATTCTTTTAAGGTCTAGCACTATACCCCCACGGTGGGGAATCACCAAACCAGATAAGCTTAGTGAACCTCCAACAGGGACTACTGGTATTTTCTCTTCATTAGCCAGTTTAACTATTTTTTGCACTTCCTCAGTGGTCTTTGGCATGACAACGTAGTCTGGTTCGTGGGGCTCCATCAAGCCAGGGTCACGTGAATAGATGTAGAGCTCTTCTTTTCTGTTTGAGACGTGTTCTTCTCCTACTATTTCAGCTAAGGACTTGTATATTCTATTCATACAGGTCACTTCCATCCAACTGGTTTCTCACCTAAAGCGAGTTTACAGAGGTCGTGCATCATTATTGGTTTTATTCCTCTTTTTGCTACGGCCTCTGACAAAGAGGAAAAACATGCGGGGCAGTTGAAAACACAGTATTCAGCTCCAGCGTTAGCCATGTCCTCCACATTTCTTTTTTGCACATCGACAAAAAGGTCGTATCTTTGCAGTCCTCTGATGATGCCGCCGCAACATAGGGCGTTCTCCCCATCATATTTCCTTTTAACCCTCTGCACGCCTATAAGGCTGAAAATGTCGTCTACAAAGTGCTCTTTATCTGGAGCTAATCTGGTTGAACAGTTTCGTTGGTATGCCACCTTTACGTTCAGCGGCTTTATCTCCCTTTCATGCTCCTTCAGCTTATTATAGAGATGCTCAAAGAGATGAATGGGTTTGAAGGGAACTTCGATGCCGTAGGCTCGTGCATAGGAGGTTAAGGTTGAATAACACTCGTCGTGAAAGAATATTACCTCTTTAAAGCCGTGTCTGGCAATGTTCTCTATTATCCCTGGAAGCCTCTCCCTTATCAAAGAAGGTTTTCCAAAATGGAGATATGCAAGTTGGCAGAAGAAGTATCTTCCCAAAATTATTGAGACGTTTTCGAAGAGTTTTCCCTGAATTGAACTTATGTATTCTGGGAAAAGGCAGAGGGAGATTACTGGTTCCTTCGCGTCCCAAAATTGCTGAATATCTTTCCTTCCTGGAACACCGATGTTAACCCATTGTTTTACGAGGGGTTTAGGCATCGGCAGTATGCCCTTTTCCTCTTGGAGATCCGTAATCAAATAGAATGGGTGGTTTCCCCTTTTGCAGTATTCTTCGCATGCATAACATGTTGCGCATTCGTGTAGCACAAAGGAGTCTTCGCCGTTGATTAGTTTTTCCATTTCTAATTTGGCTGTTTCTCTGTCTATGTTCATGTATTGGCATTTAACGAGGCAATCATATGTGGGACATGTTGCGCATAGATTTTTATCAAATCTCAATTTTAAATCAAACGTTTAACATCATCCCTTATACTGACGAATATGGAGCTTTGCGTTAAAATTTTTCGGGGGCAATTTGCCTATTTAATGGTTTGTTTTTTGTAGTTTTCTTTTTCCCACTCATCTAATATGATGATTGTTGCTAGTCTAGCGGCGGTTCCTACAACCTTTGAGCAGTAATCTACCATGCCGAATTCTACCGCTTCATCGAATTCCTTTTTGTCCAAAAGGTTGAATGTTCGACCCATCAGCGACTTTTGCAGATCAGAGCATCGGCAAGTGCCATATTTCTCAACGAATTGGTCATGCAGCTTTCTCGCTAACAAATAGGATTTCATGGGTTTAAACATGTCTTCAAAATCTTTACGCTCCCGACCGAAAAGGTAGCTGATTGCCATGGCGCCGCCCACCAAAGCACCGCAAGTGCCGTCTCCTGTCAATCCTAATCCATCAGCTAACCCGCTTGCCGCTTTAAAAACGTCGTCATTCTTTATGCCTAACGCCTCAAAAATACCTGCGATGGTGGTCTGAGCGCATCCCGTGCATTTCTTTTCAAATTCTTCGGCAAGTTTAGAGGCTTTGTTTGCGATTTCCTCTTTTCGCTCCATTTTACATCTTCTCAAAGATTATTGCAGTAAATTCTCTTTACGGTATTGCTTTTAAAAAGCTTTCAGTTATTTTGTGCACTTTTACGCCTATTCTTTTTATGAAGGGCATTTGAACAAGTCCTGAAAAATTAAATAGCTATACCGTCCCTAATAGATTTGGGGGCTTTATGGGAGAAAGAGCTGGCTACATTTTAAGAATAGCGACAAAAAAGTGGGTTAACCAAGTTTTTGATACTGCTATGTATTATACGGGCGCTAGAAGAAAATGGAAGCGTGAGCAAACCATACTTTTTGTGCATAAAACCAGTGTTGGAGATTCCATAATCGGCTATGGAGTCATCAGCAACATTTACGGTTTGGATGAACTTTCTGAAGAGGAGAGACATGAATGCGAAAGGAATAGTTGGAAAGCGGCTATCGAATTCAAATATGTTAAGGAGTTTGAAAAGGCGTTACCGCTAAAGGAAACTGTTTTGAAAGAAATTAATGCTCGTGGAAAATTTCTTCACGGGCTACCGCTCAGCAGCGAGCAGATAGAATCTATCATAAACCAAGCAGAAAGTTCGCAGTAAAAGGTGCAAGTTACCAGAAGCCGCTTATATACTCCCTTCGCCTAAACCGCACTCCGATTTCTCGCGCAATCTCTTCCACCTTCGCAATGTCAACTTCTGAAACTGCTACAGCAGTTATTTCAACATCAAAGTTGCTCTTTGCTTTCTTGACAAATTCTAGAACGTTTTTGAAGGCGTTATTGAAAGCTGGGCGGCATACTTGATTATAAGTTTCCTTGTTGTGAGCGTTTAGGCTCACGCTTATCCTGTTTATTCCAGCCTCTTTGAGTTCCCTTAAAACATCTCGATTTTCATTGAGCAAAAACCCTTGACCGTTTGTATCCAATCTTACATCAGCGATTTTCCCGTAATATCGCCTTATCCACCGCGCTACTTCTAATAAACAGTCAAGCCTTTCCGTTGGCTCGCCGAAGCCGCAGAAGACTATTTCCCTCCAATTTTTCATGTTTATGAAGTTCTGAAGTTCGCTTATCACGTCGTTGACGGATGGCTCCTTTTGGAGTTTGAGGTTGAAGCCGCCTACGCCGTTCATGAAATTTCTTAGGCAGAAGTAGCAGTTGTTGTGACATTTGTTTGTTATGTTGAGGTATAGCGTGTTTTCAAGCCAGTAAACAACGCTTGGGCTTCTGCGGATGCTCATGTTGGCGTTCCTTCGCTAGGATATTTAGGTGCAAAAAAGTTATATTAATACTGCTTGAGAGGTTTAGGTTATTGCGAGGCAAAAAGAACATGGTTAAATATATTTTTGTAACGGGCGGCGTTTTAAGCTCAGTTGGTAAGGGAATTTTAACTTCCTCCATTGGAAAAATGCTTCAGACAAGAGGCTTAAAAGTCACAGCCATAAAAATTGACCCTTATGTGAACGTTGACGCTGGAACAATGAACCCCTACATGCACGGGGAAGTTTACGTGACAGACGACGGGGGAGAAACAGACCTTGATTTGGGATGGTACGAGCGCTTTCTAGACTTGAACTTGCGGAAGGAAAACAACATCACAACTGGTTTAGTGTATAAGGCTGTTATTGAAAAAGAAAGGCGCGGCGACTTCTTGGGAAGATGCGTCCAGATCGTGCCGCATGTGACGAATGAGATTAAAAGCCGCATTCGGGCGGTTGCAAAGGCTTCAGACGTTGATGTTGTCTTAACAGAGGTCGGCGGCACAGTCGGCGACATTGAAGGCTTACCCTTCCTTGAGGCTATTCGCCAAATGCGCCTTGAAGAAGGCTTTGAAAACACTTTGTATGTGCATGTCGCTTTGGTTCCAGTTTTGGACGTTACAAAAGAGTTGAAAACTAAGCCGCTGCAGCACAGTGTCAACGAGTTGCGGCGCATCGGCATCCAACCAGACATCATAGTTGCCAGAAGCCCGAAAATGATAGATGCTGAAGCCTTAAGGAAAATTGCCTTGTTTGGAACAATTCCCGAAAACGCTGTCTTCTGCTCCTACAACGTCGAATCCATCTACCAAGTTCCACTAATTTTAGACGAACAGGGAATGGGCGACTTCATATGTAAGCGGCTAGGCTTTTCAGAGCGAAAACAAGACTTCAGAGAATGGAAGAAATTTGTGGATGCGGTTCTAAATCCAGAACACGAAGTAAAAATCGCCTTGGTCGGCAAGTATGCTGGGTTAGCAGACAGTTACGTCAGCATGAATGAGGCTTTACGCCACGGAGGGGCGGCGTGCAAAACAAAAATTAACATCGCTTACATAGAGGCTGAAGAATTTGAAAAAGCCCCGAAAAAAATAGAGACTCTGAAGGAGTTTGATGGAATATTCGTTCCATACGGGTTTGGTCCAAGAGGCACTGAAGGAAAGATGATGGCGATTTGTTTCGCGAGAGAAAACAACATTCCATTTTTGGGCATATGCTACGGCTTTCAGCTTGCAGTAATAGAATTTGCACGAAACGTCTGCAGCTTAAAAGAAGCAAACAGCAAAGAAATAGACCCTAACACGCCTCATCCAGTCATTGACCTAATGCCAGAACAACGCGCCATAGAGTATAAGGGGGCTACTATGCGTTTGGGGGCGCATAAAATTTTGATAGAACCAAACACCATAGCTTATACGCTTTATAAAAGTAGCGAAATTTTTGAGCGCCACCGTCACAGGTTTGAAGTTAACCTTGACTACTTGAAGACTTTAAAGGAGCATGGCATGATTTTTTCAGGAAAAAGCGCAGATGGCAGAAGAATGGAGATTCTGGAACTTCCAGACCACTATTTCTTTTTCGCTTCGCAATTTCACGGCGAATTCAAAAGCCGCCCTGGAAGACCAGACCCTGAATATTACGGTTTTGTAAGGGCTTGTTTAGATAGAAAATTGGGAAAGCCCAAACCAGAGTTTCATTAAGAACGGCGATAGGGTCTAACTATTTCTTCAAGAACCGAGAGCAACGCGGGCATCTTAAACACTATGTCAGTGAAGGTTAGTATGCCAACAAGTTTGTCGTCGCTCATAACGGGCAATCGCTTAACCTTCTTCTTTGCCATAAGCTTTGCAGCTTCTTCAATGCTTGCCATCTCATTTATGGATATAACGGGGCTTGTCATAATCTGCCTAGCGGTTAAGGTTTCAGGAGCTAATGACGGACCCACAAGCCTTCTTAGAATGTCTCGCTCCGTGATTATGCCCACTGGTCTTTCGCCTTGAACGACGATTATGGAGCCTATGTCAAACTTGTTCATTGTGGCTACAACTTCCTTGACGCTTGTGTCTGGGCGAACAACTTTAACGTCTTTTGACATGACGTCTCTAACGAGAACTATGCTTGCCACAAATTTTGCCTCCAAGCCATGCCTAAAGTCTATGTGCTATAATTTATTTGTTTTCGTGCACACATAATGTTATAGACTGAAAACTACGCAATTTAAAGGCTTGTTTTCAAATATTACATTTGAGGATGTAGAATAATGGGCGAAGACAAAGATGCGGTAATTGAAGACTTTCGCAACAGATTAGAAAAAGCCGCAAGTTACGGCGAAATTTGGGAAGTTGTTAAAGACACTGTGGCTTTTTCTTTGAACATCCGAAGAGGCGGGATGATGCTTTTTCTTGACGATTTACCACTTCAGTTGGGCGCCTACCACCCTGTTGGCACCAACAACATTGTTTTGAACAGAAGACTTGTTGAAATCGCTGAAGCTTCAATCAAAAACAAGCGGGTTGTTAACGCCTTAATCTACAACTTGCTTTTACACGAGTATCTGCATGCTTTAGGCGCATTTTCAGAAGTGAAAACTAGAAGACTTGTATATGAAATTGCGAGAAAATGTTTTGGAGAAAATTACATCGCCACTATTATTGCAGAGAAAACACCATGGGCTCTGCTTGAAGCTGTGCCTTTGGGTCGCGTTAACGCTAGAAAACGTGTTATGGAAATCGTTAAAGACTTCGAGAAAACAGACAAATACATAGTTTAAACTAACGTATATAACTAAGCTTCGCAAATTATCTTCTGCATCGGAGATGTTTCAAAAAGAAAACGTTCCAGAATCTATCGTCGATTCGTGGTATGAATCCTTAAAGAACCCGGAGAAACATCAAAAACTGGTTCTGGAAAGGTTAGTTAGCCAGTATTCCAAAACCCGTTACGGACAAGTTCACAACGTCTCTCAAGTTAAGGATTTAGCTGATTTTAGATGCAACTTTCCAGTTGCAAATTACACCACTCTTAATCCATATTTTACAGAAGTTGTGAAAGGAGATTATTCGACTATTCTTCCAGAGCCTGTTTTGTGCTGGGTTATGACACGCGGGTCCACGGGTAAGGCAAAAGTTCTTCCAGTAACTAAAACCCACATTGAGCAAATCTTTGTTTGTGGAGCGCGGGTGCTGGTAAATTATGTTTTGAGAAAACAGGATTTTGAATTGTTGAGTGGACGGATTATCAACTTGAATTTTCCATCTACTGTTCACGCCATGATGATTGACGGGAAAGAAATCAACTATGGCTACAGCTCTGGCACGTATGCTAAGCTTAATCCCATGCTTAACGAGCTCAGTCTCATTCCGCGCCAAGAGGAAATAGACGCTTTAGGCTCTGGCATCGGCAGAAGCGATTGGGAGCAAAGGTTTGAACTGGTCTATCAACAGGCATTGAATGAAAACGTAACAGCAGCTATGGGTGTAACGCCCATAATTCTTGCTTTTGCAAGATACATGAAAAAGAAGCATGGGAAGAAGCCTAAAGACGTTTGGAAGGTTCGAGCGCTTTTCTGTACAAGCGTAAGAAAAATCCAATTTCGGTATGCGCCAAAACTCCGGGAATTTTACGGAAATGTTCCAGTGGTTGAGATTTACAGTGCCACGGAAGGCGTTTTCGGACAACAATATGATGACTTGCCATATATTTCACCCAATTACGACACGTACTTGTTTGAAGTAGAAACTAGCAAAGGCGTTAAAATGTTACACGAGCTTAAGCGAGGAGAGTGGGGCAAACTTATAATTTCTTCCTGCCTGTTTCCAAGATATGAAATTGGAGACTTGATAGAAGCTGCTGGAAAATGCTATTTCCGTATAATTGGGCGAAACCAGTTTTTGACGCGTACGGAACATAGGCTTTATAGATTTTTTCTCGGATGGTTAACCTAAGGCATCGGATTTCTCTTTTTAGCCGTTGTCATGGCGTAAAATGCGCCGAAAATCAGTATGATTCCAACAGCTATCAAGAATATAGCCCAAAGAATTTCTCTAACTTTAACGTCAATTACGCCAGTTATTTGAAGATATGAAGTAAAACCGATAATTATGAGGATTAACCCGCCTATTATCAAGCCTAAATAAGAAAATTCACTTTTCTCGTGCTTTTCTCCCTTTTCCTTCTTTTCGTGTTTCTCATGCTTCTCAGCTTTTTCATCCCTGCGTGGTCTAGCTTCTTGCTCTACAGCAGAAACTTTTGGGGCTTTCAATGGTGCTCCGCATTTTGGACAAAAAGCCATTTCCTCGCTTACTTTGCTACCGCATTTTTTACATACTGACAATTTTTCACCTTTTCAATAATTCATATATC
>JBNAVK010000004.1:0-56542 GCA_049700435.1 Candidatus Bathyarchaeales archaeon
CAGAGACAGACCACTAAGGAAAAGTCAAAAAAGACTTAGGAAAAGGTTTTTAGTTTAGTTGTCATATGAAAGTCTGCAAGTGGATAAAGGAATAGTGTGAGGTTGATAGTTAATGTCTGTGTTTGCAGCGCCGGGAGCGTATGACCGAGCTATAACCGTTTTCTCGCCAGACGGGCGACTCTTCCAAGTTGAATACGCAATGGAGCTTGTTAACCGTGGAGCAACAATCTTGGGGATGCGTTGCTCTGAAGGAGTTGTTTTGGGAGCCGAGGAAAACGTTGAGCCTTTAGAAGAGGCGGAATATTCTTGGAAGATTTTCAAGATTGACGAGCATATTGGGGCGGCGATAGTTGGTTTAAGCTCCGACGCAAGAATTTTGATAGACCAAGCGCGGATTTACGCTCAAAGCAACAGGTTAACGTATGATGAACCCATAGACGTTGAAGTGGTGACAAAAAGGACATGCGACATCAAACAGCTTTACACCCAACATGCAGGCGTGAGACCCTTCGGGGTTTCGATAATTTTTGGTGGGGTGGACAAGACGGGAAACCGAGTTTTTTACACTCACCCAAGCGGAACCTATAGGGGATATAGAGCAACAGCCATAGGTGCGGGAAGAGAAACCGTGCTCTCGATTTTGAAAGACGAGTATCGTGAAGACATGAAACTTGATGAAGCCATAAAACTTGCTGTAAAATGCCTAATGAAGGCTTTAGAGGCAAGGCAACTACCCATCAGAATAAAAATCGCGGTCATCCCATCAGCAACAAAGAAGATGGAGATGTTAAGCGACGAAAAAATTGAGGGCTATGTAAAAGCGTTAGGTTCTGGCAAGTGAAATGCTGATGAGTGAAAAATACACTGTTGCGCGCATAACAAAAGACAATGAGCACTTTGAAGTTCTTGTAAAACCGCAAAAGGCGCTAGACTACCGCATGGGAAAAATTTCATCCATAACAGAGGTTCTAGCAGCCGAAACAATTTTTTCGGACGCAAATAAAGGCACGAAGGTCGCTGAAGGAAGCCTACAAAAAGCCTTTGGCACAACAGACCCGCTGAAAATAGCGGAAATAATACTTAAAAAGGGCACAATCCAGTTGACAACGGAACAGCGGAGGAAAATGATTGAGGACAAAAGAAAACAGATAATAGACTTCATATCTCGGCAGGCGGTTGACCCCAAAACAAATCTTCCACACCCACCGCTGAGAATAGAAAACGCCATGGAACAAATACATTACTCGATAGACCCATTCAAGCCAGTGGAGGAACAAGCAAGAGAAATAATTAAACTTTTGCGTTCAATTTTGCCATTAAAAATAGAACAAGTATCTGTAGGAGTTCATATACCAGCCGAGTATTCAGCGAGAGCCTACGGCGCAATAAAAGCTTTTGGAGCAATTAAGAGGGAAGAGTGGCGCGCGGACGGCTCATGGTATGGAGTTCTTGAAATGCCAGCAGGCTTATATGGACCATTCCTTGAAAAACTTGGGGAAGTAACTAAAGGAAGCGGTGAAGCAAAGATAATCGCATAAAATTGTTATGGTGTGTGATAAATTTGCCGACATTTTTTGAAAGAAGACAGCTTGTAACCCCGGGAGATTTGATTGCCGAAGGCGATTACATAGCTGGAGAAAACACCTACAAGGAAGACAACAGGATATATGCTTCGCGAATTGGGCTAGTTGACTACGAAGACAAAAAAGTTAACGTTGTTGCCTTAAGAGCGTTTTACATCCCAAGAGTTGGAGACACCGTTATAGGAACAGTTGTAGAAGTAGGCTTCAACGGTTGGGTTGTGGACATAAATTCGCCATATCCAGCCCTTTTAAGAGCTTCAGACGTTTTAGGCAGACCCTTCAGACCTCAAAAGGACGAGTTGTCGCAGGTTCTTGACGTTGGAGACTTGATAGTGGCGAAAATAGTTGCCTATGACAGGACGCATGACCCGCAGCTGACCGTTGGAGAACCTGGACTCGGGAAAATAACCCGCGGAGAAATAGTTAAGGTAACGCCGACAAAGATTCCCAGAGTTATAGGGAGAAAAGGCTCAATGATATCAATGATAAAGCAGGAGACTGGATGCCAAATAATTTTGGGACTTAACGGGATTGTATTAATTACCGGAAAGAATCTGGAGGATGAACAGTTGGCGATGATGGCCATCCACAAGATTGAGGAAGAGTCCCATACAAGCGGCTTAACAGACCGCATAGTCCAAATGTTAAAGGAAGAAAAGGCAAAAAGGGAGGGAGTGAAAAATGAGCCAGAAAACTGAAAAGTTGATTGATAAGAAGGGTTTAAGACTAGATGGTAGAAAACCAGATGAATTGAGACCGATAAAAATTGAAGTTGGCGCGTTGTCAAACGCTGACGGCTCAGCCTATATTGAACAGGGGAAAAACAAGATTTTAGCTGCAGTATATGGCCCGAGGGAGCTGCATCCCAAACACATGGCGCTTCCAGATAGAACGGTTTTGAGATGCCGCTATCACATGGCGCCTTTCTCAGTTCAGGAACGTAAGTCGCCAGCGCCTTCGAGGAGGGAAATAGAGCTTTCAAAGGTTATCAGGGAAGCCCTTGAACCATCAATTTTCTTGGAATATTATCCGCGCACGGCAATAGATGTTTTCATAGAAGTTTTGCAGGCTGACGGAGGGACGAGGTGCGCAAGCATAACAGCTGCTTCCTTGGCATTGGCGGATGCGGGAGTCCCAATGCGAGATTTAGTTGTGGCATGCGCAGCTGGAAAAGTTGACGACACGGTAGTATTGGACTTGATGGATGAAGAGGATAAGACTGGGACGGCTGATGTGCCTGTGGCTTTAATGCCAAACCTAAATGTTATAACACTGTTGCAGATGGATGGAATACTAACGCCCGAAGAGTTTGAAAAAGCTGTAAATCTAGCCATCGAAGGATGCAAAAAAATCTATGCCATGCAAAAGGAAGCCTTAAGGGCTAAGTACGTGTCAGTGAAGGAGGTTGAAGAGTAATGTCAACGGTGATTACCCGCGTGAAACAGAGGCAAATAGCCCAGTTAATCGCGAAAGGAAAACGTTTAGACGGAAGAGGCCTAACAGATTATCGCGAGATAAAAGTTGAACAGGGAATAATCGAGCGCGCAGAAGGTTCAGCGAGAGTCTGCCTTGGAAAAACAGAAGTTATGGTTGGAACAAAAATCGAGGTTGGCGAACCATTCTCAGACACGCCAGATGAAGGCGTCCTAACAGTCAATGCAGAACTTGTGCCGTTAGCCTCTCCAACATTCGAGCCTGGACCCCCAGACGAAAACTCTATAGAACTTGCCAGAATTGTTGACCGTGGAATTAGGGAATCGAAGGCTATTGATGTGGGGAAGTTGTGCATTGAACCCGGAAAGAAAGTCTTTGTTATCTTCGTGGATGTCTATGTGCTGAATCACGATGGAAATCTAATAGACGCCTCAGCCCTTGCAGCCATGGCTGCCTTGCTGAACACAAAAATGCCCAAATACGAAGTTGAGGAGGGCGAAATTAAAATAAAACCGGGTTACACTCAAATTCCAATAAGAAGACATCCGGTGACTGTTACTTTTGCCAAAATAAATGATAAACTTGTCGTAGACCCGTGGCTGGATGAGGAGCAGGTTATGGATGCAAGGCTCAGCATAGCCTTCGACGATGACGGCAACATCTGCGCCATGCAGAAAGGCGGCAGTGGATACTTTACACAGAAACAAGTGTTTGAGGCTGTTACGATAGGCAGGAAAAAGGCTGACGAAATCCGCAAAAAATTAGGATGGTGAGCTTGCATTGGGAAGAACAAAAAAGGTTGGACCAACCCGCGGGCTTGGACCCCGTTACGGTGCAACTGTTAGAAAACGTTACGTAAAAGTGGTTACAGAGATGAAGAAGCCGCATACATGTCCCCAATGTGGTTTTCCGCGAGTTAAGAGGGTTAGCGTGGGCGTTTGGAGATGTAGAAAATGCGGCTTCACGTTTGCCGGCGGGGCTTATACGCCAACTACAAAGCTTGGAGTAGTTGCAAAACGAGTAGCTAAGGGAGCACCAGTTGAAGAGGCGGTGAAGGCTGTTAAGGAAGAAGAGGAATAGTTTTCAACTCGAGTGATTCCAAATTTGACTAGTAAATGGCGTATTCTTTTAACAACATCGAGGCGACCAACCAAAACCATGAGGACTCTCTGCAGAGAGATAAGCTACAATATTCCCTTCGCTATACGGATAAACCGTGGCAAATTGAGCCTAGAAGGAATAGCAGAAAAATCCGTGGAGTTTGGCGCTGAAAAAGTGATGATTATTGAAAGATGGAAATTCGGACCTGGAAAGATACAGTTTTTTAATATAAAATCAGAGGGATTGGAAAAAGTTCCGCCAACCATTTATGTGCGCAACATAAAATTTCGAAGAAATCTGGCAGGAGATACAATGAAGGGGAGAAGGATAAAATCAATAGCAGTTGCATCCTCACCGCAAGAAAATTCTATAGCTAAGAATCTTGAAAAATTTTTATCAGATTTTTTTGCAATACCAGTTTCCTCGTTGAAAGAAGCAATTAATAGAAAATATGATGCGGCAATGCAGGTCAAAATTAATCCGCAAAAAGAATTAGTTATCACTTTTATACTTCTGCCAGAATTAGTAGAGATTGGTCCACGAATTATAGTGTCACATGCAATTTGGAGTTAGATATTATTGAAGGCGAAGGCTGTTGTCAAGTTAAAGCTTCCCTCAAGAAAGCATCTAGAAATATTCGCTAAAGCTTTGGAGCCAGAGGTTAAAAAGCCAGCCACTTCCCGTTCAAAGGCAAACATAGAAAAGAGAGAAAAATTTCTGGTTTTGACCGTTGAAGCCAGAGACACTGTGGCTCTGCGTGCCGCGTTAAATGCTTATTTAAGATGGATAAGCTCAATTATGAACGTTATTGAGGTTTTGGAACTCCAATGAGCAGTAACCTTTAAAATTGCAGACTTTGGCACACACTTAACATGTTTATGCTGTCTGCTTGTTTAGGGAGATGCCGAGTTTCAAAAAGCCTTTGCCATGAATGTAAACATCTTTCAACAATCTTTTTAGCGGAGTTCTGGTTCCACGCTTTTCTTCCCATTCAACTGGAAATTCTAGACACTTGTAACCTTTATGGATGCTTCGAACAATAATTTCAGTATCCCAAAACCAATCTGCACTTTCACATGCATCTAAAAGGTCTTTCACAAGTTTGCCAGAAAACGCCTTAAACCCCATCTGGTGGTCATGTACGTGCGTTTTAAAAGCAGTTCGAATCAGCAAATTATATGTTCTTGATACAAAATGGCGGAGTCCCGGACGGTGAACCTTGGCTCCGTTTACATATCTTGACCCGGTGGCAAGGTCATAACCATTTTTTACTGCTGCTATTAACTGGGGGTAATATTTCATGTCCGTAGCCAAATCGCAGTCAACATAGATGTAGGCGTTGCCGTTGACTTTTTTCCAAGCGTTTTTAAGGGCTAAACCTCTGCCCAGTTTCTTGTCTGAGTGGATATGGATGATGCGCGGATTGTCTTTTGCCAAACGCTGAGCAATAGCGTCTGTTCCATCCACACTCCCATCTTCAGCTATGACAATAACGTAATCATTTTCTAAGGCGCTGGTTTCCTTTATCAATATCTCTACAGCCTTTTCTAGAAATCGCGATTCATTGCAAGCGGGAATTGTGACAACCAACAAAGCGGCGGCACCTATAAACCACAAGCATTTTGCTTACAATATAAAAATTTAGAAATGTCAAGTGACTTAAACTTTTATACCACCAACAAATGATAAGGATTATCCAATCAAAATCTAAAACGTCACAGAATGACGGATTGGCGAATACTATGGCAATGCCCAAATTTGGCGCAATTTTTGGCAAATTCTTCAAGCAAAGCGGGGTTAATGGCATCATTTTAAGTCTAGGGTTAACCTCTAGGTTTATAGTTTTGTTCTCCGCAATAGTTGGATATTACACAATAGGAGTTAGAGAACCTCTTTCCAACGAGGGTTTATGGGATTTAGGCTTACCGGCAATTAACCTCTTTTCCCGCTGGGATGCAGGACATTACATAAACATCGCAATAAACGGATATTCTATTGGACTTGAAGGCCCTAGTGAGGCTTGGGCTTTTTTCCCGTTATATCCTTTGCTCATGCGCATAACGGGAACGCCATTTACGATTTTCCTCACTCAGTTCCAAGCAGTGGCAGTTGCTGGATTTTTAATAAGTAACGTTTTGTTTTTCATTCTCATAATCTTTTTTTATAAGTTAAGCGAGGTTGTGCTTAAAAACAGTCGTTTAGCGTTACTCTCCACTACCGTGTTTTTGGTGTGGCCTGGTTCCTTGTTCTATTCGTGCGTGTACCCGGAGTGTCTTTTTATGACTTTGATTGTAACCGCTTTATATTTTCTTGAGGGGGGCAAAAATTTTGAGGCGATGATTTTAGGCTTTCTTGCAGGTTGGGCTCGCCCAACTGGATTTTTGATTTTTATACCCTTCATTTACAAAGCAATTGAAAAACGTAGTCTCTGTTTGTTTTTTCAATCATTGATAGTTTCTTCACCTTACTTGTTGTTCAGCCTTTATGGGTTTGTCAGAACGGGTATTTTCCCAGTAAGAGAATGGGTGTACATGAAGTATTGGAGTCACCCAATTACTCTCGTCTTTTTTCAGCTTTTGGATTATCCGCTTCCTCAAGGAGTCCCAAAACTTGGGTATTCGCTTCTTGCTCTTGTTGAGCTTATTTTTGTAATGACTGTTATCGTCGGTCTTTTATTGTCTAAAGATTTGCTTGTTGCCACTTTATCGCTTGGTCTTAAAGAGAGGCATGATGAAGCGAAATATTATGGTTTTGCCTTGGCGATATTTCCGACAATTCTGTTTTACGGGACCATAAACAATCTGCATAGATATGCTTTAGCCTTAATCCCTATGTACTGGGTGTTAGGGAAAATTGCCAGTCGCCATGAGGCAATAATGATAGCACTTTATGTTATAATGGTGATGATGATGGTGATAGGAACCATCCTTTTTGCTACGTGGAGGTTTTATCTGTGATTTTTCTGGTTTTCGACGTTTTTGAGAAAATCCTTAATTAACTGCTGTGCCTATTGCTGTGCAGAACAGGAGTGTATATAAGTGAGTGAAGAACTTTCGAAACTTCCACCTCAAGTTCAAGAGCGCCTCTTAAGGCTTCAGCAGCTCCAACAAACCCTTCAGTCGGTTCTGGCTCAAAAGCAACAAGTGGAAATCGAGTTGACAGAAAGCGAGCAAGCCTTAAATGAACTGCAAAAAATGGGAGATGACGCGGTTATTTACAAGGCTATTGGCACGCTTTTGGTGAAAACTGAAAAGGCGAAAATAACCGCAGAGTTAAGCGAGCGGAAGGAACTTCTAAACACCCGCGCGGCGGTATTAGGAAAACAAGAGGAGAGACTGCGCACTCAATTGAAGGATTTGCAAGCCAAACTTCAAGAAGATCTACGTCCATTATCCACGCCTTGACCGCAAAGCGCATTAGGTGAAGAATGTGGAGGAACTGCGCCTACCAGAGTTGACGAATGAGCAAATTGAGGAATTGTGTTTAATTGCGGAAGAAGCCGCACGAAAATACATAACGTCAAAAGTTCCATTAAAGAGGATAGAAGAGCTGAACATCAGCGTTGAGGCTGAGGGCACAAAGCCCATGACATTAACCATCGATGTGGACGTTACTTTATCACCTCTAATGAAAGACTTTGATGTGCAAAAACTCGTCAACGAAGCTGTAAAGGAAGCTTTCGCATCCGCCGAAAAATATTTGAGGAACATGCCATGTCGCTCGTAGAAGTAACCAAGCTTCTTGAAGAATTAGATGCAAAACTAGTTGTCTTATTATGCCACCATAACGCAGATCCAGATGCCATCTGTTCAGCATACGCCTTCGCGAGCCTGCTCAAGAGCTTAAGACCAAAAATGGAGGTTGAAATTGGAGCAGCGCAGGGAATAAGTCGTTTGTCAAAGCATCTTTTGAAACATTTACCCATAGAGTTGAAAGCTCAACCGAATGTAGAGAATGCGGATGCCATAATTCTGCTTGACACCAACACTATTCAACAGTTGAACAATCTTGCTGAAAAAGTGAAAGCTGCAAAGGCTCCAATGATTGTTATAGACCATCATGCAGCTCATCCTGAAACAGAAAAAATGGCGAAAATCTGCGTAACAAACGAAGAGGCATCATCAACGTGCGAAATCGTTTACAACTTTTTTAAACAAGCTGGTGTAAAACCCGCCGAAAAAGAGGCAAAAGCATTGTTTTTGGGTATAGCCTTTGACACACGCCATTTTGTTTTAGCCAACTCATCCACACTGAAAGCCGTTGCAGAACTCATCGATGCCGGAGTAAACGCGCAAGAAGCCTTATCTATGCTCTCGTTACCCATGGACTTTTCTGAACGGGTAGCGAGATTAAAGGCTTGTAGAAGAGCCAAAATTTTCAAGATTGGAGAATGGATACTTGCCTTTTCCCATGTTAGCGCATTTCAAGCTTCGGCGGCTAGAGCCATAGTAGATTTGGGCGCTCACGTTGCAGTAGTAGCTGGACAGAAGAACGAAAACATGGAGATTAGCCTACGTTGCACACGCGAATTTCATGAAATGACGGGAATACACTTGGGTAGAGACATAGCTAAACCTTTAGGTGAGTATCTACGCGGTATGGGCGGTGGACATTCAACAGCCGCTGGGGTTAATGGTGTTGGCGATATTGAAGCTGGGCTTAAGCGTTGTTTGCGGCTTTTTAAGGAGAAGCTTTCTAGCCATAATTAAGTAGCTACTCTTAAATGAGAGATTATCTCCGCTTAAAATCGGGCTGGCATCACAAGCATGGCTGTGATTGAAGCAAAAAACCTCACATACACCTATCCAAGCGCAACAAAACCATCAATAGTAGACGTCTCCATAAAAATAGAGAAAGGCGAATTCACCCTAATAACCGGACCAAGCGGATGCGGAAAAACAACCCTCTGCAGATGTTTAAACGGATTAATCCCCCACTTTTACCAAGGCGAGTTAAAAGGCCAAATAACAGTCGCTGGGCTTGATGTCACCAAACACCCAATCTATGAACTGGCAAAGCATGTTGGTCTTGTTTTTCAAAACCCCGAAAACCAGCTTTTCGCCCTGTCCGTCGAGAAGGATGTAGCTTTCGGGCTTGAAAACCTAGGATTTCCCAGAGAAGAAATTCGCAAGAGAGTGGATTGGGCAATGGAATTGACGGAAATATATGATTTGAGGGAGAGAGCTCCATACGAGCTTTCAGGGGGACAGCAGCAACGTGTCGCAATTGCCTCGGTCTTAGCCATGCAGCCAGAGGTAATGGTTCTTGACGAACCAACATCCTTTCTTGACCCGTTGACCGCCAAGAAAATATTCGATGTGATTTATGAACTCAACAGAAAATTGGGAATAACCGTCGTGCTTGTTGAGCACAGACTGGATTTAACAGCAAAATACACGGATCACATAATTGTAATGGACGATGGCAAAGTAGTCATAGACGGTGAACCACGCCAGATCTTAAGTTCAGAGGAAACCAAGCTAATTGGAGTTGGAATTCCAAAGGCAACGCTTCTTTATCAAATGTTAAGTAAAGACGGGGTAAGATTAGGCAACAAAGTTCCATTGTCTTCCGACGAAATGGCAGCGCTGATAAAGGAGGTTTTCAAACACGATGATTGAGGTTGAAAACGTCTACTTCACCTATCCAAACGGCGTAGAAGCATTGAAGGGAGTATCCCTAAAAATCTATGATGGAGAATTTGTTGCCATAATGGGACAAAACGGCGCTGGGAAAACAACGCTTGTTAAACATTTTAATGGGCTTCTTAAGCCAACAAAGGGCAGAGTCCTCGTTGACAGCGTCGAAACAACAAAAACCAGCGTGGCAACTCTAGCCAGAAACGTGGGCTTTGTCTTCCAAAACCCAGACCACCAGTTGTTCAGCGAAACAGTTGAGGATGAAATAGCCTTCGCCCTAAAAAACTTCGGATTCAAAGAAGATGTTATAGAGAGAAGGATAACGTGGGCGCTTAACCTTTTGGGTTTGGCACAATACAGAAAAACTTCGCCATTTATGCTTAGCGGCGGAGAAAGGAAACGTGTTGCTTTGGCTTCTGTTTTGGCGTGGGATCCAAAGATACTAATATTGGATGAGCCGACGATAGGGCAAGACTACCAGCAAAAGGAGAAGCTCAGACAATTCATTTTGCAGATGAAGACTCAGGGGAAAACGACAATCATCGTCACACATGACGTCGAGTTCGTGGCAGAATGTAATCCTAGGGTTATACTAATGCGCGACGGAAAAATAGTTGCCGATGGAGAAGCAAAGAAAATTCTCACAAGCACCGAAACTCTATATAAGGCATCCATTATTCCGCCCCAAATAACCCAAATCTTCATCCAACTTCAAGATTTGAATTTGCCCCAAGAAGTTATTGACGTTTATGAAGCAAGAGAAATTTTGCTAAATCATTTTGGGAAGGAGAAGTCTAAATGAGCGTTTTCGACGGACTCAAATTCCGCAAAGTTTATTCGCCAATCCACAACTTAGACCCGCGGATAAAATTTGTGTATGTATGTGTCATATTTGTTGTCGCCATAATTTTTGGGGAACTGATACCCCTAATAGTGCTCTTTCTAATACAGATTCCATTCGTACTTTTAGCTGGTGTTCAACGAGAATGGCTCCGCTCCTTGCGAGGCGCAGCCTTTTTGGCTACAATAATTTTCTTGACAAACTTCTTGTTCTCATATTTTGGAGCGAAGGGATTAGCGGAGAGTCTGGAAGGTGCCGCTGCTATGACGCTGCGTTTCATAGTGCTCATCGAGTCTTTTTCCATATTTTTCCTAACAACATCGCCGGACAACCTAGGCTTAGCCCTAGAACAAGCCCGCGTGCCCTACGAATTTTCTTTCGCCTTCACAACCGCCGTTAGATTTGTTCCAGTTTTGGCTGAAGAAGCTCAGACAATTATGGATGCCCAAAAGGCAAGGGGGTTAGAGTTGGAACGTGGAAACTTTCTGAAAAGAATCCGAAATTACATTCCCATACTTGTGCCCTTAATAGTGAGCGCTATCCGCAGAAGCCTTGAGCTAGCAGAAGCCATGGAATCCCGCGCGTGGGGCGCCACCAAAAAACGCACAAACCTTTACACCTTAAAAATGCATAGGGGAGACTTTGTTCTGTTAGCCATAACGGTCGGAATCTTGGCATTGGCGATTTATGTTCGCTTAACTTGTGTTAGGATCCCATCTCTCTTCAGCTTTTGAAGATAGAGAGAAGAACCTCAAAACCGCAAGACTTTTAATGCTGGCGAAAATGTAATGGGTTCTCGGAGCTTGAAAAGTTTGAAATGGTTGAAGGCGGCGGCGGAAGAAATCATCACCGGAATAAAAAGCAGCATTGAAGAGTTAAGCGCGGAAGAAGTTGAAAGGCTGATTAAACTTTTAATCGGCGCAAAGAACAAGAAAATCTTCATTGTAGGCATGGGAAGAAGCGGGTTTGTTGCAAGAGCCTTTGCATTACGTCTAATGAACTTGGGCTTCAATGTCTACTTTCTAGGCGAAACCATCACGCCAGCAGCGGAAAAAGGAGACTTACTAATAGCAATCTCAGGAACAGGTGCCACAAAAATGGTTCTAACTGCAAGCGCAGCCGCTAAGGAAATTGGAGCAACAGTAATTGCCATAACGTCCTTTCCAGAGTCTCCACTGGGCCAAATGGCTGACCACATAGTCACTATTAAAGGGAGGACAAAAACTGGCTGGCCGAAAGAAGAAGATTATCTAGCGAGGCAAATTATGGGTGAACGCGAACCATTAACTCCTCTTGGAAGCGTTTTTGAAAACAACTGCATGGTTTTTCTAGACAGTTTGGTTGTGGAGTTGATGCATCGGATGGGGCGAACGGAGGAGGATTTACGGCGTAGACACGCTACAATAGAGTGAAAAGAAATGGAGCGTGCAAGATATCCGCGCTAAATGGAAAAAGAAAAGAATGCGCCGACAGAAAAAGAAACGGCAAAAGAGAAGGGCAAGATACAAGTAAACCTATTCTAAGGGTTTTCAATCAGCCTGTTATTCCTAATCGTTAATGTTCATAACAGCCACACTTTATACGCTCTTAAAGCGGCCAAATTTGGTTTTGAACACGTTTAGCATTTTTCTTCTGTTTTGGCGTTCAAGAGATTCCCTAAAGATTAGGCGTGCATATAACTTATTAAGACTCACTACGCACTATATTCTACTTGAAAAACCTGAGTGCCAAAACTAGGGGGCGCTAAAGCCCATTGAAAAAACAAAAACCAAAGGACACCCAGATCGTTCAAGAAGCAGAAGTAGGCGTAATAATAAAAGGAGGGGGAAAGAAACCAACAGTTTTCCGAGAAATCTACCCAATACAAGAACCATACGTTTACGCCGCCATAGTAAAAAACCCTGAAACCCAAAAGACAGTCTACGAAGTTATAGAACCCACACTAAAAAAGGAGGAGGAAAACCTCCTCAAGGAAATAAAAACATTCTTGATGGAAGAAGTAGATGTAAACCTAAAAGAAATAGAAACCAGAGAAAAAGCCGAAAACTACCTCAAAGAAAAAACTAGGGAAATAATCAGGAAATACCGAATAAAAGTTCCGCCAGAAGCCGTCGACAAGCTCACTTACTACATAATTAGAGATTTTATAGGCTATGGAAAAATAGACCCATTAATGAAGGACCACCTGATTGAGGATATATCAGCAGATGGCGTAAACATACCATTATATGTTTGGCACAGGCTATACGAGTCTTTGCCAACTAACATAGTTTTCAAGGATGAAGCCGAACTGAACTCCTTCATAATCCGCTTAGCTTATCTTTCTGGAAAAAACATTTCCATAGCTTCACCAATTTTGGACGCCTCTCTTCCTGATGGCAGCCGTGTACAATTAACTTATGGAAATGAAGTTACACGGAGAGGCTCAACATTCACTATTAGACGCTTCAGAGTTGACCCGTTAACAATATCAGATTTAATAGCTTTCAAAACAGTTTCATCTGAGATGGCTGCATACCTATGGTACATTATAGAGAACAGAGCCTCGGTGCTAGTTGCGGGAGGTGTAGCCGCGGGAAAAACTACAATGCTAAACTGTTTATCCATGTTCATAAAGCCCGAAATGAAAATAGTAAGCGTAGAAGACACACAGGAACTCAACCTTCCACACGAAAACTGGATACCTTCAGTTGCAAGGCTAGGTTTCGGCCACGAAGATAAAAGGGGAGGAACAATAACCCTTTTCGACCTATTAAAAGCGGCCGTCAGGCAAAGACCAGACTACATTATTGTCGGTGAGGTTAGAGGCGAAGAAGCATACACGCTTTTCCAAGCCATGGCAACTGGTCACTTGGGAATGAGCACAATACATGCGGAATCGGTTGAAGCCGTGATAAGTAGGCTGGAGTCTGAACCCATGAATATTCCACGGTCACTGATAGCAATGACCGACGTGATAATGGTTGTAACAAGAACTGAAGTGGAGGGAAAACCAGCGAGACGAACCCTCACAACTACCGAAATTGCTGGAATAGACCAAAAAACAAAGAACATAATAACGGAAGAAATTTTCCGCTGGAACCCAAAAGAAGACAAGTTTATCCCCGTTGGAAATAGCCCATTTCTAGAGGCTCACATGAATAAAATGAGCATAACAGAGGATGACGTAAAGCGTGAGTTGAACAGAAGAAAAACCGTCCTAGAGTGGATGGTACACAGCGGAATCCGCCGCTACATGGATGTTGCCAACGTAATTCGAGAATACTACTCTAACCCAAACCGCGTATATCAAAAGGCCAGAATGGGGTTAAAATGAGCGAAAACAAAGCTATAGGAAAAATAAAGAAAATCATCAACAACCTCAAAGCAATACTTGAGGGAAAAACTGAAGCGCCTAAAAAAGAGCCTAGAATAGAGCTTGGGAAACCCCATTCTTTGGCATTTCAGCTCTTAGGCGGTAGAATAGAACGAATTTTGCCACTCTTTAAGGATTTAGACGAAAGTTTGTACAAGTCTGGAATAAAAGTCAATTTTAAGGCTTATGTCAGTTTAGCAGTTTTTTCCGCGATATTAGTCACCATGGCAACTGTTGTCATTGTTCCATCCCTGCTGATTCTTGCATTCCACATGCCAGTTTTGCCAGCGCTTCTTTATAGCTTCGGCGGAGGGTTGTTTGCGTTTGCGTTTTCAATCATTGGATTTTACGTTTACCCAATTTATCGTGCAGACAAACTTAAGAGGGAGTTGGAGGATGAGTTACCATTCACAACTGGTTACATGGCTATTCTCGCCAGCGCTGGGGTCTCACCAGAAAAAATTTTCTATTCTCTCGCAAATATGAGTGTGCCCTTAGCAATTTCTTATGAGGCTAGGGATGTTGTTAGAAACATAAACCTTTTTGGTCTAGACATAATTTCAGCCCTTGAAGAGGCATCGAAGCGTTCGCCCTCAGAAGTATTTCGAGAAACACTTGAAGGCTTCATTTCAACAATACATTCTGGCGGTAACTTAGCTGCATATTTACGCGAAAAATCTAAGCAGTTCATGAAGTTGAAGAGGATAAGTCTTAAAAAGTTCTCAGACACGCTGTCGATTCTGTCGGAGTTCTACATATCCGTTCTGTTGACTGGACCGCTTCTCTTTGTAATAATGTTGGCAGTCATATCCATGCTTGGAGGAGGTTTCCTAGGGTTTTTAAGCTCAGAGCTTCTGCTGAACCTGCTTACTTACATAGGGATTCCTGTCGGCGCTATAATATTTCTGATAATTTTGGACGCTATCTCTCCAAGATGGTAGTGGAAAATGCCGAAAATAGAGAAGAAAACCCAAAAAATCGTGCTTGCAACTTCCGTTTTGTTAGCCGTTTTCCTAATCCTTTTTGCATGCTTCATGTTTTGGGGTAACGAAATTTTTGATGACTTCGTCTTCTTTGCAGTAATAATTATCGTCACGCCTGTATCTATCTTAAACTACATTGACTATAGGTGGAGGAAAGCTGTAGACGAACGCCTACCAGACCTGTTCCGAAGCGTTGTCCAAGCTCAAGAAACTGGCATGACGCTGCCTCAAGCTTTGGAGGAAGCTGCAAAAAGGGATTATGGACCACTTACGGCGGAACTGCGGAAGATGACCGCGCAGATTTCTTGGGGAATGAGTTTTGACGAGGCTCTTCTGGCTTTAGGAAACCGAGTTAACACGGTTTTGATGCAGAGAACTGTTCCCATGATCATTGAAGCTGGACGTTCAGGAGGACATGTTGAAAAGGTCTTTGACCCTATGGGCAGGTTTATACAGACAACTCTTTTGCTTGAGAAGGAACGCCGAACCCAGACGAGACCTTACATCGCGATAATTTATGTAGCCTTTTTCGTCTTCCTATTCACAATAATACTTCTCTTCAAATCATTCTTTGCAACGATAGAAGGTTTGCCGACGCTTGGAACAGCTATGATGACGCCTGAGGAAATGCAAAGGTTGTTTTTCCACATGACTACAATTCAAGCCTTTTTCGGTGGGCTTGTCGCCGGGAAAATGGGAGACGGGACAATAAGTGCTGGGTTGAAGCACGGTCTCATAATGATGCTGTGCGGCTATGTGGCATTGAAGCTCTTCTTGTGAGGTGAAGCAATGAAGGTTCAGCATAAAAGATTTTTATGCGACAAACGTGCTATAACGCCAGTTCTAAGCAACCTTCTGCTCATGGTTGTGGCTGTGGCAGCCATGGCAATAGCTACAACATCAACATATGTTGTCACAACGAACCTTCGGGAGAACATGAGCGAGCGCCTCTTGGTGGAAGATGTTTGGTTCAACTCTACCGACAGCATAATGATTTATCTCCGCAACATTGGAAAGGGCGCCATTGACGTTTCAAGGGTTTACATTAACAACACTCCTCAGCCCTTCAGTTCGCCTTTCCATCTTGAAATAGACGAGCACGGATGGCTAAACATCTCATATTCTTGGGTTCCAAGCGGAGTCTATTACGTGGATGTTGTTACGACAAGGGGGAATCACGCTGGAGGCTATTATAAGGCGCCTTAAACGCGACGAGAGCGGCGTGAGCAACGTAATAGTCGTTATGCTAAGCCTAATTCTTATAGTGATGATTGTTGGCAACGTCGTCCTTTGGAGTTACCAGATGAACCAATTGGACTTGGAAAGGATGCAGGAAAAAGTGCAGGTTACAAATGTCACTCGCGCAACGGGTTCTTCTTGGTTCACAGCCCAGAAAGAGTTTTCGATTTTCACGGGAAGCAGAGTAAGCGGCACCTACACAGACACCAATCTTATAGATGATTTCTATGAAACTTTCAGAGAAGAGTTTAGTCTTGGAGGCGGCGAGGGAATCACCTATAGATATAACCCCGCAGCATACGCTCCTTTGGGCTCCACAACACTTGTTTCAGGTTCAACAACAGATTTGCAAAACGAAGACGGTGTTTACATGCGTTTCCGCTCCTATGTTTCAGCATCATCAACAACAGCAAAAACCGACGCTTTGATAGTTTACCGCGATAACACAAACTCTTTGAGCACGCCTAAATTGAGGGCGTGGAATGGAGAAACTGCGGTTTGGAGTTCGCAGATTGAGATGCCAGACGCAGGCAGCCCTGTCAGGACTGTTAGAGTTGCCTATTGCCCGGTTGAACAGAGAAGTTTTGAGAGGATTGTTGTAACTTGTTCTGATGATGGTTATCTTGATGCCTATGTTTGGAACGGCACAGCATGGATTGTCACAAATAATATTGCCCAAGTTTGGACAACTGCGCCCACTGGAGCGCAACGCCCCTATGACATAGCTTATGAGACGGCTAGCGGCAGAGCCTTACTGGTCTACGATGTTGTTATTGCGGATTCCTCAAAAGATTTGGGATACAGAATTTGGAACGGCACAGCATGGAGCGAAGAATATTACATAGATTTTACAGGAGTTGCCTCAGTAAACCCAACTATATCATTTGTTTGTTTAGCAAGCAACCCCGATCCAGCGTCTAACCAAATTGCTTTAGCGTTTCAAGATGACACAAATGCTGACACGTTTGCAGGCATATGGAACGGCAGCGCATGGGAGAAAATGACTACAATATCAACAACATACACGATTGTCGGAAGAGAAACCATTGCCGTTGAATATTCAACATACTACAAGAAAATCTTGGTTGTATCAGGCAACGGTCCAAACAGCATGGCTTGGAAATACTACATTCAAGGCGCTGATGACTGGACTACTGGAGCATCTTTTGACCCAGACCCAGACGGAGGGAACGATGTCTGCTTTAGTGTTTTAAAACGTGACCCAGCGGGAAACGCACAAAATGACTTTATCATGTATGCAGGAGTCAATGACCTCAGCGATTTAAACGCTTGGGCTTTTAATATGTCCGCAGACCCGCCAGTGAGAGTTCACATAGTTAACGAAGTTGATGACGCTGTTGATTCAGCCACTACCAGATGTCTTGACTTCGCTTGGGAACCAACAGGCAATAAAGGTTTAATTGTTTGGGGAACAACCGCCGGGAGAATAAACTATAACACGTATTCCATATCCACTGGTTGGGGAGCAAGTTGGACGAACTACGTGGCAATGGGCGCAGGAAACCACCCGTGGGTTCAGTTGCGAACCAACACACGTGGAATCAACGGAGATGTTAAGATTCTGGGAGCAGTTTTAGAAGCAACAGCCCTTGACTTAGGAGCCATAAAATGGGATGGAACAACCCTCACGGTTATAGGCTCAACCATGTTCTCCTCAGACACAGCAACAACAACATATGAATGCTTCGAAGTAGGGTTTATGAATTTTGGACCACCAACGGAGTTCACGGCTGAAGCTGAGTTCATAGGCGCATCTAATACTGAATTATGGAATAATTTAACATGGACAGTTGACCTCAGTTGCACCACAACAGACGCTAACGCAACATTGCAACTTTACAATTATGAAGCAGGCGCTTACCCAACGGGCGGTGACGGTTACATGGCAAACACCATTGACACAACGGATACTATGGAAAACCAGACCATCGCCACCAGTCCAACACGCTTCAAGGATGCTGCTGGAGAGTGGAAGTTGAAAATTAAATGTGTAAAAGCTACGGATACGCCGTTCGAGCTTAAAGTTGACTGGATACAGTATGAGGCAACAGTTTTAGGCACTTATAGGCTTGATATAAACAACGACTTCGTAATAGACTTGTTAAACTATCCGCTAAATCAAATACAAAGCATCCAAATAATCATTAGATACAACGCCACCGAAGGCTCAGAAAAATGGTTTATGAAAGCATACAATTGGGCAACCATGAGCTTCAGCAATGTAGGCTTTAATAACACCGAAGGAAGCCAACCCATACCAAACGAGTGGAATTATTATGCAATTAGCATAGATGAAAACTTGGCGGATTACGTGAACAGCAACGGCACAGTTCGCATAGAATTCGCAGATGATGGAACAGGCATGAATCAAACAACCGTAGAAATAGACTTCTTCGCCGTAAGAGCAACAATCGGCGGAGCAAGTATTAGCATCAAAAACTCCAGTCCTTCAACAGCGCATATAGTAGCCGTATGGGTGATTACCGAAACAAACCATGAACGTTACAATACAAACCTTTTCATAAACTCGGGAGAAGAAACAACATACGTCCTCGCGGGCGTAAAACTGCCAGAAGAAAGATTCTTTGTTAAAATAGTTACGGAAAGAGGCAACATGGCAGTTTTTGTAGTTGATTAGCGGTTATTTCTTCAGTTTCTCTTTTAAAGCCTTTATAACTTCCTTCTGGTTCCTCGCTTCAATAATCTGGATATTGTATAACTCAGCCATCTTCTTACCATTTTCATTAATCTTCGGAACCGCAATTAGGTAAGCCTTTTCAGGAGAAACATCAAATATTTTGGCGAAAAGAGCGATAACTGGCTGCTCTGAAATCTCACCTTCAACAGAGGATGCAAAATCGATAACCATCAATTTTTCAGCAGTCTTTTTATACGCTACAATGTCAAACCTATGATTTGCACCTGATTTGCCCTTAAGGAAAGCTGGGCTTTCAACGTGAAAGCCGTCCTCCACCAACAGTTCCTGAACTGGAGTCACCAAAACCCAGCCTAGCGGAGCCTCTCCCTTTACTTCTTCGTTAAGGCTGTAAACGTAAACATCCTGTACTTCGGCGTCTTCAAAAGTGAAGTTTTCATGGCAACTTCTACAGAAGTGCGCGGAGACCGGAATGTCAAAACTTTTTCCGCAGACCTTGCAGGTGCACCATACCCCAGCCTTTCTATAATCAACATCAGCCGTTTTAAGCTCCTCACCACATTTTGGACAAACCATCTTAGTTCCTTTTAGGAAACTTTCTTGTACATCCATGTACCCGCATTTAACGTGTTCTATTAGGGAACCTTTTTGGATATCAAAAGACTTACAGTAGGGACAGCAATAACGAATGGAAATGTTTGCGGAACCACATTTTGGGCAATAAATAACTTTATCGTAAAGCTTCCGCTCTAAAATTCCAGCTTCATAAAGCTTGTTCAAAAAAGGCATAACCTTTGAAGCGTCTCCAATTATCTCCTCAACCACTGGGTAACGGTAACCAACTTGCGAGTCATAAACTGGCTCAAGCTCGTTGATTTCTCCGCTTAAGAATTTGCCTAGCAAAACTTGTGTATCACGGTCCCTGTAAAGCTCCAAACGCTCTGCCTTGTTTTTTCTCTGCATTTCTTTCCCGGTCTCAAATTTTAAATTTGCTTCTCAATATTTTATTAAGTTTTGCGTGAACTAACCTCAGAGTTATGAGAAACATTTTTAAAATTTCCCGCTGTGGTTGACTTAGAAGGAGTGAAAAACGCTGAGCACACGTTCGAAGCGTCTGGTAAAATGTCCAAAATGCGGCTTCACTTTTGACATAACATATGGCAGGGCATTTGCTTGCTCCGGCTGTCCCTCTTCTGTACAGTGCGCCATGGCTAAATGTCCAAAATGCGGAAACGAGTTTCCTCTGTCCTAATGATGAAAGCAACAGATGCATCTCCACACTCTAAAGTTACATTCACAGTTTATTTTTCTCTAATTTAAATGATAATCAATTCGTTGAATAAAGAGGTTGAGGCTAACTAATTATGAGTAAAAATATATACCAAGCATTTTACAGTCATCTTTTTTAGTTAGAAAAACGCATATTCAAAGCGCTATCACAGTGCAATTGAGGTTAAGGCGTTCGCTGGTGAGAACTGGATGGTAACTCAAAAACGTCTGGTCATTCGTTGGACAACATTAAAGGGAGCAGTTGCAATAATCTTTTTCATTTTAATAGCCATTTTAGCCGAGTATCTGGTTGCTCTTTACGCCATTAGCTTGGGAGTAGAAGACAAAGGGCTGTTACAATGGAGTTTCAAATTTCCAGGTACGGATTGGAATTTCGTCTTAACCGTTAGCCCAATATTCCATTTAGTTCCCGCAGCCGTCATTATCTCGCTCGTTTTCAGCTGGATATGTTTAACAAGCTATTTCACGATAAAGCCTGCTGAGACACTAAAGTCTAAGACTAAGGCATCTGCAAAAGGAGAACAGAAAAAGGGGCTTCTAAAGAAGTTTTTTGATGGAGCGAAGAGGAGACTTTTAAGAGTTAGGGGGATAGCCTACATGTGGCAAAAGGTACATTTTGCCAGAGCCGCAATAAAAAGCACTTTAACATTGCTGTTGACCTTCGGAGCTCTCATAATCGCAATTTCCCTGTTAACTTATCCTAACCTGATTTATCACACCATAGCCAGCGCCTACCAGAACGACACTTCATTGCTTAACTTCGTTAAGGGCACAGCACAGTTTTTCGCCCCCATAGGTGCATTCTTTTCAGCCATCAATGGCGCGTTAATCGCCGCGGCGCCCGGATTCAGGGATTTTGTAGTCACCGTTGGCTCGATGATTGAGCCTTTAACTCTTTTAGATGGGGCTGGAAAGTATCTGGTTTTCCAGAACCTCGCAGCTTGGATTTCGGCTTTAGCTACCTTGGTTTATGGCGGATACAAGCGGAAAGTTTTCAGACATAGAACGGTTAAGAGAAGGTAGAAAAGGGAGACCTAATGGCTGACCGCCTAAGATTCGGTCCAGCTGGAGTCCCTCCATCATTTAGGGCTAGAAAAGCTGGTTTAACAGATGTCCCCAGACTTCTTATGGAAGAGGGACTTGACGCCTTTGAATACCAGGCTGTTCGATGGGGCGCAAAACCGCAGATAAGGAGGGAAGAGGCCGAAAAACTCAGGCGTGAAACCGAAAAATTTGACGTTTTGCTTAGTCTCCACGGTTCCTATTTCATAAACTTCTGCGGAGACAAAGAGGTTATTGAAGCAAGTAAGCAACGCTTAATTGCATGCGCAACCGCAGCCGAGTGGATGAAATCATACATAGTGGTCTTCCACCCAGGGTTTTACGGAAAACATTCTCAAAAAGATTTTTTAAAAAACTGTGTTGAAGCCTTAAGGGAAGTTGCTGAAGCCATGAATGCGCTTGGAATTAAAAATGTGAGATTAGGTCCAGAAACTATGGGCAAGCCTTCTCAATTCGGGAGTTTAAACGAGGTTTTAAGTCTCTGCGAGGAAGTTGAAAGAACGCAGCCCGTCATTGATTGGGCACACTTGCACGCAAGGGACAGGGGACGTTTCAAGGCTGTTGAGGATTTCCGCGAAGTTGTTGTGGAAGTTGAAAAGCGTTTGGGAACCGAAGCCGTCAAGAACATGCATTGCCATTTTACTAAGGTGGAATTCACGGACAAGGGCGAGAAACAACACCACACGATGGAGGAAGCCGCATATGGTCCAGACTTTGAAATGCTAGCAAAAGTCATAGTTGAGTTCAAGCTAAACCCCGTCATCATAAGCGAAAGCCCAGTTCTTGATGTAGACGCAATGAAAATGCGCGACATCCTCAAAAGAGAAATGAAAGCTATTTAAGAGAGAAAGTTCCCTTTCTATTCCATCGTCTTCCTTTTTGCAACAACATATGCTGTGAAAATCCACGTTAAAATTAGGTATGCAGTTGCACCCACGCCAATGAGCACATCTCCTAGAAAATAGTAGTAAAGCGTAACCAACGAAAAAGTTGTACCGATGAAGAATAACATGACAACAAGCCAAACTGCCCAAACTCTTTTCTTTAACAAGCCGTAGGCTGTAAGCAGACTTAGGATTCCGATTATGCCAATGTGGGGTGGGAAACAAGTTAAAGGTAAGATGATGAAGAAAATTACTCCAGCAACAGCGTAAAATATGAAGGACGCGGCGATGCCTGGGCTTTCAATTTTGAGCTTGGACTTCAACGACATACTTTGCACACCTTTTAACAAATGCATTAACAACGATAATTAATAAATTATGCTGTCACTAAGCTAGAGTGAAACAACATTTAAATGGAGAAAGACGCCGCTATGCCATTCATTTCTTTCATTTTGGTCCAGTCTTCTTTTAGCGGCGTACGAATTTTGCAGTTTATCCTTTATTTTAGGCATCATCGCTTACTTGGCAAGGTTACGTAGCGCCTTTCGTAGGTAGAAATTTTAAAAAGAACCCAGAGCATACATCTAGGAGCAAAATAGGAAGAATACAAGAATGGGTTACCGCGAAATTTTCGTTTCACAATCCAACGTTTTCAGCGGTTTCCAAAAACCCTTCGAGAAAGCAGATTACATAGTTTTAGGCGTTCCTTTTGACGCCACAAGCACCTATAGAACGGGCGCGAGATTTGGTCCAAACGCGATAAGAGAGGCTTCCTTAAACATTGAAACTTACAGTTTCCGCGCGGGATTTGACGTGGAAGATTTGCAACTGCATGATTTAGGCGATTTACACGTGTCTGCAGACGCTGCTGAAACTGTGAAAAGACTTGGGCTTGTTGTTAAAGAAATTCTGGAAGCTGGAAAAACACCAATAGTTATAGGTGGAGAACATACAATCACCTTTGGCGCAATTAAAGGATTAGGCAACAAAGCCAAGAAAACAGCAGTTGTAAGTTTTGACGCACACCTTGACCTTCGAGACGAGTTTATGGGACTTAAGCTTTCCCACACAACGTTTATGCGCAGAATAAACGAGGAAGCAAAACCAGCAAAGATAATGCAGGTTGGCACAAGAGCAGTCTGCAAAGAAGAACTCAGATACGCAGAAAAGACGGGAATAAAGTTCTTCACAACACAACAAATCAAAAAAGAAGGAAACGAGCAAATCGTTAAATTGTTGAAGAAAGAACTGGCGGGAATAGAGAGCATTTACTTATCCATAGACATGGATGTTCTAGACCCTGCTTATGCGCCAGCAGCGCAGAACCCTGAGCCAGACGGTCTTGACAACCACACCTTGCTGGACATTTTATGCGCTCTTTGCGACAACCGCGTGGTAGGCTTTGACGTGGTTGAAGTTGCACCAAACTATGACCAAGGCGTTTCGGCGATTCAAGCAGCAAAAATAATTTTTGAATTACTCTGCAAACTAAAGAAAACAAGGAAACATTAGGTTTTGTTCTTTAACAGTTTTGCGATAAAGAAGCCATTGCACTCGTGGATGTGCGGATAGAGCCTTCTGCATTTTTCCATGCCTCTTAAACTAGGCAAACCGATGTTAGGCGTTATTTCGCTTAGCGAAAATTCTGGATGCCACTTAAGAAACTTTTCAATAAGCATTTCGTTTTCTTCAACAGTTATGCTGCATGTCGAGTAAACCATTGTGCCTCCAAGCTTAACTTTTTCAGCGCAGTTGTTTATCATCTGCCATTGTATTTCAGACATCTTCTCAACAGAACGTTGCGTAAGCCTCCACTTGGCTGATGGAAGCTTTCCAAAGGCGCCAGTGCTTGTGCACGGCGGGTCCAAAACAACCATGTCCACTTCGGGAACTATTGGCAGCGTGTTGCACGCATCAGCTATTATGGGCACGGCTATTTTTACGCCCATGCGGGAGACTTCGCTTCTCCAAATATTCATTCTGCGCCGTGAATAGTCAATGGAATAAATCACGCCGCGATTCTCCATTAACTGCGCCAGAAAAGTCGTCTTTGCTCCAGGTGCTGCACAAACGTCTAGCACAGTTGCTCCGGGTTTTGGGTTTGCAACTTCAGCAGCGAAGCAGCTTGCCTTGTCTTGGATGTAGAATAAGCCTTCTTGGAAGCTTTCTGTTCTGGTTAAAGGCTCTTTTGCGCTTAAAACTTTGTAGGCGTATTTTAAATCCTCAACTTTCTCAATTTTTATCCCTTCTTGCGTGAGTTTTTCGAGAATTTGATTTTCATCTGCCTTAAGCATGTTTATTCTTATGTATGTTGGCGGCGGCTTCACATTTGCTTCCAGTAGGGCTATTGTTTCTTTTCTGCCGAAAAGTTTGGTGCAGTACTTCACGAACCATGTTGGGTGGAAAGTTAAAAGTCCAATTCTTTCTTCGTCGCTTACATTCTGCAATATTTCCGTTGGATTCTCTGTAAGCAACAAGCCCAGCACACGCTCCACTTTTTGAAGAGTTTTCCATCCTAGAATTGCACGGGCTAGTTTGGCTATGTTTTGGGCTTCTTCAATGTCAGTTTTTGACCAGTTTTTGGCTATTCTTGTCTGATAAACATAAAGTCTTAGAAAGGCTTGGACGCCTTGGGTTAACTCGCTTATTGCCCTTGGCTTAAGAACATTGTTGATGAATTTGTCAATTAGGTTGCGGCGCCTAACAGTTTCGCAAACAAGCCCGTGGGCAAACCTTATGGCGTCAACGTCGCTTACGCCCAGTTGCTTGACAGTTTTTGCCAAGGCTAGACGCTCGCTTAATTTTCGTGTTTCTATCCAGCTTAGGGTTTCAATAGCAAGCATCCAAGCTTCTTTAAGCAACTTCTTCCCAGTCGTAGAATCTAGGTTTAGTAAGATTTTAGTCTATCCTACCTATATAAAAAGTTAGGTTAAGACAACTATGGCGCAGAAACGTCTAGACGAATTCTCGCTTCCGAAGATTAAACCTAAAGAAGCTGAAGCCATGCCCTTTACAGAAGCCGTAAAAAAAGAAAAAAGGCAGCGTGCTTTTCCGCCGTTGGCTCCTGAAAACTTGCCACAGTCATACTTTGTTTCAGCCACATACGACGGAAACGCTGGAAAAACCCTAATCAAACTTTACGAACCAGTATCCAGGCAAATCTATTTCTGGTACGACAATTCTGGACATAAACCCTACTGCCTAACAAACCTCTCACCATACGAGCTTGAGAAAATAGACCGCTTAACAAAGCATCCGGGCTTCGACCATTTTGAAATCGAAGAAAGGTTTGACCCGCTTCAAGATAAAATGGTTAAAGTAACAAAAATAGTGGCGAAAGACCCGCTGGCCATCGGCGGACGTCCTACAGGATGCATAAGGGACATAATTCCAGAAGACTTCCCAAAAGTTTCAGACACTCCAATTCCAGCTGAGACAATTAAGGTTTGGGAGTCGAAGATAAAGTATTACCAGTCCTACATTTATGACCGTGAACTTTGGCCAGGCATGATATATGAGGTTAGAGACGGCGAACTTGTTCCAAAACGCTTGGAAGAAATAGAGAAAATGGTTCAGCGGATAAAGGGAATTTTTAAAGATGAACATCCAGAAGAGCTTGAGCATGTCGAGCAGTGGGCGAGGCTTCTAGAGTATCCAGCTCCAAAGTTTCACCGTGTCGCCATTGACATAGAGGTGCACACGCCGGTTCCAACGAGGATGCCGGACCCCCGAGAGGCTGCTTACCCTGTTGTTTGCGCTTCAATCTATGGTTCCGATGGGTTGAAGAGGGTTTTACTTTTGAAGCGGGAGGGAGTTCGCGAAGGCGCTGAACGTTTGCCAGCTGATGTGGAGCTTGTGTATTTTGATTCAGAGGAAAAGCTGCTCAAAGCCATATTTGATGTCTTGTGGAGTTATCCCTTCGTAGTAACCTTTAACGGCGACGATTTTGACCTTCGTTATCTGGCTCATCGGGCGCAGAACTTCGGTTTCAGAAGGGACGACATCCCAATAGATGTGGGTAGGCGTGTATGCCTCTTAAAATATGGTGTTCACATAGACCTTTACAAGTTCTTCTTCAACCGGTCAATCCAAATTTACGCCTTCAACAACCGTTATCGAGATGTCACACTCGACGATGTTGGCAAAGCCCTCATCGGAATGGAGAAGATAACCCTAGAAAAGGGCATAGGCGAGTTAACCTACAATGAGCTTGCCAAATACTGTTTTAGAGACGCTGAAATCACGTTTACGCTTACAAACTTCGAAGATGAACTGGTGATGAAGCTTATTCTTGTTTTGGCTAGAATTAGCAGCATGCCGATGGAGGACGTTTGCCGACAAGGCGTTTCCCGCTGGATAAGAAATTTCATGCACCGAGAACACCGCAGAAGAAACATGCTCATTCCAAACTCCGAAGACATCCTAGCCTTAAAGGGCAAGACAGCCACAAAAGCCATAATTAAAGGCAAAAAGTACAAAGGTGCAATAGTTGTTGAGCCAGTTCCAGGAGTCCACTTTAACGTTGCCGTAATGGACTTTCCAAGCCTATACCCCTCAATAATGAAAGTTTGGAACCTAAGCTACCAGTCCATTTTGTGTCCGCATCCAGAATGCCGAACGAATCTTGTTCCGGGAACACCCCATTGGGTTTGCACAAAAAAGCGGGGTTTAGAAAGTCTTTTGATAGGTTCGCTTAGAGACTTGCGAGTAAAATGGTACAAGCCGAAATCTAAAGACAAGACTTTAATGGCAGAGTTAAGAAGCTGGTACAACATTATACAAGGAGCCCTTAAAGTAATTTTGAACGCTAGTTACGGAGTTTTCGGAGCTGAAACCTTCGACCTGTATTGCCCACCAGTTGCTGAAGCAACAGCTGCCATTGGAAGACATGCAATAACCCAAATAATCAACAAGGCAGAAGAACTTGGCATCCAAGTGCTTTACGGTGACACGGACAGCGTTTTCCTGAAGAACCCTTCAAAAGAGCAAATTCGCGAACTTGGAGAATGGACTGAGCGCGAACTGAAAATGAGCTTAGACGTAGACAAAGTTTACCGATACGCAGTTTTCAGCTCTAGAAAGAAGAATTATCTAGGAGTTCTGGAGGACGGAAGCGTTGATGTAAAGGGGTTAACCGGCAAAAAGAAGCACATACCACTATTTATCAAGAGGGCTTTCGACAAAATGAAAGAACGTCTAGCTGCCGTTAAAACCCCAGCAGACTTCGAAGATGCAAAAAAGGACATAATAAAAAATATCCGCGACTGCTACATGCGGTTAAAAAGACGCGAATGGGAAAGTCTAAACGAACTCGCCTTCAACGTAGTCCTAGGCGAACAACCAGAACGCTACACGAAAACAACACCCCAGCATGTAAAAGCCGCGAGAATCCTAAAGGAAGGAGGCGTAGAGCCTAAAGCAGGCGACCTAATAAGCTTCGTCAAAGTTGTCAACGAACCTCACGTTAAGCCGGTTGAGTTGGCGACAAAAAATGAGATAGATGTCGACAAGTACATAGCCTATCTCCACTCAACGTTCGACCAGGTTTTAGATGCGTTAGGCTTAGACTTCGACGAGATAATAGGATTAACAAAACTGGAACGCTTCATGTAACCCTTTTTCAACAGTCTTCAGTCCCTTAGATTTTAAAGGACCAATAATGTTTGGCTTACTCAAGATCGTTAACAGTACATAGCCAATTATTGCTATAGCCACTAAACTGCTTATTGCAATGCTAATTATGCTCGCAGCCCATACAGGCCAGCTTGATGGAAAGCTGAGACCAAAAATGTCTGATGGAGGGCCAAAGATTAACCAGATGTAACTGCCGACAACAATGCCGATGGTAAGCGAGCCCAAAACACACCCCAAAAGTCTTCTATTTCTGAGCAAGTAAATTAAAGTGGCCGCTATCAAATTCGCAAGTGGGCCAAATGCAATGTCGTAAACGCCATTAGGCAATGACGCTGAAGTGTAAGTGTTACTAACAAAACATCCAATGGTTACTCCGAGAATTGTTGGTAAACCAAAGAGAGCGGAAAGAGGAATTAAGCAATCAGCAATGCGCAGTTGAATGGTAGCTGCAGCACTCAACCCTTGGACAACAACCATCACAGCGTACAAAGCTGCAAAAACAGATGTTAAAGCCATGTCTTTAGCATCAAATTTCAAATTTTCACCTCCTACTCCGGGGTTTTTATGGCGGAACGGGTGGAGGTCCACTCACCCGCCATCAACATTTCTAAACGAGATAGAATTATGCTTATTAAGTGTTACTAAAATCATGTTCCCGAAACGCTTGTTTCTTCTGTTGCAACCTCGGCGCCGACAACCCCAGTTTCGCCCATTTCCACGCTCACTTCTCCTTGCGAAATGTCTTGTTTCTTGGAAAATAACAAATCATAGGGTGGCGGAGGAGCATTCAAAATTGTTGAAAGGAGATACATAGCCATGAATGCATGTTGATAAACCCTTTGGAAGACATATGGCACTTTCGTTTCCGGGTCAACTTCCAGCATCTTGTTTATTTCGCCGTCTTTACCTGTTAAGGTTGCAACACCCTCAATTTCAAACTTTACAATGCTTGGCTTGGTGGAGAGAAAGAGGCTGAAGCCAACAACAACCATCTGGCTTTTGCGCTCCCTTTCCTCCAGTTTGGCTTTGACATCAAAATTGACTGTTTCAGCCTTTGCCTTTACATCCAGTCTAACCCCTACCAAACTGGTGATTTCCACTTTAACTGAAACGTTTGGAACATATAATACTGGACAGATTTCTGATTCCCCACACTAAACACTAAATGCGCGATTTTGTCCTCTAAACCTCCAAGATTAGCCTCGCTCCAAAACGATTTTTGCCTTTTGTGTGTCGCACAACAGCACATACAGGTTAAGTCATAGACAGTTGAAAAAGAAAAGCAGCAAAAGTTGATAATGTAACCAAAGCAGAAATTATCACAACCACCTGACGCTCGGTCATAGGACGACGATAAGTAATAAAAGTGATGAGGCTTCTTCTATGGTCGGAGAAAAGCTTCTTCCCATCGAAGGAGACATTTGCCTTAGTTCTAAAAAAGAAATAATTCAACAGAATCAAACAAGAATTTACAATGTACGGCAAAAGCGCAATTAACAGAAAAGACTTCAAATCAGTAATTATCGCAAACGCAGCTACCGTTAACCCTATGGCAAAAGACCCGGAATTTCCGACAAAAATTTTTCCTTGAAAATTAAAAAAGGCAAGTAAAAGCCAAACAATTAATGGAATGTATAGAAGAACAGCGTTGGAGCCTGAAAGGCTCATCAATCCAATCAAGATTATTGCAGGGCAAATTGTTTCTAACCCGTTTAATCCACCAAGCTGATTCACAGTGTTAGTAGCCACCGTCACAATCAACGGAACAACAATAAAGTAGTAGTAATAACCAAAGGCGATTGTCCCAAGGAATGGAACAGTTATAGATGTGCGAAGCCCAAGTTTCGTCGCCAACGAAATAAGCGGAATCGCAGCTATCAACGGGAAAAAAGCTTTGTAACGCCATCTCAAATCCATCCAATCATCAAGTAAGCCCATAAAACCGCCAAATAGTATGCAGGCAGCCAATGTTAAAGCTTCTTCAGTGTTAATTGAGTAATGTAGTAGGAAAAGGTAGGCTGCGCTAACTATTACGTATATTACGCCTAAACCCGTTGGAACTAGTGGTTTGTTTGGCTTGTGTTGGTCTGGAACCTTGGGAAACAAGCTAAGCTATCGCTCCATTATTGGCTTGAATCGTATTTTTGCCAGTCAATTTCGTAAAGGCACACGAGCGGAATGAGACAACGGTCAGAGGCTAGTGGATATCTGCTGAGCCCTTCGTCTCCGGACAATTCCAGCCCTGCAAAGTAAGCCTCCTTGAAATACATGGGTTGAACACCAGACTCGTCGGGGCTTGCACCGTTCTGCTCGCACCAACGCTGTTTTCCCCAGCTCATCAGCTTGTAAATCGTAGAGTTCTTTCCAGCGTCGTTCCACTCCCATCTGCTCGTGTTAGCATTGTATTGTCCAAATTTAGTCTCATTAACCCATGAAGAAGCCTCATCTATCAAGTTAGGAACATCTGTCTTTCCATCACCGTTGGTGTCGCCATTCAGAAAGCGAGATTGCGCTTCTCCAGAGATTCTCGCCATCCACATCCATTTGCCTTCGTCGCCGTAGCCAGCCCAACCCGCATACCAGTTATCTCCGGACTTCACAGCAACCAAAGTCGTGAATACCAAGATATATTTTGCATCATAAAGTTTTAGCATTTTTAGCGCATTGGTTTCATTAGTCATGAATATGAACCCTATATTCTCTATTTGCGTATTGTTTATTGTGGCGTTGTCGGCAAGCGACGTTACGTTGCCAAGTATCGCCAGCCAGTATCCATAGTCCCACCAAGCACATACAACCTTTTCGTTATTTGGCTTGTATCCCACGTTGCTTTTTAACCAATTAAGCAAGTTGAACCATTCTTGTACTGGTTCGGTTGGCGCTATTGGAAGACTGCCGGCAGAGATTGTAACTGGGGCATAAGCTTGACTGTACACCTTTGGTATGCCGCCCGTCTGCGGCGAAAAGGCAAGGTTTGTCATTAAAATGATAAATATGAGGAAGACTGCTGTTCCGCTGAACTCTTTGCCAACACGTTCTAAACCATGCTTTGCTTTCGCAAAAACCTTTGGTGGCTCCATCAGCAATGCGATAAACGGTTTTAGAATTGTGAGAACCCCAAGGGACGCAAGAAGACCATAAGCCGGAGCCAATATCACAAACAAACGCACCATTGAGGACGCAAAGTAAAGGGATGTTAAACCGAAGAGAAGCAGAAACAGATTTTTGTTCGTGGGATTTCTCATGGTGAAGGCTAAACTTGCTAGAAAGAAGATTATCCCTATTCCAAACTCGTAGTAGATGGAACCCCAAGCTGAAATCCTATGTTCAGCAACAGACTCAATCAAAGGAGATTCCGCACGCACGAAGGGATTTAGAACGATAAGAAACTTGCCAGCTAACGCTTCCATATAGCCTAACCGCCAAAGTACGGCAAAACCGCCTGCAAGCGCCGCCAAAGATATTATAAGGCATAAGACTTTTGAACGCGTAGTTGTTAGAGAACGGAGAATCTCACTTATGAAAAGAAGGACAAAAACGCCCGCAACTGCCATTATAACTTGAGTTGTTAGATATCTTGGTGAAACATATGGAACGTTTATGGCTATAAATAGTCCTAATCCAAAGGTTATACTGTATGATAATAAGAGGCGCTGCGAGTATCTCCTAAGCAGTATTAACACGAAAACGAAAAGCACTGTCAAACCCACAGGGTAGTATGATGCTCCCCAACCGGAACAGAAGTATGCTAGTGCTGCGGCGGCGCCAAGCGAGTATTTTATAGTAGAGCTGACGGGTCTTTCTTCTTCGATGGCCCTTAGAAACATAAAGATAAACAATAAGAGAGCAACTATTCCTATGGTTTCGTCGTCAAAGAAACCGACTGAAGTTCTTTGAATATAAGAGGGACTTAAGGCCAAAAAGAGGGCTGAAAGCATACCAACAAATTTTCCTCCCATATCTTTCCCGATGAAATAAATAATTAAACACGCCAATGTGCCAAAGATCGCGGGGAAGATTGCACAGAAACTCATCAATTCAATTTTCACGCCTAAAGCTGAAGTTATAATGTAGAGAATCGCTGCAGTCATGGGCAACGCTGGATAGGACATTGCCATGTTCTGCCCCATTGGATACCAACGTTGAGTGTCAATCCATGGCTCAGGCCAGTAAGGCGACAGCAAACCATACTGCACCATATGTTCTGTTAGCCTATATTGAAAGTAGGGGTCGAACTCTGAAAGCGATATCACGTCTTTTTGCAGTTCCCAGCGGAGGGGGAACGCGCGCACAGTGAAGGCGATGAAGAGGATTAACAGCAGAGCTGAATAGGTCATTAATGACGCATGGTCTATTTTTATGCGGATTTTACCAAAACTTTTCAGTCCGGCCACAACGCGTTCTCTTGTTAAGGCTTCGGTCAGCTTCATTCTGGTCATCTCTCCTACAAGATTATGGAGGTGTTTTATTATTCTTACGGTAGAAAGCGAATTTGAGCAATATAACCGTTCACTTAAGCTTACGCCTGTACCCATATTTTTCCGGGTCATAGAAAGGGAAGGCTTTGATTTTCGCCTTCACATTTTTGTTCCGAATTTTCACATACACATTTTTTCCTTCTTGAGCGTATATTGTTGGAACGTAGCCCATCCCTATGCCACAGTTAAGGATCGGCGAAAATGTTCCGCTGGTTAACTTCCCTATTTTCTTTCCTTCATCATCGTAGAGTTCGAAGTTGGGGCGCGGTATTCCCTGTTCAATCATTTGTATTCCAACGCGTTTGCGTTTGATTCCCTCGGTTTTTTGTTTCAGCAGAGTTTCTTTTCCTATGAAGTTTTCTTTGTTTAGTTTCACAACAAAGCCTAATCCGGCTTCGAGTGGAGTTGTGTTTTCGTCTATGTCGTTTCCGTAAAGGCACATTCCAGCTTCAAGTCTTAAAGTGTCTCTTGCTCCGAGACCGCAAGGCTCTATTTCATGCTGTTTACCCGCCTCGAGGATTGTGTTCCACACTTTTACGGCGTTGTCTGGTTTGGTTAAGGATGCGTCCCACACGAATATTTCGAACCCGTCTTCGCCTGTATATCCCGTTCTAGAAAGGAACACTTCAGTGCTTGCCAAGCGTGTAGATGCACATTTGAAACGCTCAATTCTGCTTAAGTTTTCCGTCGAAATTTTTTGCAGTGTTTTTTCGGAGTTTGGTCCTTGAACCGCGAACATTGCTACGCTGTCTGATATCTCCTCTATTTTTACGTCAAAGCCTTTGGAGTTTTCAACCAACCAATTATAGTCTTTTTCGCGGTTAGTTGCGTTTGAAACCAGCATAAATTTCCTTTCTTCTAAACAGTAGATTATGAAGTCGTCTACTATGCCCCCGTTTTGGTTGCACATAACTGAGTATTGGGCGCTATTTGGCGATAGTGCAGTTACATCGTTTGTTATAACGTAGTTTAGGAAACTTTCAGCGTCAGCACCTGTAACCGTTATCCTCCCCATGTGAGATATGTCGAAAATGCCCACGCTGTTGCGTACCGCTAGATGTTCGGGGATTATGCCTCTATACCACAGGGGCATTTCAAAACCTGCAAAAATAGTCATCTTCGCATTTTGCTTATGCAGATGGTAAATCTGGGTTTTTCGGGTTTTTTCCGTCAATTTTTATTCCTTGACAAGTGTTTATTTGAGGGGTTTCACGTCCACATCGATTGGTATTAGTGAGAGTTTTTTGCCGCATTTTGGGCATTTTCCGTTATATTGGTTGAGGATTTCGTCGGGAGGTTTAAGGTCGACTCCCTCATACAACACTTGACCGCATTCTTGGCAGATAACACGTTGGGGCACAATAAATCCCCCTTTAACAATGGAAAAGTAATGTTTGCGATATATTTATTGGTTGCCTATTCTGCAGAGGAAAGATTCAAATCGACGCGAACGAACTAAACGTTTAGTGCTTTCAAATGGTCAAAGTTGCCATTGTAAAAGGAAAGGATCCGGTGGAAGCAACAGTTAACGCTCTTAAAATGGTTGAATCTGACTTAAATTTCATATTTTCCGCGGATAAGCCAATTTTGATTAAGCCTAATTATATTGATTCGAAACATCCGTCGACAGGCATCACAACAGATAGCAGGGTAATAGAGGGTGTTGTAAAGTTTTTGAAAGAAGGTGGGGCGGAAAATATTGTTATAGGTGAGGGAAGCGGGTGGGCTGACACTTTTGAAGCTTTCAGAGTTGCTGGGGTTGATGATGTTGCAGAAAGGTGGAATGTAAAGCTTATTGACCTTAACAAGGACGAGTTTGTTGAAGCTTACCCGCCTAATCCAATAGCGCTTAAGAAAGTGAAAGTGGCTAAGACGGCTTTGCAAAGTGTCATAATAAGCGTTCCAAAGCTTAAGATTCACAGGATGGCGACGGTCACGTTAGGCTTGAAGAACATGATGGGCGCGTTGGCTTCTAAAGGCTTTATGCATAACGGTCAACTCAGCAAAAACATCGCTGACTTGGCGTCGTTACTAAAACCAAGTCTAACAGTTATCGACGGGATAATAGCTGAGGAAGGACATGAAACAAGCGGGAACCCCGTGGAAATGGATTTGGTTATCGCTGGCGTCGACCCGGTGGCAGTTGATGCTGTTGGCGCTGCTGTTATGGGTGTAGACCCAAAAGATGTTAAGCATCTCGTTTTAGCCGAGGAAAAAGGCCTTGGAACATGCGACCTGAACAAAATCACCATTCTTGGAGAACCATTAGAGAGGGTGAAGCGAACATTCCGCAAGTCCCTTTCTTCAAAAATTCTTTCGCATCTTGGCTGAAAACGTAAGAGATAGTTTGAAAAGAAATGTTCGCTAACGTATTTAAAAGAAGGTTGCAGCTTGTAAAAGGTAGATGGAGGAGGCGCAGATGAAAATAGTATTTCACAGAAACTATTGCAGAGTTTACTCTTCGGACCCAGCCGCGGCAAATGGCCGAGTGGAATCAATCATGAAGGAGTTAAGCGGTTTTGAGGTTGTTGAACCCGAAATGGCAACGAATGATGATGTTGCGCTTGTTCATGGAAAAAGCCACATAGAATACGTTAAGAACATGCCTGCAATTTATGAGGTTGCTTTGCTGGCTGTGGGAGGCGCCATAAAGGCTTCTGAAATCGCCATGAAGGGCGAACCAGCCTTTGGAGTTATAAGGCCTCCGGGACATCACGCTAGCCCAAACAGTTGTTGGGGCTTTTGCTACTTCAATAATGTTGCCGTCTCCGTCGAAAGACTGTTTAGAAAGGGTTTAATTGCAAAGGCTGTTATTTTGGACATAGACCTTCATTATGGAGACGGAACGGCAAACATATTCGCAAATTCTCCAAACGTTCTATACCACCACATCGCAGACGGAAGCAGAGAAAACTTCTTTAATGATTTGGAAAAGTTCTTGAGTTCAATTTCCAAATGCGACATTGTAGCTGTTTCCGCCGGCTTCGACCGCCATGAACAAGATTGGGGCGGCGTCCTAAGCACTAGTGATTACTTCCAGACAGCAGAAATTGTAAAGGATTTTGCAGAAAGAGTTTGCAACGGGAGGAGATATGCTGTTTTAGAGGGAGGCTACAACCACAAGGTTTTGGGCAAAAACGTTAAAGCTTTCGTGGAAGGGTTTGAATAGCCCTTTTAAGAGCTTTAATTCCGTGTTCAGACATAGAAACTTTTAATTTCCTCTATAACGCTTAATTTGGAAACCAGCCATTTCAATGTCATTAATGTGGTTTGGGCAAGCATGGGAAAATACACGCTCATCATAACAGAAAAGCCGGACGCAGCGCAAAGAATAGCATCGGCCCTTGATGCAAAAGGGAAAACAAGCAAAAAAGAAGAAAACGGCGTACCCTACTATGTGGCTAGAAGAGACAGAGAAATAGTTGTCGTCCCAGCAATAGGCCACTTGTACACTGTAACTGGAGAAAGAAGCGAAAGAAACTATTACCCAGTCTTTAACTTTAAATGGGTGCCAAGATACGTTGCCGAGAGGGGTGCAAAACAAATCCGCACATGGCTTGAGACCATTTCTAAACTGGCAAAGGATGCTGACATGTTTATTGACGCTTGCGACTACGACATAGAAGGAAGCATCATCGGATACTGCATACTAAAATACGCATGTGGAAACAAGGAAAGCATCTCAAAAAGGATGAAGTATTCAACATTAACCAAAGAGGAACTGGAAAAATCCTACGCTGAATTGTTACCTCACCTTGATTTCGCGTTAATAGAGGCTGGACGGACAAGACATGAGGTTGACTGGCTTTACGGAGTAAACCTTTCGCGAGCTTTAACTATAGCAGCAAGAGACTGGAGCGGAAAATACGCAACATTAAGCACTGGAAGGGTGCAGGGACCAACCTTAAGATTTCTTATCGCAAGGGAAAAAGCCATCAGAAGCTTTGTACCAACACCATACTGGGAAATCAAAGCTGAAATCGAAATCGACGAAACCACCTTCGAGGCTGAATACGAAAAGGATATTATCGAAACAAAAAAAGAAGCAAACACGATATTAAGTGAGTGCAAAGGGAAAAATGGAGAAGTAGAGAAAATTGAAGTTAAACAGTTCCAGCAACTGCCGCCGACACCTTTTGATTTAGGAACCCTTCAAAGCGAAGCCTACAGCCTATTTGGCTACACGCCAATGCGAACCTCAGACATAGCCCAACGTCTTTATTTGGACGCTTTAATCTCCTACCCAAGAACAAGCAGCCAAAAACTTCCACCCTCAATCAACTATGAGGAAATACTGAAAAACCTAGGCAAAGCCCCTCAATACAAGAAGCTAACAGCAGAACTCCTCACAAAACCAGAACTGAAACCAAAAGAAGGAAAGAAAGAAGATCCAGCACACCCAGCCATCTACCCGACTGGAAATCTTCCAGAAAGAGTTCTAAGCGACCAAGAGAGAAACCTATGGGACCTTGTGGTAAGGAGGTTCATGGCGGTTTTTGAAGAGCCAGCAATAAGACAGAGCATGAAAGTTCATATCAACGTCGATGGACACCGCTTCTATTTGAGGGGAAGACGAATCTTGAAGGAGGGGTGGATGCGCTTCTATGGACCTTACGTGAGGTCAGAAGAAGTTCTTTTGCCGCCAATAACGGAAGGACAAGAAGTCAACATCAAGAAAGTTATTTTAGAAGACAAGTTCACCAAGCCACCACCTCGGTATAACCCTGGCAGCCTCTTAAAGAGGATGGAGGAAGAAGAAATCGGGACAAAAGCCACGAGAGCTGACATTATACAGACGTTATATGATAGAAAGTACATCCGCGACGAGAGAATAGTTGTCACAGACTTAGGGTTTGAGGTTATGGAAGTTCTAAAGCAATACTGTCCAACAGTTGTTTCCGTGAAGTTAACAAAGGAACTTGAAGAGAGAATGAACAAGATTCAATTAAACAACGAGAAAAGAGAGAACATCCTAGTGGATGCTGTTGAAATCCTCAAACCAGCAATGGAGGAGTTGAAGGAAAAAGAGAAAATTATCGGCGAACAGCTAAGCAACGCCATAAAAAGAGCAAGACTAGAAGAAAGAACTGTAGGCGTTTGCCCAATCTGCAACTCTGGAAAACTCATGATACTCTATTCACGGAAAACAGGCAAACGATTTATCGGCTGCACAAACTACTTCAAAAAATTGTGCTCAGCCTCATTTCCCCTACCCCAAAGGGGCACTGTAAGACCGCTTGGCAAAAACTGCCGCGGATGCGGTTGGCCAACGGTTCAGGTTAGGATTAAGGGGAGACGCCCGTGGAACCTCTGTTTCAACCCGAAATGCCCAATAAAAGAGGAGAGGATGAAAAGGATTGAAGTGTCAAATCTGCAGCAGAAAGGCAGTTGATAAAGACTTTTGCGAACTGCATTTGAAAGCTTATGAAAGCATCACGAAAAAGTATACTGCTTGGAAAAACGCTTTAGAAATTTCTTGGAGAGAGTATTTAAGTGAGATTGCTAGAAATCCATTAACCGGAGAATGGGCTAAAGAAGTGGCGGAACACCTAATAAAAAGTGGAGAAAGCCAAAATGTCGTTGAAGATTAAGAAAAGAATTTCCTCAATTTCATATTCGATGAACAGGTTGTACAAGAGAATATCAACAGCAAAACCCTCAACTCTTGCCCTCTCAGTACTGGTTGTAGCTTTTGCTGTGTTCTTGCTTGGAGGTGGCTTATACAACATTATCATGAAGCCTCTACCCGCTGTTTATTATGGTGGACGCTTCATCTTTCTATATCCGCAACTTTCAGAACAGTTCGTAACCGACAGCATTATTGCAACTATTTTATACTCGCTTGGTGTTATTGGTTTGATATCCATATATCAGAGTACAAAGTACGCCTACAAACCAAGACAAGCCTACATGATGTTTCTGGTTGGAATAACGCTACTGTTAATAGCCTACATATTCCTAGAAGCCATTATAAAGTCAAAAATTGGCTGACAACCTTTCTACCAAGGATTACTTTTTAAGCCCAGCTTGTAAGCTGCAAAATTGGTCAGCAAGTGTATCGGCGGAGTTATCACCAGCACCACAAGCGCAAGCTCCCAAGAAACTATTCCCAGAGGAAGCGCAAACAGAAGAGCCCCTACTATAAAGTCTATTTGATCCATGACTGGCAAAAGTTCTCCAGGCGCGAGTCCAATTCTCCTTTTAATGAAGGCTCCCGTTAAGTCGCCTACCAAAGCTCCAAACGACAATAAAAAGCCAAATTGGAAACCTTGAACGTTATTAGGGTAATTGAGAAAGGCGTTTTCTGCAAAACCAACAGCCGTCCCAACAATCAGCGCTGAAAAGAACCCTCGGAAAGTTTTGTTTCTCCCAAAAATTGGTTTCCCATCGATGAAACTTTTCCCAAAATCTAGTGGAAGCCCTCCGCCAGTTATTACTGGTAAGGCGTTCGCGCAATAAGCTGGAAGTATAAACATCAAAGCTTCGATGATTAGTTGCATGCGTAAACGCCCTCATGGTTGATGGAAGGAGTTTTCGCTTATTCCCTTTTCATCTATTCTTAAATAACATGTTAGTGGATGGCTTTTTCTGCCGGTTTCCTTTTGGGTTTTTTCTAGCACTGCTTTAATTGTTTTGGAGTTTTCTGTAGGTTTCATAGCGATTATTGTGTCAGCCCAAAATTTTAAAACTCTCGTTCCAACAGGCTCCACTTCTGCATAAACGTCGTTTATGACGCTTCGAACTTGACTTGTCAGTAAAACCGCGATTTTGTGTGTCTTTGCAATTTGCGCCAGAGACGCTACTTGCCTGTTTAGTTCGCGGTTCAGTTTGAATGTTTTTTCCGGATATTCTGAAACCTCGAAGCGGTAGAGGGACGTGATTGTGTCGAAAATCACAAGCCCGAAGCCTTTTGTTATGTAATCTGTTATGTGGTCTATGACTACACCTTGTTCGTGGAAGTTGCTTGGTTTCATCAAAAGTATGTGTTCAGCAACTCTGTTAAGGCTTCCAGACGCGACTTGAGAGAGTCTATGCGCAGAGAACGTGGCGTCGCAGTCCACGAAAAGTGTTTTGTAACCCATCTCTGCACAGTTTACGGCACATTGCATGCTTAGCGTAGTTTTCCCAGTTTCAGCCTCTCCATAAATCAGGCTGACACTTTCTTGCGGTATGCCCCCGCCTAAAGCATTATCAATGGATTTACAGCCCGTTGGGATATTTGGTAGCAAAGCCACTCCACATCAAGGAATATAAGTTACGAAACTAATAATTGTCTTGCGTTCACAATTTAAAATAGGAAAGCTGTATGAAGGCAAAGATTGCGGTGGCAACGGTTTCAGGGAAGGCATACTATTTAATTGTTAACGAGCTGAAAAAGAGAAACCTACCATTCTTAAGTTTAATCCCGAAAGAACCAATCCCGATAGAAATAAAGGTGGTTATAACCACAGAAAAAGAGAAAAACCAAATAAACCATGAAAAAATCCTAGTTTTTCAAGAAAACACCGAACCAGAAGCAATAGTGAACCAAGCAGTTCAAATTCTTGAAGGAAGGGAAGCCTACGAAAAAATAGTTATAGGCGTAGACCCCGGCGAAGTTTTCGGTCTCGCGGTTTTGGCTGATGGGAGAATCATAAAAACAGAAAACTGTTTCAGCGTGGAGGAAACATTAGAAAAAATTAAGAACGTTCTGAAGAACATTGAAAAAAAGCCAACAACTTCGGTTTCTATAAAAGTCGGCGATGGCGTTCGCGTGTACAAGGAGAAACTTCTAGAGGCTTTAGATGAGGCTTTGCCGCCACATGTTGTTTTGGAGAGCGTGAGTGAAGCGGGGACAAACCGTTACCTAAGCGATAACAAGCATAGGAGAGGAGTTAGGGACATCGTGTCAGCCATGAAGATAGCTGGAAGAAGCGGACATACTTTTACGAGGAGGAGGGGAAATGAATCGGACAGTTGAAAATGGCAAAACGCTGCTGGTTGATGGTCCAGCTTCTGTCACGGTCATTTCCGGTAAGGCTGAGGTTTTCGGCTCAGTTCTTGGAAGCACAAGCAAGGTTGTGATAAGAGAGGGCAAAAGGCTGCCCTTTGTGGTGACGGAAAAGGCAAGTTTCCAGATTTCGTTGGGAGAAAACGCAAGCGTTGAGGAAGTTGATGGAAACACTATTCCTCCTTCATGGAACAACGCTTATGAAGAACTAGTGAAGCTTGACGCAAAACCAGCCGCCGCAATTGTTTTAGGAACAGTTGATTCTGGAAAAACGAGTTTTTGCACATATTTAGTGAACAGTTTATTGAGGGGAAAACGGAAAGTTGCGGTTTTAGATGGAGATTTAGGTCAATCCGATATAGGACCGCCATGCACAGTTGCATACGCTTTTGTCACAAAGCCAGTAACCGACCTGTTTAACTTAGAACTTAAAAATGCCTTTTTTGTTGGTGTAACATCTCCAAGCGCAGCTATAAACAAAGTGATTGAGGGGTTAACTGCATTAAAAAGGGAAATTATTGAAGGTAACCCTGATTTTGTTGTTATAAACACTGACGGTTGGGTTGAGGAAGAAGAAGCTGTACGCTACAAAGTTAGGCTTGTTGAGGAGCTTAACCCCGACGTCGTTTTCTGTATTCAACAAAAAGACGAGTTGGCACCTCTTTTGGATGCTCTTGAAAAGTTCAGAAAGGTCGTTGTTGATTCGCCTATAGCTATTAGGCAGAGGAGTAGGGAAAAACGCAAAAGCTTGAGGGAGCTGGGATATATAAAACACTTGAAAAACGCGAAAGTACAATCTTTTCCCATAAACTGGCTGAAAATAGAGGACGATTGGCTGCTTGGTTTGGACAGAGCTTCAGGAAATGTTAGATACGCAACGAAAGTCTACGAACTTTTAGGAATGAAACCACTGCACTTCGCCGAGCTACCAGATAGAATATGCATAGTTGTTGGAAGAAGCCGCTGGGTTAACAAAGACAGCATCAAGAGGATTGAGGAATTCATTAAAAAGAAGGTCGTCGTTGTTCGGAAAGGCGAAGAGGCAGGATTGCTTACGGCTTTGTATGACCAGAAAAGAAAGTTTCTAGGAATAGGCATTTTACATGAAGTTGACTTCGTCAGGAAAACTCTCAAAATTTACACGCCGGTCTCCGAGAAAATTTCAGCAGTTGCCCTTGGAAAAGTCAAGCTTGACAAGAACATGAAGGAGATTCCAGCTTTTGCTGAAGAAGAACCGCTCGAGTTTGCAACTGTCGAGTAAAACTTTGCATATTGGTTATTCCTTGCCTATAATTGTTTAGATGGGCAAAGCGTGTTCACGGGACAATCTTTGCATAGTGGATTTCTTGCTTTGCAGTATCTTCTTCCAAGCAAGATCAGCAGTACGTGAACCGCCAAGTAATCTTTTGGTTCATAAAGCGCCTCAAGAGAACTGCGAACCAGCCCGTAATCTCCATTAGGGGGTGCTAGACCTAAGCGTTTTGCCACACGGTTAACGTGAGTGTCCACGGGAATCGTGGGTTTTTCGGAACAAAAGAGCAGTAAAACGTCGGCTGTTTTCGGTCCAACCCCCGGAAGTTGAAGAAGCTCTTCTCTTGCTTTAGAAAGCGGCAATGATAAGATGGCGTTTAGGTTGCCGTTAAATTTTTCAAGGATTATTTTTGAAAGTTGTTTTATTGTTTTGGCTTTGTTTCTGTACAAACCAGCCACTTTTAAGCATTCTTCAATTTGGCTTGTCTCCGCGTTCGCTAAGGCTTCGGGCGTTATCTTAAATTGTTTCGAAAGTTTTTCGAAGGCTCTAGCAGTGTTTCTGTCGTTGGTGTTCTGGGAAATCACCGTGACAATTAATGTTTCAAACACGTCTCTCGTCGACGCCATCCATTTTGGCATTGTAAAGGTTCTTCTCAAAATCTCCAAGATTTTTTCAGCTCTGTTCTCGACCATATTGCGCACCATCCTTTGAAAACAATAAATAGTGAATATGTAGGCTATAAATAAGGAATGGAGAAAAGCAATGGAACGCGCGAAAATTGTTAAAGGCGAAATGGTAGAGTTAGACACAAATTTTCTAGCAGTTTACATGGAAACAAGCAACGCTTGCTTAATCCTTCTAAGCGAGAGAGAAGACAAGCTTGGAACACTAGCCATCGCAGTTCCCAAGCCAAAAGACATGCTTGGCCCCCCATCGTCTTCCGTTCTTTTAGGCGATAGAAACGCGATTTCAGCTCGAATGTTCGCTGAATACATCGCATCAAGAAAGGGGAAAATAGCCTTAGTATCAATCTACTTGGAAAAGGTCAGCGAGATGCAGGCACAATCAGTTTTTATGAAACTCATCGAAAAGGTTGCCCACGCAGAGGCGGAAAAAGAGGGAACAGCAACATGAGCTTAAGAGAATTTCTTAACAAGATGGAAGAGAAGGGGGAGATTCTACACATAAAGGATAAGGTAAGCCCGCAGTTTGAAGCTGCTTACATCATGAAAAATTTCGATAGAGAAGGCCCAATCCTCATGTTCGAAAAAGTTGAAGGCTATAAGACGAGGGTTGTTGCCAATGTGTGTGGAACTCGGAAAAGGATTTGCACAGCACTCAACGTCAAAGAGGAAAAGCTTTATAAGAGGCTAATCGAGGCGTGGCGTTCACCGAAAAAACCAAAAATCGCAAGCGACGGACCAGTGAAGGAAGTTGCTAAAAGCGATTTGTCAGAAATTCCAGTTCTTCATCATTTCGAAAGGGATGCCGCTCCATACATAACCTCGGCAGTTGTGTATGGCAGAAGCGTTGACGGCAGCATCGAGAACGTGTCTGTGCATCGTCTCCAACTTTTGGATAAGAAGCATTTGGCAATTCGCCTAGTTCCAAGGCACCTCTTTAAATTGTGGTCCATGGCGAAGGAAGCAGGCAAAGACTTGGATGTTTCCATTTCTATTGGTGTGCATCCAGCAGTTATGCTTGCAGCTTCTTCACCGCTTCCCTTTGGAGTTAACGAGTTTGAAGTTGCGAACACTTTGACGGATGACAGTTTCCGCCTAATCGAGTGTGAACATGTGAACGCATACGCCCCTGCAGATGCAGAGCTTGTTTTGGAGGGTAAAATCTCTGTGAAAAAGGAAGTTGACGAGGGACCCTTCGTTGATATAACTGGAACTTACGACATTATGAGAAAACAGCCCGTTGTGGAAGTAGTTGGCGTTATGCATCGCAGAGATTTTGTTTATCAGGCGCTTTTGCCTTCCGGAGCGGAGCATAGGCTTCTAATGGGTTTACCTCATGAAGTGTTAATTTGGGATTCCGTTTCAAAGGTTGTGCCGAAAGTTCACGCTGTCAACCTTTCAGAAGGCGGAAGCGGATGGCTCCATGCAATAATCTCAATTGATAAACAACTTGACGGAGATGGAAAAAACGCTTTGCTGGCAGCTTTAGCCGCGCACCCTAGTCTAAAACATGCTGTTGTTGTGGACTCAGACATCAATGTTTTTGACATCTCTGATGTCGAATGGGCTATTGCCACACGTTTTCAGGCGAGCGAAGACCTAATTGTAATAGAGAATGCGCGAGGTTCATCCTTAGACTCTTCAGCAGACCAAGAAACAGGCTTAACTACCAAGGTGGGCTTTGACGCTACCAGACCGTTTACTAAACCCAGGGAAAAGTTTGAACGCGCCAAAATTCCCGCAAGCGAACATGCAAAAGAGGTTATTCGCAATTTAAGTGGTTGGAAGAGGAAAATTTCCGCACATTAACTTATATATGGGGTTTTAAAAGAGATAAAAAACGGTGGTTTGTTGTCATCTGATGAAGAGGAAAGCGGCCTGTCGTTGAAAGTTGAGGATGTTATGGTTAGGGAAGTAATAACGATAGATGAGAACCTAACTGTTAAAGAAGCAGCAGAAGTCATGAACAAATTTGAGATAGGCTGTTTAATCGCCGTCAAAAAGGGCAAAGCCATCGGCATAATAACGGAAAGAGACCTTTTGAAAAGAGTTGTTGCAGAGGCTAAGGATGCAAACAAAACGAAAGTGAAAGATGTTATGTCAAGCCCGCTTGTCGTCGTCGAACCCAGCACCGATTTAGAGGAAGCCATACGGTTAATGTTTCAGATGAAAATCAAAAAGCTACCAGTGGTGGATGGAAAGCGACTTGTAGGCTTAGTAAGCCTCACGGACATAGCTCGTTTCCAACCTCAAATGATAAAAATACTGAAACAACTTGCTCTAAGACATGCCGCGCCAAAAAGCATAAAGAAAGTTATAGACTACTACGTTGTCTGACAAACACAATTGCTTAATAACAAGTAATGAGCAAGCCGCCTAAAAAGAAAAGATAAAGGAGTTCATCATATTCGTTTTATGAAGAAGCACACGGTAAGGACAAGACAAGCCAATGAAAAAAACCATAGTGTTAAAAGTTAACCCCCAAAAACCGGAGAAAGAAAAAATTCAGATAGCAGCCAACCTCATAAAGAACGGGGACCTAGTGGCTTTCCCAACAGAAACTGTTTACGGATTGGGGGCAGACGCACTAAATCCAAAGGCCGTTTTAGCTGCATTTAAAGCGAAAAGACGCCCCCTCGACAACCCTCCAATAGTCCACGTAGCAGATGTAAAAGATGTTTACAGACTCGCCAAAAAAGTTCCTTTCTTTGCTGAAAGGCTTATGAGAGAGCTTTGGCCAGGTCCCTTAACACTAATTTTCAAACGTTCAGAAATTGTTCCTGACGTGACTGTGTCTGGTTTAGATACAATAGCCATTAGGATGCCAAGGCATGAGGTTGCGTTATCGCTAATAAAGGAAAGCGGATGTCCCATAATAGGGCCTAGTGCGAATTTGGCTGGAAGACCAAGTCCGACGGTGGCAGAACATGTCTTGGAAGACCTTGACGGCAAGATAGATGCTGTTTTGGATGCTGGACCTACTTACATTGGAGTGGAATCAACTGTTCTAGACTTGACAGTTAGTCCTCCGCAGGTTCTTCGCCCCGGAGGAACCCCGTTTGAGGTGTTAAAGCGGTTTATTAAAGGAGTGAGACTTCATCCGGTTGCCTTTGCGGATAGAGAAGTGACTGTTGAGAGGGTGCGTTCGCCTGGTGTTAGGCATAAGCATTACGCTCCGCGGGCAGATTTGATTGTTGTTGAGGGGGAACTGCCAGCGGTCCTCAACAAAGTGAAGGAATTAGCCGAACTCTGGGTTCATGAAGGCAAAAAGGTTGGGGTTCTCGCCACGAATGAAACTGCTGCAAGCTATGATGTGGGGGTAGTTAAATCCCTTGGAAGCAGAAAGGACATTGCTTCTATAGCTAAGAATCTGTTTAGACTTCTTAGAGAGTTTGACGCTGAGGAAGTTGATGTTATAGTAGCTGAGGGCATACCCACCGAAGGGCTTGGTTTGGCGGTTATGAATAGGCTTCGTAAGGCTTCCGGATATAAGATTGTTAAGGCTGACAAAAATTAGAAATGCTTATATAGAAGTGTCTTTTCGTCTAGAAAATTGCTGCGATAAATTCATCCCTTACATGAGAGAACATGGGGGAGGTGATGACTCATGTCTGCTGCACCTTCTGGAACTGTTCCAGTTTTGATATTAAAAGAAGGAACAAGCAGAACAACAGGAAGAGAGGCACAGAGAAACAACATAATGGCTGCAAAAATAATAGCTGAAACCGTGAAAACAACCTTAGGCCCGAAAGGCATGGATAAAATGCTTGTAAGCAGCTTCGGAGACGTATCAATAACAAACGACGGCGCAACAATCTTAAAGGAGCTTGATGTTCAGCATCCAGCAGCGAAGATGCTTGTGGAAGTCGCCAAGGCTCAGGATAACGAAGTTGGCGATGGAACAACAACCGCTGCTGTTTTAGCCGGAGAACTCTTGGCGAAGGCTGAGGCGCTTTTAGACCAGAACATCCACCCAACGGTTATTATTGAAGGTTTCAAGAAAGCTAGTGAAAAAGCTCAAGAAGCCTTAGAGAAAATGGCATTGCCAGTCAGCATAAATGACGATGAAAAGCTTATTGACATAGCCGTCACCTCTATGGGCAGCAAAGGCATAACAGTCGCTAAAGAACACTTTGCCAAACTGGCTGTGGAAGCCGTAAAACAAGTTGCAGAGGAGAAGGATGGAAAACTCAAGGCGGACATTGATTTAATCAAAATTTTAAAGAAACATGGCAAAAGCCTAGATGAAACAGAGCTTGTCAAGGGCGTAGTTGTCGACAAGGAAGTTGCCCATCCGCAAATGCCAAAGCTTGTCAAAGATGCAAAGATTGCGCTCTTAAATGCCAAGTTGGAGATTGAGAAGACAGAATTTGACGCAAAAATCAACATCGAAAGCCCAGAACAGATGAAACTTTTCTTGGATGAAGAGGAACGAATGCTGAAGGAGATGGTTGACAAAATCGCTGAGGTCGGCGCAAACGTTGTCCTCTGCGAGAAAGGCATAGATGATGTGGCATTACATTTCCTAGCTAAAAGAGGCATTTTAGCGGTTAAAAACATCAGCAGCAGCGACATGGAGAAGCTTGCAAGGGCAACTGGAGGCAAAATTATAGCCAGCGTCAAAGACTTAACGCCAGACGTGCTTGGAGAGGCAAAGATTGTCGAAGAAGTCAAGATAGGCGAGGACAAACTTGTCTACATAAGAGAGTGTAAGAACCCTAAAGCAGTAACCATCGTCGTCAGAGGCGGAACAGAACATGTCGTCGACGAAGCGGAACGCTCTTTGCATGACGCGTTATGCGTTGTAAGAAACGCCATAGAAGATGGAAAAATAGTTCCAGGCGGTGGTGCACCAGAAGCGGAAGTTGCAAAGCAGTTGAGGGATTACGCCGTTAAGGTCGGTGGACGCGAGCAACTGGCAATTGAGGCTTTCGCGGATGCTGTCGAGTCGATTCCGCTGACATTGGCTGAAAACGCTGGTTTAGACCCTATTGACATTATGGTTGCTTTAAGGGCTAAACATGAAAGCGCAGCTACACCATCTTATGGCGTTGACGTCTTCTCTGGCAAGGTCAGAGACATGCTTGAACTGAAAGTTGTGGAGCCATTACGAGTTAAGCAGCAAGTCATCAAATCAGCGACGGAAGCAGCAAACATGATACTGAAGATTGACGATTTGATTGCAGCGAAGGGCATGGAGAAGGAAAAAGAGAAGGAGAAGAAGCCTAAAGAAGAGTTCGGTGGAGAAGAATACTAACAGAAACCTTATTTCTCTTTTTCTTATCTAAAAATGGATAAAATGAGAAGTATTAAGCTTGTGTTGTCCACTTTTCCTGCAGGAACTTTGGTATGTCAGAAGAGTCTCTTGGACCAACCATCACCTGCCACCCGCTAAGTTCTTCGATTTCTCCACTTAGCCGCGCCGCTTTTCCTGGAATTATGAGTTTTCTGTGCTTAACCTTGTTTTCTAATCCGGAAGCTTTTATAGCGTCTGCAACTTTTTCCGCTGTCAATTTTCTTCCGGCAACCGCACTGTCTACGGCTATGCCTTCGGTGTCAACAACCAGCAAGTAAGCGTTTATTTTTGCGGATTCTACATCGGAAGCTACTGTGTAGTATGTGAGGGCGAAGTTGGTTGTGAACATTACTGGCGAGTTTTCGTCTGGTGTTCCGAAAACTTTCAAGCCTGGCTCTACCGCTACTGGCTTGCGCGGGTCGGTGTATATGTTTTGCCGCAATATAACTGTTGGGAGGAGAGACCACCCGTCAACGCTGTGCATTATCACGATGTCTGCAAAACGGACGATAAGCATGGACGCCAAGTAAGCCTCTTTCCACTTCGCAATTTCTGCTGGAGCCTCGCCTTTCTCCATCCAAACCGTCATTGGTACGCCTATTAATGGAAAGCCTAAAAGTTCGTCTCCGCCTTTGCAAGCGGCTCTCCGAATCATGGTAAAGTTGTTTAGCGTGTCGGCTAAGCCTTCGCTTGGAAAGGTGCCTGGGTCAAGAACAAGGTCTTCAACACCGTATTCAATTAGGGTTTTTGCCAAGGACTTTAACAGTTTAAGGTTGTTTGGCGCAAACACCGTCAATGGACAGTTATACATCAACGCAAGTTCAGCCATGTCCTTCCAGTTGTCTTTTGTAGCCGCATAGAGGAGAGGTCTCGCTTTTGGCACTGCAATTAATCCCGCTTCCAGAACATTTGGGTTTAATGAGCAGAGAATTAGTGGCAGGGTTGTGTTTTCTGCAACTTTTTTAACAGTTGCCTTAAACTTTTCAGGGTCGTTTGACGTGGAGCGAACTGCAATCATGTCTAGCTTTAGCGTTTGCCCAATGTATTCAAAGTTGAACTTTTCTGTGCGCTTCACTCTCTCAAGAATTTCCTCGTCGGACATTTCGTCTGTTACGTCTATTGCGATTGCTGTTGGGTTAAAGTATGTTAGTTCATGGCGGTACATAACCAGTTTTCCGCCGACTTTCACAGCTTTGTCCCCGACGCCTATGACAACTTCTTTTATGGCGGGCTTCAGCATCTCCTTCAACTGTGCGTAGGCTTTTTCGTGTTCTTTCTTCAGTAGCGGTGGACACTTTTCGATGGCAACTTCTCGGTTAACAACTTTTGTTGCGAAAGCCATGCAGTTTTCTTCGCCGCATTCCTTGCAGTTTGTTTTGGGGAGAAGCTTGTAAACGTCTATTGGGCTTAACTCTTTTACGCCAACTTTGCCCTTACCTTCTTTTCCACTCATCCAAACACTCTCCAAAGCGCCTTTAATCTAAACTTTCGCGGAAACCCATTCCACCAGTTTATCAGCGTTTCCGGAACTTTCACCAGTTAACTGTTTAACAACTTCCTTCAGAGTTTTCACGGCGGCGGGATGCATCATCATAAAAAGGTCTACGCCAGCAAGCAGCAGAGTCAAAGCCGTAACAACCTCCCATAATGGTCCTCTCAGTTCGCGGGGTTCCCATTCTGGAGCCATTTTAAGCCATGCTTCTCTCGCTGCCCAAGCGTTTGTTGTTCCAGAAGACATTGGATGCGCCAGTTCTGGGTCACCCATCAAACCTGCAAGTCTAGCTCTTTCCATGTTTGTAAAGGCATAGTCGAGACCGTAGCCAAGCGCGGCGGTTGTCAAGTCCATAACTATATCTTCTTTAGGTAGGAAATCGTACAGTTTACGGTTAAGTTCCCGAGCCAAGTTCAAATCCATAGGCGTGAAAGAAAGCGCGACATGCCCGTTTTTCTTTACAAATTTGCCGCATCTCTCCACATCCATGTCCCGCGTAAGCGAGCTTATCAGAAAACGTTCGCCTTTGAATGTCTCTGCAACCTCTGCGAAAACGTCAGCATCCTTCACTGGGTCGCCGCATCCGCCAATTACAAGAGGCACGTCAACTGCCTGAGCTACTTCCTCCACTGTCTTCACAGCTTGTTTCGGCGTAGCATCTTTAACAAGGGGGTCGATGCTGATTAGGTGGATTGTCACGAGGTCTGCGCCGAACTTTTCAACCGCAAGCTTAGCCCAAGCGGCAGGGTCTCCCAAAACATCTTTCACATGCATCTTAACAGCTTTCGCGAGAGGAACCTCGATGTCGAAAACATCAAGCGTTATAACTGGCGGGTGTGGTGTTGGGCGTTCAAAAGTGTAGAAGGCTGGTGTGGTTTCGCCTCCAATTGTAACTGTTTTTCCACGGGTTCCACCTTCGCTTTTTGTTGCCCCAAGCTTAACTTCCACAATCTTGCCAGGGTATGTTTCGATTGGCGGGATAAACTCTGCCTCGAGAATGGTTGTAGGCTTAGCTTTCAAGGGCGGTGCAACTTTTGGCGGTGCAATAAGGGGGGCGACTGCTCCGGGTTGAAGCCAGATTTCTAGGTCTCCGGCATCCAATTCGAAGTCTTCAAGTTCAATTTCTTGCATTTTTGCGAGAAGCTCTGTTAGACGTGGGCTGAGTTTTAGCCCTAAAGCCTTCTCTCCCTTCTCTTTTTCAGCCAAGTGTTTTCACCTTTTCTCTGTTTTTTCGCCTTTCATGGAGCGGATGATGACTCTTTTTGCGTAGATTTTTGCGTCTTTCAGGATTATTTTGAAGCCTCCCGCTGTTATTGGCAGAGTTGCGGCTGTCGCAACTGGCATCATGGGTGCTTCTTCTGCGGCTTCAGCTGGCGCCGCTTCTGCAACTGCTACGGCTTCTTCTTTCCATTGGGCTACAATTGGGTGGTTCCGCGCCTTTAAGAAAGCTTTCAAATCATCGATTGTTTTGGCGTCTTCTTCTGTGGCGATTTTGTCGACTAGTTCGGCTGGTATGAAGTCTTTCACTCTTTCCTTTACTTCTTTTGGCATCCAGACAACTCGGTTCCATCCGCCGTCGGCTTGCAGGAACTTCTTTGAGCGCATGTATTCGATTGATATGCCGTGGAAACCGTCAACTTGTCTTCCGCCAGCAGTTGAGTCTGCAAGTGTGGAGAAGGGCAGTCCGTTGACGGCGACATCCTTATAGCCTCTGTGTACGATGCCGAAACCGTCGACCTCTGGAATGTAGAAGGCGACTCCTTCAAAGCAGCCGCATGAAGTGTGCGGGTAGCCAAAAGCTGTGTAAAGCCAAACTCTCGTGATTTCGCCCAGAGTGCGTTTTTTCACAGCTTCGTTTACGCCTGAGTATTCACCCTTAACAGGGTCAAGCAATTCTCCTCTTTCAATTGTGAAAACTGGACCTTTCGGGTCTATGCTTGCTGCGGCTCTGCCGTCAAACCAGCTTATGGCTCCGCAGTTTGAATATCGTTGTGGAGTTATTACGCAGCAGTGGGTTGGGGCGAAGGATTGGCATAGGATGCAGCCGTAAAACTTGTCCACTTCCTCGTCTTTAAGCCCTCTTGCTCTGGCGTCTCTGGCATCGTAAATCTGCAGAGCCTCGTTGTAAAGTGACTTTATTTTTTCCGGGTCAGTTATGAAAGTTACTTGCATTTTTTCGATTATTGGCAGTTCGCTTTTGAAAAGTCTATGCAGGACTTTTCCGATGAACTGGAAGGAGTTTAACCCCTTTTCAAAGGATTTTTTGCTCAGTCTAAGCCATATGTCGTAGCGTTGGTTTAGGTGCATAAAGCCTTCGATATAGTTGCAGTAGGCGTGTATGCGCCTTTCTATTACGCCTTCAAGTTCTGGTTCGAGTTTTGCGCCTGCAACCTCTATGAGGATGCCTAGGGGATAGGTTTTCCCTTCTTCCATGTCTTTTAAGTCTGGACCTATGATTGTTACTTTTCCGTCTTCAACTTCCTCTGGTTTTTTGACTCTTGCAAGTTCAAATTTTTCCTTGACATCTGGTCCGCCGAGTTCAACGAACATGTCTTTTCTGCGTATCCTCTCGCCTTCGTAGATTACTCCCACGTCGACCGGTATGTCCTCAAACATTGACATTTCATTCACTTCCTCCTTCAAATTTTCCTATTATTAATTTGAGGTTTTCTATCCAATCTTTAACAGAAATGTTGGAAAAGGACCAACTTGCGTGCGGTTGGTAAACGTTGTCCAACGTTATTACTTTGAGGTTTTGGGCGAAGTGTTTTAGCCCCGAAAGAATTGTCCACTCCATGTAGTATGGAAGCCCGACGAACAGGGCTAGGTCATGTGGTCCTTTGCCGTCAATTCCATTCCATGAGGCGTCAACAAGTCTGTTTCCAATGTCTACGGCTGGCATGAAGCCTGCGGGTTTATAGCCTCTTTTTGTGAATTCGCTGACTATGTGGGCTGTGGCTACTAATGGTATGTTGGCTTTTTTTGCAAGGTCAATCATGTAGTCAATTAGTTTTCGCCCTTCAAGCTCTGTTTCAACAGCCTTATGACCCACTACCAATATTGGGTGTTTCGCCCGCTTAATCATGGCGGCGACAACTTCGGCTTTTGTTATGACTAGAGCCTTTTTGGGTCCTGGGATTTCTGCTGTTTGCCAGGGTTCAGCTACTGCTGCCATGGTTCTTTCACTCCTTGTGTTTTCTAATCATCCGTGGAAGGAGCGTTGGGTCTGGAATCACTGTTTCCTTCCACCCTTTCTCGTCTAGAATCTTGACAATTTCATCTTTCATCGTCACTGGGATGTCTGCAATTGTGCGTACGAACAGGTGTATGTCTTCAGGCATTGCGCCATACAACCTCTTATGCAAGTCTATGTAATGTGTGAGTTTTATGGCTCTTCCTTTTGTGGTGTCGTTGGGTCGCATGCAAAGCTTGGCAATCATAACTATGGCTTCCTCTTTTGTTTCTGCTGCGTAGAAGAGGTGTTCTGGTGCTGGTCCAACGTAAACTTTCTCACCTGTTCTCGCATCATAGACATACCAGTCTTCTTCGCGGTCAGCCCTTCCTAAGAGCATACGCCGATACTTTGTGCCGTGAGGACCGACAATTACTGGAACGCCCAGCCGCCAGAAGCCACTAGCTATTGAAGCTGCTTTCTGAGACATTGCACCCCAAGCAACGCCGACGGCGCCAACACGATTTAATATATAATCCGCAATTTCCTCGTAGTTGGCTCTCAAATTCCGTTTTGCAAATATGCTTGCAATTTTTATTGCCGCTCCAGCAATGTGGGAGTTCGAAACGCAAGAGCCAACATTAACTATTCCTCCAGCAGTAAATTCACCAGTAAATTCCTCATAAGGCGTTTTTCCTTCTTCGTTCTTATACTCGCCAGCAGACATGGCGGCGCATCCGGAAGTTACAACTATAAAACGTCTGTTAGCAAATTCACGGCACATTTCAGCAACTTCTATTCCACCTTTGGGATAGTTGGCGCATCCAACAAAGGCAACGACTCCAGGAATTTCGCCAAGTACAATTGGGCTTCCAACGTTTCTTATTTCTATGTCTTGTACAGCGCCTCTTCCAGCTCTTACATTGTAGGTTTCTTCTTTAAGCTTCTTTTCTCCAGCTTTAACAATGAAACTATGAATTGGCAAGCCAACTGGACATGCCTCTTCGCAACGTCCGCAACCAATACATGAATCGTATAGCTCTGCAAGTTTTCCCAAACTTCCATTTTTCGCTGTGTTCATGGCTTCAGTTATTGGCAAATCTTGCGGACAAGCTCTTCGGCAATCACCACACTGCCTACAGTCTTTTGCTTTCCGAATAACTTCGTCAACTTCAGGAATCGCCTTAAACTTTTTCCGCAGAGGGGCAACTTTTAACGCCGCTTTGACGGCTACTTCGCCAACTTTTTCGGGATCAAGAATTAAAGCTCCGGGAATCTTTCCACTTACCAAGTCCTCCACTATGCTGTCCGGTGGGTCATTTGTGCGGTTGGGTAAGCCCATACAGTTTTTCTCAGATGCTGTTATTACCAACGCCTTAACGTTTTGTGCCTCGTAAAGAGCATCTGCTCGGATGCACTGTTCATCCAGAACGACAACATCTGGAACGCCGCTTCTTATAAAGCGGAGTTGCCATGAAATTGGACCAACAATTTTAGCCCGTTTATAGTATCTCGTAGTGTCATGTGCTGTACAGCAAAGGCCGCAGACCTCAATTTCACCGTCAAACCCGTTCTCTTTCATATAATCTATAATTCCAACAGAAGGAACAACGTTATGCCCAATGCAGAGAATTACGGGCTTTTCCACATTTATTGTTCCAAAGCCTAAACCCACGAGCGGAGCCTCGGGGTCAGCCTTTGGAAAGCCGTAAGCCGCTATCTGGGCTATGTCTGCAACCTCCATTCCAACTTGGTCAACCATACCAGCATGGAAAACTTTTGATTCAAAGTCGAGGTTGCTTCCTTCTTGTCCCGTGTGGGTAACAGACAACAAATGTGTTACTTGAGTTTCAAGATAATCTAAAACTTCCTCTAAATCACCTAACGTTTCAGGCTTTATTCCACAAACGAGGCGAGTCACTGGAGCTTCAACCTCAACATTTAATCCACCTACATCAAGAGGCATGTTACGACCGAACTTCTCAATCAAATGTTCAACCAAGTGACGAGCGTGACCAATGTGTGTGGCTGCGCCTATACAGCAAGCCAAAAGCACTATGCGTGATTGTTGAGCAGGCATGTTTATTCCGCATGCTCCACGCTTGTTTCCAGTTAAGTCGCATTTTCCGAATGTACATAGGCAGCAAACATCACAGAAGGGCAAGTAGAAGGGCTTGTAGCGTTGAAGAAGCTTCATGTCCCAGTCTCTTAGCGCCGTCAGCGATGGAAACGGCGTTGGCCCCATCGGCTCAGTCCATTTTTCTTCGGCAATTTTGCCTATGGAAAGTTGAAGGTTTTTGAAAATTCCAATGTCAGTTTTAAGCTCGTCGATTTTTACGTTAACATTCTTCCTATTCACCAGTAACACAACCTAAAGGGTTTAGAAGATTTATCCTAACAACACATCGTTTTAAGCTTTTCTAGAAATAATTTCCATAACAAATGATGAAAAAAGCTGCTGCCTATTCATCTCTGCAAGTAGCCAGCCCTTTCCATAATCTTTACAACAGAAACATAAGCAGGAGAATCATTAGGCAATTCTAGCAAAGATTTCCCAGCAAGAACATGCTCCTCAACAACCTCGTCATAGGCAATTTTCCCCAAAAACTTATGCTTCAACAGCTCTTCAGCCTTTTCACCTAGGCTTTCAGGAAAACGGAAACCTCCTACAACATAGAAGTTTTTGAAATCAATTTTAACCTCTTTCGCTATCCGATGAGCACGCTCCACATGGTCAAAAGACTTTTTGGAAGGGTCAAGAACATCAAAAATGTCATCAACCCTAGACGTAATTCTGCGATTAAGATGCTCCAAACCCGCAGGCGAGTCAATCAAAACAAACTTGTAATTCTTGGTTAAAGACTCTAACGCCCCTTTCAAAGCCGCGTTGGGCAAGCAGTAACAGCCCTCAACCCACTTTGTTCCAAGAGAAATAAAGTCAAAAGCATCACTTTCGTACATCCCATGCGCCCAAATCTTGCTTTCAATTCTTTCAGTCGGCGGAACACCAACCGTCGTTCCACCACCTTCGATAAAGGTTTCTATAAGCAGTTCCGAAATCGTCTTTTTCCCAGCTTCTTTCAAGTCAACTCCAACCATCTCGCCGAGGTTCTGGTCAGGGTCTGCATCCACAAGCAACAACGGAGTTTCTCCAGCTTCAACAAAATATTTTGTCATTAAGGCGACGAAGCTTGTTTTTCCAGTTCCGCCGCGACCTATCGTGACAAGAGTTTTCATATGTTTTCTAACTCCTCACCCAACTAGAAATGCATTCAAGTATTTTAGGCGTTTTTCGCCATAAGCCTATTACCAATATCTTCTATGGCGCGTACAGCCACAGAAGCCTCATGCTTAAGCGGCGTTTCCCCGCGCATCTCAGCTTCCACAACTTTTGGGTCAAAAGGCACAAAGCCAAGAACCTTCAAACCGTTTTTCACTGCAAACCCTTCTATCACTTCCCTTTGATTTGCGTCTCCAACCTTGTTGCCGACGAGGAAAATTTTTTTTAATCCCGCCTTTGCGCTTAATTCGTAAATGTTTTTGGCAGTTTCAAGAGCCTTTAAACCAGCATCAACAACTATGAGCATAACATCCACATGTTGCGCTGTTCCCCTACCAATGTGTTCTATGCCTGCTTCCATGTCAACAACAACGGCCTCATCACGCTCAACAACCAAATGCCTAAGAAGAGCACGTATAACAGCGTTAGCTGGACAAGTGCATCCAGAACCCATCGAACGCACAGTACCCATAACAATCAAGTTCACGCCAAAAGGAGTCTCCACAGAATAATCACGCACAATATCATCAACAGTGAAGGATAAGCGAAAAACGCCAGAGTAACCCGTGCTCGTTTTCGACTCAAGCAACTCCTTATTCTCGGATATGGGCAATATTTTACGGGCTTCTTCAGGCGACAAACCCAAAGTCAAAGCAAGGTTCGGCGAAGGGTCAGCGTCAATAGCTATTGTTTTCAAACCCTTCTTCACGAAAAAATAGGCTAGACTGCCAGCAACTAAGGTTTTGCCAACGCCGCCTTTACCTGAAACAGCGATTTTCAAGACTTTTCCTCACAGTAAACTTGCCATCGCAAAACTATTTACGCTTTCCTCACAAAAATAGGGGGTTGAAATGTATACTTGGAATACTGTTTGAATAGTCTATTCTAAGCCCTTAAAAAGCCATGAAAAATCTGGACACTTTTCCCGTTTTTCAATTTTTTCAGCCAGCGCGTGAACAACTATCGGCAAGGCTATGGTCGCGTCGCAATAACATTGCACGTTTCTCCCTTCCTTTGCTTCCTTACCCCAGCTTATCGCCTCTTCAAAGGTGCAGCCAGAAAGCCCACCCCAATGAGGTGCATCCGTGGTTATTTGTATGGCGTATTTGTGAGGATACGTTCTTTCGTATTTTCTGGACTCGGTTAGGCTTCTGCCAACCGTCGTTAATTGAATGAA
>JBNAVK010000005.1:0-47778 GCA_049700435.1 Candidatus Bathyarchaeales archaeon
AGACGCTCAAAAAGGGCCCGTAGCTCAGCTAGGTTAGAGCGACAGGCTCATAACCTGTTGGTCGGGCGTTCAAATCGCCCCGGGCCCATTTTCGCGGCGTTTTAAGTCTTTAATTTTTTGGCTAGGGTTGCTGTTCTTTTTCCGAGTTCTTTGCAGTATTCAAGCGCCTTCTTGTCTGGTGTTTCTACGGCTGCCGCTCCGTAATGTTTGTCGTCTGCTCTTCCATGCACTATCATGCCATGGACCAGCATAGCATGCAATATCGAAAGCAGGGTTGTTTCTGCGCCAGTGGCTGTTCCACCAGAACTTGTGAAGGCTGCTCCCACTTTGCCTTCAAGTTTCCCATGGATTTTCACGGATTCATCGATTAAAGCTTTAAGTTTCGCACTCATCTGTCCATAGTATGTGGGAGAACCCATCACTATTCCGTCGGCTTTCTGCAGATCCTCAAGGCTTGTTTGGTCAACTTTCTTAACAACTACATTGACTCCGCTTACCTGTTTGGCTCCTTCGGCAACGGCGAAAGCCATTTTCTCGGTGTTCCCTGTTTTGGAGTTGTAAACAACGAGAATTTGCACCATCTTCAAACACCTACTTTACAGTTAAGGTTTATGGTTTAAAATTTTGCCGCTTCAGAATCACCCTTCCAAATAGAGCTATGCAATAGAAGATTTTTCCACAAGCTATAAGTGGTAAGAAGTTGCATTAAATTGGTCATGAGGAGAATGGTAGTACGTTTATGGGGAGAAAGGAGAGAAGGGAGGAAAATTTCTCTCTACCATTCTCCTCAATCATTAATCCATAATGCGTGTACTTGTTGCTTTTAAACTTTTCTTTGAATTTCGAATTAAACCTTCAAAAAGGTCTTAAAAATCATTGTTTTAAAGGTTTCAGCCGAACTCTTTAATGATTTCGTCAACGGTCATTAGTTTGGCGTTGTAAACGTTCTGCAAATATTTTAAGCCTTGCTCGTGTTCTTCCTGGGTGAAGGCTTCCACTCCGTCTTTTGCTATTATTATTTTGTATCCTCTGAAGAAGGCGTCTGCAGCCGTGTGCCTTACGCATATGTGCGTGTGTATTCCGCATAATATGACGGCTTTCACCCCTTCGCCGTTGTACAAGCTTCTTAATAATGGGTCTAAACCAGTTTCGAAGAAGCCGCTGTAAACTCGCTTTTCTACAACGTAGTCTTTTGCAGAAGGCTTGAGTTCTGGAATAACTTCAGCGCCTTTTGTTCCTTTTATGGCGTGTTTTCCCCATTTTTGAACAATTTCAAAGTCTTGGGGATAATGCGCATCATTGCTGTATATGATTGGAATGTTGCGTTTGCGGGCGGCTTCAACAAGCCTCTTAAGGTTTGGAACTATCCGCTGGGCACGTTCGCACTTTAACTCTCCGGCGACGAAGTCTCTTAACATATCAATTATTATAACTGCCTTGTTATCCACCAATTTTCACCACAATTAATACATGCAAAAGTAACCCTTTATACTTTTGCAAACAGCACCCTAAAAAGCAAAGAAGATTTGTTAGCGCATCTTCAACGACTTGTTTCCAAAGTGTAAAATCCATTAGTCAGTTTTTCTAAGCCTCGCTTCTGCACCAGAACAGTGTCTTCTATGCGGACACCGCCATAGCCAACAAGATATATGCCTGGCTCGTTTGTAACGACATTTCCAGCCGCCAACACGTCTTTGCTTTCACTACTCAATGCGGGCGGTTCATGAATCTCTAAGCCAACGCCATGTCCTAAGCCGTGGACAAAATATTCTCCGTAACCAGCTTCCTCTATGACTTTTCTGGCTGCCGCGTCAATTTCCTTTGCCTTTGCCTTGTGCCTAATGGCTTGGGATGCTTTTTCATGGGCGGTCTTAACGATTTCGTAGAGTTTCCTTTGTTTTTCTGAGGGTTTTCCAGCAACCAGCGTTCTTGTCATGTCCATACGGTAGAAGCGGTATGCAGCGCCGATGTCGACAACCACAAGGTCTCCGTCTCGGATTTCACGGTTTAAGCATCCGCCGTGGGGAAAGGCTGAACGCGCTCCAGATGCAAGTATAGTTTCGAAGGCTGTTCCCCAAGAGCCTTTCTTGCGCATGGCGTATTCTATTTCCGCCGCAACCTCATACTCTTTCACGCCTGGCTTTATTGTTTCATAGGCGGCTTTCATTCCTTCCATAGTCAGTTCACCGGCTTTCCTCATAAATTCAAGTTCTTTTTCGTCCTTTACCTTGCGCAGTTCCCAAACAAGGTCGCCCTTCACTTTCAGTTTCGTTTCGCCCTTAAGCTCCTTTTTCAAGCTTTGGTAGTTTTCATAGCTAAGCATGTCCACGGCGAGTCTTCTAACTTTGCAAGCTTTAGCCTCTTTTGCGACTTTAGCCATCAAATTTTCATTAAGCTTAACCATTTCAACTCTGAGCCCTTTCACTTCAGCCTTCGCCTGCTCATAATTGACGCCATAAACGTAGGCTGTGCCTTCTTCTGTTTTTGGTATGAATAGGCATGCTAGTCCGGGGCAACCAGCAAAGTATAAAGCGTTAATTTCGTTTGTGATTAGAAAGCCGTCGAAATTTTTCTCCTCAAATGCTTTTTGTTTTAAGGCGTTTATCCTCTGCACAAACTCACCTTCTTGAGAAGTTGTTATAATTCCCTTTCTGACTTAAAACATTTACAGTTCTGTATTAGCCTCCACTCACGATTGGAAGCAGCGTCACGCGGTCTCCGTGCTTTAGCTTCGTTTTTATTCCTTCCAGCTGGTTCAGCAGATAACCGTTTACAGTTATGATGTAGTTGGGTTTCACATCTGCACCGCCCTTATCATAGAAGGCTTTGCGGAAAGGCTCACCATATTTATCAGCAAGCACCATAAGAAGGTCCGCAACTGAAGATTCATCTTCAACTTCGATTTCCTCCTCTCGCCCACTGCCAATAATGTTTTTAATGTGCCCTATGTATTCGACTTTAACACGCAATACCAGACACCAGCGCTTCAACAATAATTTAAGAGCTGATTAATTATTATCATTTCGGTTTCTACAAGAACACCTTCAATTGGGCGCGCGGCAGTTAACAGAAACCATATTCCACTACATGTGCAATACGCAAAGGACACTAACATTTGCCTCTCTATTTAAGCGCCAAAATTTTAATAAACATTCGCGAGGTAAATCAGCCAAAAAGCAGGATGCCTTAATATGTCAACTACAAATGAGAATACCAGAATTGAGCATCCTCCCCAACTGAAATGGATGCTTAAGAGGGCGCTTGAAGAACCGGAAGGCTTCTGGGGAGAAATCGCCGAGGAACTGTACTGGTTTAGGCGATGGGACAAGGTTTTCGAGTGGAATTATCCGAACTTCACATGGTTCAAAGGCGGAGTTACAAACATAGCATACAATTGTCTAGAATATAATATTAAAAGGGGAAGAGGCAACCACGCCGCCATAATTTATGAAAACGGCGAAGGCTTACCAACCCGCGTCTTAACTTACAACCAACTCCTCCATGATGTGGAGCGTTTCGCCGCGGCATTGAAAGCCTTAGGAGTTAACAAAGGCGACAGAGTGACAATTTACATGCCGATGATTCCGGAGGCTGCTGTGGCTATGCTTGCCACCGCGAGAATTGGGGCAATCCACTCGGTTGTTTTCGGAGGGTTTGGCTATGGAGCCCTCGCGGACAGAATAATCGACGCGGAACCAAAAGTTGTCGTAACGGCAGATGTTGGTTACAGACGGGGAGGCACAGTTAACCTCAAAGAAGTTGTAGACGAAGCCCTCAAGACAAGCGGAAAAAGCGTTAAAAAAGTTATAGTGCTGAAAAGAGGCGAAAAAGACCCACCTATGACCCATGGAAGAGACTTACTGTGGGAGGAAGCATTAGATAAGGGCAAAGGAGTGAAAGCGGAAGTGGAAAAGGTTTTGGCAAATGAACCAGTCTTCATCCTTTACACTTCTGGAACAATGGCTAAGCCTAAAGGCACAGTTCAAACTCATGGGGGCTACCAAGTTTACGTTTACGCCATGGGAAAATGGGTTTACGGCATGCACGAAACAGATGTATGGTGGTCAACATCTGACATCGGATGGATAGTGGGACACAGCTACGTCGTTTACGGACCACTGCTCATCGGTTGTTCAACAATAATGTACGAGGGCGTCCCGGACTATCCGACGCCGGACATATGGTGGCAAATAATTGAGAGAAACCGCGTTACAAAGTTTTGGGTCTCGCCAACTGGAGTCCGCGCCTTAATGAAGTATGGCGATGAGTTGCCCAAAAAGTACGATTTAAGCTCCATTAAATTTGTTGCATGCGCAGGTGAGGTCCTAAACCCTCCAGCTTGGGAGTGGCTTCAAAAGAAAGTCTTTGAAGACAGAGTGCCAGTTGTCGACCACATGTGGCAAACAGAAAGCAGCGGACCAATGGTCGGCAACCCCTACGGAATAGTGTTGCTGCCGATAAAGCCTGGATCCGCAACAATTCCACTTCCGGGAATCGACGCGGAAATAGTTGACGAAGATGGAAAACCAGTTCCGGTGGGAACCGAGGGAACATTTGTCTGTAAAAGACCTTTTCCAGGTTTAACGCCGACGCTGTGGCGTGACCATGAGCGTTATGTTCAGGATTACTGGAACCGTGTTCCAGGCGTTTATTATACGGGTGACGCTGCCATGAGGGACGAGGATGGCTACATATGGTTTCTGGGGAGAATGGACGAGGTCATAAAGATTTCAGCTCACAGAATTGGCACAATCGAAGTTGAAAGCGCCCTTCTACAGCATCCAGGCGTTGCCGAGGCTGCTGTTGTTGGGCGCCCAGACGAGCTGAGGGGTGAAACCGCGTGTGCGCTGGTTGTTTTGAAGGGCGATTATGCGCCGAGCGAAGAACTGAAGCAAACATTGAAGGATTTGGTTAAGAAAACTTTGGGTCCTTTGGTTGTTATCAGCGACATATTTTTTGTTTCTAAACTGCCTAAGACAAGAAGTGGAAAAATAATGCGCCGGCTCATTAAGGCAATAATCACAGATAAGCCTCTTGGCGACTATTCAACAATAGAAGACGAAACTGCGATAGAAGAAGTGAAAAAAGCTATTATAAAACCATAAGCAAACACTTTTGGAACCTCGCATTTCACACTCCTTTGTCGCTTCAATGTCTTTTCGTGTTCAAGCGGTTTTCAGCAGCTAAGCCAAATCCATGCAACGGACGCTTGCTTGCATAGTGGAAAAGATATAAGGCTTTGATAGCAAATGTAGGTATTCCCTTAAAAGCAAATACGTGGGGATTTGATGGAAAAATTAACCCATGACATAATTGTTGTAGGCGCGGGATTGGCGGGTTTGAGGGCTGCGGTGGCTGCGGCAGAAGTCAGTGGCAAACTGGACATTGCGGTTCTGTCAAAGCATCACCCTCTACGTTCCCATTCTGTCTGCGCACAAGGCGGAACAGCAGCGGTTATGCGTGAAAAAGACTCCTTTGATTTGCATGCCTTCGACACTGTAAAAGGCGCTGATTACTTGGCAGACCAAGACGTTGTAGAGTTCTTCGTGAAACAAGCGCCAAAAGAAATAATCTTAACAGAACATTGGGGTTGCCCATGGAGCCGCACATCAGAGGGAAAAATAAACCAGCGTCCCTTCGGCGGTCACTCTTATCCAAGGGCGTGCTTTGCAGCTGATATGACGGGTTTCCATGAAATGCACACGTTGTATGGTAGGGCCACAGCCTACAGCAACATAAAATTTTACGACGAATGGTTTGTCACTTCAGTAATTGTGGAAGATAACAGGGCGGTTGGCTTAACAGCCATTGAAGTTGCGACAGGCGAGATGCACGCGTTAAAAGCCAAAGCAGTCATAATGGCTACTGGGGGACACGAGCGCATATACGAGTTCACAACTTTCTCTCATGCGACGACAGGCGATGGAATGGCTATGGCTTATCGGGCTGGCGCACCATTGGAAGACATGGAATTCGTGCAGTTTCACCCAACAGGCTTGGTTCCCTCAGGCGTATTAATCACAGAAGGCGCCAGAGGCGAAGGCGGATACCTAGTTAATGCAGAAGGCGAACGTTTCATGAAGCGTTATGCTCCAGAAAAAATGGAGTTAGCCCCAAGAGATGTTGTTTCAAGGGCTGAGCAAACAGAAATTCTGGAGGGGAGAGGACTTGAGGGGCCTTACGGGCCTTACATAGCCTTAGACCTCACGCATTTAGGCGAAGAGAAGATAAACGAGAGGCTGCCGCTAATAAAAGATGTTGCCATAAAGCTTGGCGGAGTTGACCCATTTAAAGAGCCTATACCGATTAGGCCAGCAGCCCATTATTCTATGGGAGGAATCAAAGCCAACATTAGGACGGAAACGCCTATTGCGGGTTTGTATGCTGCTGGAGAATGCTCTTGTCTAAGCGTGCATGGCGCGAATAGACTTGGAACAAACTCGACGGCAGAATGCCTAGTTTTTGGAGCTGTTGCCGGAGAGGAAGCCGCTAAATATGTTTTGAAAAGCGAGTTACACGAGGTTTCGAAGGAGAAGTTTCAAGCGGAAGAAAAGAGGGTCTATGACGGAATTTTTGGAAGCGAAGGCCCAGAGAGGGTTCCAGTCATTAGGGATGAGATGAGGCGAGTTATGAATGAGAAGGCTTGGATATTCAGGAGAGGCGACCAGCTTAAGGAAGCTGTGAAAGAAATTAGAAAACTTAAGGAGAGATTCAAGCGAATAAGGGTTGAGGATAGGGGAAACGTTTTTAACACTGGTTTTCTGGCTGCTTTACAGCTTGATTTCATGCTTGAACTCGCAGAAGTCACTGTAGTAAGCGCACTAGCAAGAACCGAGTCTAGAGGAGCCCATTCAAGGGTTGATTATCCGAAACGCGACGACCAAAACTGGCTGAAACACACTTTGGCGTATTATACGGTGGATGGACCGAGGCTTGAGTATGCGCCGGTGACGATAACAAGGTGGCAGCCTGCCGTGAGAACATATTAGGGGAGGGGAAATGCATGGGCGTAAAAGTTGAGAAGGTTGTTGAGTTTAGGATAAGGAGATTTGACCCACAAACAAAAAAGAGTAGCCTATCCACTTATAAGGTGCCAATCCGCAAAGGAACAACCCTTCTGGATGCTTTGCTCTACATTAAAGACAACTTGGATGAAACACTTACCTTTAGGCACTCTTGCAGGATGGGAATTTGCGGAAGCTGCGCCGTCAACGTTAATGGAAAACCCATGTTGGCTTGCTACACGCAAGTTCTAGATTTAGAAGCTGACACTGTAACGCTTGAACCTTTGTCGAATTTGCCTGTGATAAAGGATTTGGTTGTTGACATTCAGCCCTTCTTCCAGAAATTCAAGAAGATTAAGGCTTATTTGATAAAGCCGGAAGAGGCTTTGAAAAAGCCGGAAGAGTTTATGCAGATGCCAGCCGACCTTAAAAAATATTGGGATTTGACGCTTTGCACTAAATGTTCAGTTTGCTATTCAGCTTGTCCAGCTGCGATAGATGAGAGGTTTTTGGGGCCTATGGCTTTAACTTCTAATTATCGGTTCATAGCAGATTCTAGGGATGAAGGCTTTGAAGAACGGTTAAAGCCTATGGTGGATAATGTTTGGTTGTGCACTTCGTGTAATTCTTGCACGCTTTTTTGTCCGAAGCTTGTTGAGTGTTCAAACTCCATTGTTGAAGACCGCAGCCTACTCGTGGAGTCTGGGGCTATTCCGAAAACTGTTAAGGATGTTCTTGAAAGCGTTTTCAAATACCACAATCCGATGGGCACGCATCAGAGCAAGCGTATGGAGTGGGCTGAAGGCTTAAACGTTAAGGCATATCCAACTGTGGCGAGTGCGGATGTTCTCTACTTTGTTTGTTGTTCAGCAGCTTTTGACGTGAGAAACCGTGAACTCGCACGAGTAATGGCGCAGATTTTCGATAGGCTCGGCGTTGATTATGCGACTTTGGGAGCGGAGGAATGGTGTTGCGGAGACCACATGCTCAGAATGGGCGAGAAGGGCTTGTTTGAAGACCTTGCCAAACACAATATTGAAGTGTTCGCCAAGTTTAAGGCAGACAAAATCGTTACGCTTTCGCCCCACTGCTACAACACGTTCAAGAACGACAAGCCTTATGCAGATGCTAAGCTTAACGTTCAACATTACACGCAGTTTTTGGCAGAAGCCATACAAAAAGGCATGTTAAGGCTTGAGAAGCCTGTTAAGAGGCGGGTTGCCTACCACGACCCATGCTTCCTAGGCAAACGCAACGGAATCTATGACGAACCCAGACAGATTCTGCAGTCGATAAAGGGGTTGGAGCTTGTTGAGATGCGGAGAACAAGACAAAGCAGCTTCTGCTGCGGCGGCGGAGCAGGAAGAGTTTGGACAGAGGAGGCGCCTCCAGAGAAAAGGCTCTGTGTTGAACGTGTAAAGGAAGGATTAGAGTTGGGCGTTGACACTATAGCTGTGGCTTGTCCCTTCTGCGTAACCACTTTGGAAGATGCAGTTAAAGTCTTGGATGTGGAAAACAAAATAGCCATTAAAGACATTCTCGAAATCCTAAAAGAAACCATTTAACATCTCTTTTTGCCTTCCATTTTTAACATTCAAAAACCCACAACATTCTGTTAAGAGACATTAAAAGAACATCTACTAAAGCCTGAGTTAGGTCCATCAATGATTGGATTGTAAAAATTTTTTCACAAAAATCCTTTTCTCTCCGAAATAAATGCAATGATACAGATGAAAAAGCAATGACGAATGAGAAAGATGATGAAGAAACATATTCTTTAATTTTCAGTTCTTTGAAGCACCCAATCCGTAGAAAAATATTAAGAATGCTGGAAGATGGCGAACTGAGCTTCTCAGAGATTCTTGAAATCTTAGGGATTGACAGTGGACATCTTAGTTATCATCTTGAGAATTTAGGAGACCTCATCACTCGCACCACTGATGGAAAATATAGGTTGTCGAGCTTTGGGATAGCTGCCGTTAAGTTGATGAGAGGTGTGGAGGAATATCACCCTTCCATCAGTTTGAAGCCGCAAACTAAAATGGATGCGGCTATAAGACTTTTCTCTGCAATCCTTGCAGTTTCGTTACTTATAATGAGTTTTTACTCTATAAATTTGACAACGGCGATTCAGGCTGAGGCGGCTTTATGGTCTGATATACCATTGGCTTTGGCTCAAAATCAAACTTTAAGCTATCCTGTGAACTTTATTTATGGAGAACGTTTTGAAGCCAGAGCATCATCACGCGAAATAGAAATAATTACTTCTGATTTGGTGACCTCGATTAGTGGGTGGACAGAATATCATATATTTCTGAACCTTGAATTTAATCAATCGTATCAGTTAAATGTAACCGTTCTTGAGTCGTCTTCTAAAGTTATAAGCTCCGCGCGTTGGGATGGCGTCCCCTGCGCTTTCATCGCCTCGACTGGAGCCGCTATAACACGCTCCGGAAACTATACAGTTAACATTAAAAACATAAGTGCAGAACCGCTTAGCGGGAAAATGGGAATACGTGTTTTGCAACAACGCTTCCACAAGCCACTAATTTATTATGGACTCGGAGGACTTACAGTGGTAATCGCGTATCTAATAGCGATTCTACTAATCTGGAATTGGGTGAGCAGAAGAAAACACATCAACAATATGAACATAAAAATTAACATTAAGCAAGGTATGATGTTCAAGATCGATATTTTTGATGTTGCTGTCAGAAAATTCTAGAGGGGTATCCAATTTAGCAAGTTTCAGCCTAGCCAAAATTGGACGTCCCCAAACAAGAATCAATAAAGGTTTAACGTATTCTTGCGTGATGTTTAACCAGTTAAACGAGACAGATACATTAATATATAGATCACATAAAGTTATTTAATTCTCACTAAAACAGTTGCGTATGGAGGAAAATTAGATTGTACGGCTATGCTGGAAGAATACTTCACATAGACCTAACAACAGGAAAAACCTACACAGAACCTTTAAACGAAGATTACGCCAAAAAATACATCGGTGGAATAGGTCTAGGAATGCGCCTATGGCTCGACCACTCAAAGCCTGGCGTTGACCCCTTCAGCCCAGAAAACCCACTGATTCTGGCAACTGGACCCACTTCTGGAACAGTTTGGCCAACAGGCGGAAATGGACACGCCTTCGTTTCAAAATCGCCCCAAAGCTACGGAGTTGGAGAATCAAAGTCCCACGGGTCTTTCGGAACAGAACTGAAAAGAGCTGGATACGACGCGGTGATTTTTAAGGGCAAAGCCGAAAAGCCCGTTTACGTTTGGATCGACGACGACTCAATTCAAATTTTAGACGCCTCACACTTGTGGGGTAAATCGCCAGCCGACACCGAAGATGCGATAAAGGAGGAGTTAGGCGACTACTACATTCGAGTTGCTGCCATAGGTCCAGCAGGAGAAAAACTCGTACGTATAGCATGTATAATCAACGAAAAAACAAGGGCTGCTGGAAGAACTGGAATGGGCGCTGTCATGGGCTCAAAGAATTTGAAGGCTATTGCCGTGCGCGGAACAAACGACGTTAAAGTTGCAAAGCCAGACGAGTTCATGGAGTTCGTCAAGGAATTTCACGAGAGAATGAAGGGACCAGCAACAAAGAAATACCGAACATTAGGCACACCTGAAAACGTTCTGGTGCACAATGCTTTGCAGTGCATGCCAACAAGAAACTACAACAACTCCTACTTTGAAGCCGCAGAAAAGGTAAGTGGAGAAACCCTCAACGAGAGATACGTAGCCAAAATCATAGGATGCAGCTCATGCGCCATGCGGTGCGAGCACATATGCGTTGTTCCAGAAGGCCCATACAAAGGCGCCATGGCAAGAGTTGAATACGAACCCTTGTGGGCTTTGGGACCATACTGCGGCGTCGATCGCCTTGACGCAATAATTAAGGCGTCAGAACTCTGCAACCATTATGGTATAGACTCGATAGGCGCTGGCGTGATTGTTGGTTTCGCCATGGACTGTTTTGAAAACGGCATATTAACGGATAAGGATACGGACGGCATAGAGGCACGCTTCGGAAACCATGAAGCCTTAGTGAAGCTTGTAGAGAAAATTGGAAAGCGTGAGGGAATAGGTGACATCCTCGCCGAAGGCGTGAAAATCGCCGCAGAAAAAATCGGAAAAGGCGCAGATAAACTAGCCCAACACATTAAGGGAGTAGAAGTCACCGGTTACGACCTCAGATGCCTCAAAACCGCTGCTTTAGGATTTGCTGTTTCCTTCCGCGGAGCAGACCACAACAGACATGGGGCTTACGCCTTCGACGTGAAAGGCAAAGTTAACCGCCTAAAAGCCGAGAAAGGCAGAGGAAAAATGGTCAAGGACATCGAGGATGTATACACAGTAATTGACTCGATGATAATCTGCAAGTTCTCAAGAGGTACATACTACAAAGAATTTGAAGACTTAGCTAAACTCTACACTTTAGTGACGGGTTTCGAAACAACGCCAGAGGAAATGAGAATCAAAGGCGAGAGGATAAACAACCTCGCCAGACTCTTCAACATCAGAGAAGGCTTAGGTAGAAAAGACGACACCCTACCCTACAAAGTCATGCACATGCCAGTCCCAGATGAAGGACCATCAAAAGGAGCATACGTAAGCCAAGAAGAACTGGATTTGCTTTTAGACGACTACTACGACGCCCGCGGATGGACGGAAGAAGGAATACCTACAGTTGAGAAGCTCAAAGAGTTAGGCATGGACGATCTAATCCACATAATTGAAGGCAAAATCAAGGAGGCCTAAATGGAGAGGGTAAACAATGGTGAAAATTCACGAAAGAAAATTTGTTTCCGCCGACCCTGACAAATGTGTTGGCTGCCAAGTCTGCGAATACATCTGTTCATGGGAGAAGGAGAAAGCCTTCAACCCGCTGAAATCAAGGATAAGAGTTGTAAGACTTAACCCTCTAGTGAACCTTTCACTTACTTGTAGGCTTTGCGAAGAACCGCCGTGCGTCGCCGCTTGCCCAAGAGACGCTTTAACCCAGTCTGAAGAAACAGGCTTAATAATGGTTGATGAGGACAAATGCAACGGTTGCGGATGGTGCATCGAAGCATGTGATTACGGAGCAATTTCGCTGCATCCAGACAAGAAGGTTGTTTTCGTCTGCGATTTATGCAAGGATAAGGGCGAACCCCAATGTGTTAAATGGTGTCCAGAAGAAGCCCTAGACCTAGTCACAGCCGACGTTTTAGCTCAGAAAGCAAGAATAACAGCTACAAAGAAGTTGCTTCAAGAAGTTGCAAAAGCCGCTCCTGCAACTTAGCAGCCTTCCTTTTTCTACCCATTTTTAAGGAAGAACCCTAAGCAAAGCTTTTACAATCTTTTGCCCTGCTTTCTCAACTTCAGGCGTTAATCCCTCGCCAAAGTCTGTTTGCTTAGGCTCTATCAAAAGTAAGGCTACCTTCGCCTTAACAGTTTGAGCCAGATGCTCACAAAAAACTCTTAAGGGAAGTATGTGGGTTGAAAACGCTGGAAAAATTTCTAAATGTTGCGGGCTTGTGAGTTTTGATTCGCCGGGTTTTAATCCTAAAATTGCAGCGTCTATTAGGAGGACGTGGGTTGGGTTGAAGTCGATTATTTGTTGGATGAAGCTTTCTGGGACGGTTTCACATTCGATTAACTGGACGTTGCTGGAGACTTTTCCCTGCAAGTCTTGAACTATTTTGACGCCGACAAAGTCGTCCATGCGAATTGGGTTGCCGATTCCTGCTACAACAACTTTTCTGGCGTCGGCAAGCCACTTTTTTAACTCTTTTTGAAGGCTATATTTTCCACTGGTCAACAGAGTTTCTCCAAAACCTAAAAATGAGGGGGAAGAAGGAAAAATGTTTACCTTTGAACTTTCTTAAGCAGTTTCCTGTCGCTGCTGTAAATTTCCACTGTTAGGGGCATCTGCCCAACAGCAAAATGTGTTGCACATCCAAAGCATGGGTCGTAAGCCCTGAAAGCCATTTCCACCATGTTAAGCAAGCCTTGGTCAACCTTGCCCCCGTGGATTAAACCCTTAGCTGCATTGCGGACTGACATGTTTATTGACGGAGCATTGTTAACTGTTGCCACAATCAAGTTTACGTCTTTTACTAACGCGTTCTCGTCTAAGACGTAGTGATGGATTAGCGTTCCCCTCGCAGCCTCAACTACGCCTACTCCTTCACCAGGCTTGCCTGGCTTGTTGCGAACATTCGTGCTTGTTATCTCTGGGTCTTTAACAAGTTCTACTGCTCTTTCGGCAGCGTAAAGCAGTTCAATAAGCCTAGCCCAATGGTAGGCTAGTGTTGAGTGGACTGGTCTGCCTAAAGTCTTATACATCAACTCATATTCTTCCTGTGCAAGCGGCGTTGCCATGCCATCCGAAGCATTAAGCCTTCCGAGGGGTCCAACGCGGTATGCTCCGCTTTCTTTGCCATCTACGAAGCCTTTCCAGCCTATTTTCTTTAAGTATGGAAGTTTTACGTAGGTCCATTCTTCCACGTGTTCCGCTATGTGGTCTAGGTAGTTCTTCGCCTCAAACTTTGCGAACTCGTTTCCGTTGGGGTCGACGACCCGTATTTTACCATCGTAAAAGTTGACCTTGTTTTTCTCGTCAACCAAACCCATATAATAGGTTTTCAGCGTGTAAGCGTCGCTTTTGATTAAGTCAACGTATTTGCTGTTTCCGAGAACAATGTCGCGGAAGAGTTTTAACGAGAACTTTGCGAAGTTAACGGCTGAAGTTGCCATCTTTTCAATTTCTTGCCTATTCTCTTCGCTTAATGGCTTAGATATTCCGCCTGGTATCCCACAGACTGGGTGTGTTGCTTTTCCGCCGATAATTTCTGTTATTCGCTGTCCATAGGCTCTGTGTTTAATGACTTCTTTGCCTATCTCCAATCCAGCCTTTTCGATGACGCCTAGAACATTGCGTTTTTCTGGTGGTGCGTCTGGACCAACAACGAAGTCTGGTCCGCCAAGATAGTAAAAGTGCAGCGTGTGGTCGTAGACATAGTAGCCGCAGTACATGAGTTCCCGCAGCTTTTTTGCAGCAGATGGCGGCTCAACGTTAAATGCAGCGTCTAAAGTTTTTGTTCCAGCCATGTGGTGGGCTACGGGGCAGACTCCGCAGATTCTGCTTGTTAAAAGTGGCATGTCTTCAGCTTTTCTTCCGATGCAGAATCTTTCGAATCCGCGGAGTTCTGGGATTTGGAGGTAGGCGTTTTCCACTTCGCCAGCGTCGTTTAGGAATATGGTTATTTTTCCGTGTCCTTCAAGTCTTGTTATTGGGTCTATGACTATTTCCTTCATTTCATAACCCTCCTCCTAAGAATCGAAGCTGGTAAACCATACATGTAAAATGTTCCAACAGGGTCCTTTATCTGCTCTATAAGTTTTTCAACCTCTTCCTCCGTGTACTTTTCCTTCTCCTCTTCCAAGCCAAGTATCGAAGCCAAAGCACTTATCATTGCTGCGCCTTGCTCTGGCGAGTTTGGGCACGGTCCACCACAGCCTGTGCATGGCATGTCAGCGTTTAGGCATCTTGCTCCGCATCCGCCTCGGGTTGCTGGACCCATGCAGAGTATTCCCTGCTCGAGTAGGCAGCGTTCTGGCTCTGGAGTCTTTTCGTAGACGCGGTATATTTTTGAGATTTTCTTGTTCTCCTTCTTTCTTGGGCATTCGTCGCAGACGGACTTTAGTGGTGCGAGAACTGAGCCTTTTGGCGGTAGTTCTCCTTTGGCTATGGCTTCTATCGCGTAGAGTGTACGTTCAACCGCGGGCGGACAGCCCGGCACATAATAGTCAACTTCCACTGTTTGGTCTAAGGTTTTGACGGTGTCGTAGAATTCTGGAATCTCCAGCTCTCCCTCTTTAACTTTGACCTTTGGCTTTGGTGTCACGCCGTTTGGGTTCACTGTGGAAAAGGTTTTCATGTAAGCTTTTTCAAAGATTTCCTTCTTGTTTGTGAGGTTTGCTAGTCCTGGTATGCCTCCTAGATGGGCGCAGGCGCCGTAGGCGATAAGCATTTTTGATTTTTTCCTCAAAAGTTTCGCCATGTGTTCTTGCTCTGAATTGCGTATTCCGCCGTTGAAGAAGCAGACGTCTATGCTCTTGTCTGGCATGGCTTCAACATCTTTGTATTTTATGTCCATTGCCACTGGCCAAAAGACAATGTCCGCGATTTGTACTACATCTAAGATTTTCTCATTTATGTCTAAGACTGCTATTTCGCAGCCTCCACAGCTTGCTGCCCAGTAGAAGGCAATTTTTAATTTGTTTTCCGCCATCTTATGATTCCTCCATTAAATATTACTTAAAACTTCTGTGGGCTTCACCCTAAGCTCGTCAAATCCGAGTTCTTTAGGTGGGAAGCCCATGGCTAAACCCAGCAGCTGCGTGTAGTGCAGCACTGGGATGCCGAATTTCTCGTTAAAAGCTTTTTCTATTCGGGTTTGATTAAGGTCGAACATTATGTGGCAGAATGGGCATATGGTAATCATCGCCTGAGCCTTCACAGCCTTTATGTGGGCGAGTTTTTCCTTCGCCATCTGGAATGGAACTTCTTCGTTTACACCTATTATCGGGTTTCCGCAACACTGTGTCTCATCCATGTAGTCTAGGCATTCAGCGCCAGTCAGCCTAATCAGTTCCTTAAGGGTTGTTGGGTTTTCAGGGTCGTCGCGACCCACATATTTTGCTGGGCGGACAACGTGGCATCCGCTGTGTTGGGCAACTTGAAGTTTTGTTAGGGGCTTCTTAACAGCGTCCTTTATTTTCTCGTAGCCAACATCTTCAGCCAACACGTAGATTAGGTGTTTAACTTCTATTGTGCCTTTGAACTCCATGCCCATTTCCTTCAAGTAACCGTTAATTTTCTCCCTTAGCTTTTTGTCCTCTTTAAGTATCTTGTTTGTCTCGTTTAGGCTGCTGAAGCATCCGTTGCACAAAGTTAGAATGTTAAGGTTTTCTCTTTCAGCCAAACAGAGGTTTCGCGCCGCCAAAGTCAACATTAACTCGTGGTTTATCGGGTCCATTGGAAGACCGCAGCAGTTGAATTCGGGCATCTCAACAAGTTCCACTCCAAGCTTTTCAAGAACCTTTCTTGCTGAAGTTTCGTAGCTTGAAAGCCTATATGGTACAACGCAGCCTAGGAATATGAGGTATTTTGGATTTGCCATCAGCTTTTCACCTTCTCAAATGTTTTTGCGTTTTCAAGCATTTTCGCCGAACCAGTAAGCTCAAATATTTTAGAAACGTCGGCGAGGTTTGGTTTTGGAAGAGGCGGTAAACCATCCTCAACCCTCTTCTTATGTCTTGACTCCGGAATCGCGTATACATAACCGCTCTTCAAAAGGTTAGTTGCCAATTCCTTGTAGACTAGGGGCATTATACCCTTATCTTTTGTAACCATGTTTCGTAAGGCGCGCACTATTCCAGCGATTTCCACTCCTTGGGGACAGTGGTCAACGCATGTGAAGCATGCTGAACAAAGCCAAAGCGCATCGTTTGACAATAGCCTATCCTTTAGCCCAAGCTGCACCATTCTCGCTATCCTTCTTGGTCTGTAGAAGTCGCTGAACCTTGATATTGGGCAGTCTGCTGTGCATGTTCCACATTGGAAGCAGAGCATTATTTTTTCTGCGCCATGTATCTTACTCATTTCATACTTAAATTTGGGATTTAATTCCTCAGCTTTTATCACACTTGCAGCTTGCTCTTTAGTTTCACTCATCTTTTTTCCCTCCACTCTTTAACGGGCTTGGACCAAGCTTCTTAATTTGTTCAACCATATCCTTCACAACTGCGGCGAACTTGTCTCCTTCACTTGCTGAAACCCATTCCAGCCGCACACGTTCCGGTTCTATTCCAAACTCCTGCAGAACCTTTTTTAGAAGTGTTACCCTTCTTAAAGCTTTAAAGTTCCCGCTGAGGTAGTGGCAGTCTGAGGGCAGGTGGCAGCCGGCGACAAGAACCCCGTCAGCGCCGTCCTTTAGGGCTTCTAGGATGAATGCTGGGTCTATTCTGCCGCTACACATTACCCGAATAATCCTTATGTTTGGAGGGTATTGGATGCGGCTTACACCAGCTAAGTCCGCACCTGCATAGGCGCACCAGTTGCAGAGGAAGCCAACAATTTTTGGTTCAAAATTTTTCTCGCCGCTCATGTTGTTGCCTCCTCCATTAAAGCTGCTCTAACCTGAGCCAATATTTCCTCTGTTGTGAAGTGTCCAAGGGTTATGGCTTTTGTTGGGCATGCTGTTCCGCAGACACCGCAGCCCTTGCATAGAGCTTCAATTACGTGCGCAACTGTTTTGCCTTCTTTTTCCTTCATTTCTATCGCGCCGTAGGGACATAGATATTCACAGATTCTACAACCACTACATAAATCTTCATCCACGTTTGCCACGATTCCCTCGGTTTCAAGCGTCTTTTTCGACAGTATTGTTGTGGCTCTTGCTGCTGCAGCACAAGCTTGAGCAATGCTTTCGTCGAGGTATTTTGGAAGATGCGCCATTCCGCAGAGGAAGACTCCGTCTGTTTGGAAGTCTACAGGGCGGAGTTTCATGTGCGCCTCTAGGAAGAAACCGTCTTTTGTCAACGGCACTTTAAGCATTTCTGCTATGCGCTTATTATCTGGGTTTGGAACTGTAGCGGCGCTTAAAACAACGAGGTCTGGTTGAATTTCAATTTCCTCTTTCACCACTGGCTCGTAGAATCTTACTTTGAGTTTCCCACCAGTGTTTGTCACCTTTGGCTTTCTCTCATCATCATAGTTTATGAATATGACGCCTTTTTCCGCTGCCTTGCGGTAGTAGTCCTCTTTGAAACCATAACTCCTAACATCCTTGTAGAGAACATAAACGTCTGCCTGGGGGCTTGTCTCCTTGATTTTTAGGGCGTTCTTTATGGCTTGCCCACAGCATATTCTAGCACAGTTCGGCTTATCCTCTGTCCTAGCACCAACGCATTGTATCATGACAACTGTTTTTGCTTTGAACTCGCCTTTTGCAATCTTCTCTTCCAGTTCGTGTTGCGTCATAACTCTCGGGTCTTTACCGTACAAGTATTCGGTTGGCTTGTATTCAACAGCCCCAGTTGCAACGATAACTACGCCATGTTCTATCTCTTTTTCCTTGCCGCCTTCCACGATTTTTGATTTAAAGTTGCCGACGAAGCCGCTGACTTCGGCAACTTCTGCTCCGAGGTGAACATGTATCTTCTTGTTTCCCATAACCTCTTTAACTAGCTTGTTCAGCTGTTCCTTCGGGTCTTCGCCTTCCAGCAAATAATAGATTTTGCGGAGATGCCCGCCAAGTTCTTTTTCGCGTTCTACAAGGTGAACTTCAAAGCCTTGCTTAGCGAGTTCTAAGGCTGCGGTCATGCCTGAAACTCCGCCGCCGATTATTAGGGCTACTTGCGTAACGCCTATCACCGGCTTCTTCAATGGTTTCAGAAGCCTTGCTTTTGCAACCACTGACCTAACAAGGTCTTTGGCTTTTTCTGTTGCTTCTTTTGGCTGGTGCATGTGCACCCAACTGCACTGGTCTCGGATATTCGCCATCTCAAAGAGATATGGGTTTAAGCCAGCTTCTTGAACGGTTTCTCTGAAAAGCGGCTCATGCGTCCTTGGAGTGCAGGAGGCGACAACCACACGGTTGAGTTTGTACTCCTGTATTTTCTCTTTGATTCTCTTTTGCGTGTCGTCGGAGCATGTATAGAGGTTGTCTTCGGCGTAAACCACATTTGGAAGTTTCTTAACATACTCTACAACTTCTGGAACACGAACTATTCCGCCAATGTTTATTCCGCAATGGCAGATGAAAACTCCTATACGCGGCTCTTCTTGGCTTACATCTCTTTCAGGAGGATACTCCTTAACTGTTACAAGTTTTCCTCTTTCAGAAGCTATTATCGACATGGCTTTTGAGGCTGCAGCACTCGCCTGCGCAACGCTTTCAGGAATGTCTTTTGGCGCGCTGAAGGCTCCGCATACGAATATGCCTGGTTTTGATGTTTCCAAAGGCGTGAAGGTTTTTGTTTCGCAGAAGTGATACTTGTTAAGCTTTATTCCTAGGCTTTTGGCAAGTTTTTCTACGTCTTTTGGCGGTTGCATCCCGATGGAGAGAACAACCATGTCGAACTCTTCTGTTTTGGGTGTTTCATCCTCAACATAGTGGACGAAGAGGTTGTTTGTCGCTGGGTCTTCTGTTACGCTTGCAACCCTTGACCTGACAAATCTTATGCCATACTCCTCTTTTGCACGGTTATAGTAGGCGTCAAACTCTTTTCCGTAAGCGCGAATGTCCATGTAAAAGATTGTGCAGTCAAGCTTTGTCGGCACATGTTCCTTAGCTATTATAGCCTCTTTTATGCCGTACATGCAACAAGCTGCAGAACAATAGTTGTTTCCGAGTTGCGCGTCTCTTGAGCCTACACATTGTATGAAGGCTATTTTACGCGGGATTTCGCCATCTGAGGGTCGTAGGACTATTCCGCCGTAGGGTCCTGAAGCGCTTAAAATGCGTTCAAATTCTATGCTTGTTACAACATTTTGGAAGCGTCCATAACCATATTCGCTTTTAAGCCTAGCATCGAAGGGTTCGAAGCCTGGTGCGAGAATTATTGAGCCTACTTTTAGGGTTACTTCGCTGTCTTGCTGGTCGTATTCAACAGCCTTTGCCTTGCACACTTCTTGGCATGTTCTACAACCTATACATTTTTCACGGTTTATTATGAACCTTAATGGAACTGCCTGCGGATATTCAACGTAGATGGCGCTTCTATCCGTTAAGCCTTTATTGTATGTGTCTATGGCTTCAACTGGGCAGTGCTGTGCACACAGTCCGCAGCCGTTGCATTTTTCCTCGTTTATGTAGCGGCTTCTTTTTCGAATTTTAACTTCGAAGTTTCCAGCCTCGCCTTCTAAACCCACCACTTCGCTGTTCGTAATCAATGATATGTTCGGGTGCCTTCCAGTTGTGACAAGTTTTGGCGCTAATATGCACATTGAACAGTCGTTTGTTGGAAATGTCTTGTCAAGCTGCGCCATTACGCCGCCTATGCTTGGCGATTGGTCAACAAGGTACACTTTAAAGCCGGAGTCAGCCAAGTCTAGGGAAGCTTGTATTCCGGCGACGCCTCCGCCGACCACGAGAACTGAGCCTACTTTTTCCTTAGCCATTTTACTTAACCTCCAAAGCTTTGTAAAGGGGAGTTGTTCCTTCAACCTTGTCTAGGGCTATCATCCCTTTCCTACGCATGTTCGTTATGTGTCTGAGAACTGCGGCTGGCTTAATGCCGAGTTTTTCGGCTAAAGCCTTAACCGAGAGGGGTTTGGTTTTTGTGAGAAGGTGAATCTTGTGCCGAATGAATTCTGCCTCAACAATTTCGTCTAATAAGGCGTCAAATTCTTCTTGTGAGATTTTTTCGCCATAGGCGTTCAGGAAGTTTGTCAGTTCTTCCTCCCTTCCCAAGAGAACTCTAAGTCTGAAGTCTGATGCTGCGTTCTTTGCCGCTAAAATATTCTCTGAAACTCTTGATTCTGGCTTTTTCAATGGGGAAGCACCAAGCTTCCAGACATCTTCTGAAAACTCCCTTGCAAGGTAGCTGAAACTTATCTCTTCCAATGGTGAAGACCAAAACAGTTTCAAGCGTTCAGGTTCAAGACCTGTTAAAGCCATCAGTTTCTTCAACATTTTGACGGTGCGTTCTGCTTGGAGGTTGCCGTCTACGAAGTGGCAGTCCGGCGGTTTGCATCCAACCAGCATTATGCCGTCTGCCCCGTTAGTGAATGTTTCTAAAACTATTACTGGGTCTATTCTTCCAACACACAATACGCGGACAACATTAACGTTTGATGGAACATGTAATTCTTCTTGGCAGTAAGTCCAGTTACACATGAAACAAACAATTTTCGGCATGTTATGTTCCATTCCTTTTACCTCCTTAAAGCTGCCGAAACGAGCATTAAAATTTGCTCGTTGGTCAGTTTCTTCATCGTTATGGCTTGTTCTGGACATCTAGCCGCGCATAGTCCACATCCCTTACATAGGTCTTCGTTTACTTGCGCTATTCCTTTCTCGTTCTTCTTGATTGCCTCAACTGGGCAAATAACCGCACATACGTTGCATCCTACACAGAGGTTTTCGTCCACAACAGCTTTATCGCCCTCACACAGGTCCATGCTTGCGAGACATTCCGCGCATGGTCCGCAACCCAAACAGCGAAACGCTTCAAAACGCGCCTTCTGCTTTGTCCTTTCCAAGTATTCTGCAGCTTCCTCAAAACTTAGGTGGGGCTTCTCTATGGGCGCCTCGTATCTACGCTCTTTCTTTTTAACAGAACTCCAGTTTTTAACCCATGTCGTCTCTTCGATTTTCTCTTCTCTGCCCTTCCGCAAATCCTGCCCAGTAAGGTAAAGATGAATTGAAACCGCTGCCTTTTTTCCAGCTCCAACAGCCTCAATTATGCTTGCGGGTCCGGTAGCTATGTCGCCTCCTGCAAAAACTCCTGGAACATTGGTTTCCAACGTTAACGGGTCAACTTGTAATGGTGGACCTCTTTTTTCTTTGCTTAAAACTTCTGCTGGCAGACACTCGGTTTCAGCTACTTGTCCAAGTGCCGGAATCACCATGTCAACTTCGTATTGATGTTCTGAGAAGCTTATTGGAACTGGACGTCTTCTTCCGCTTTCGTCTGGTTCGCCGAGCCGCATTCTCAAGCATTCAACAGCCTTAACCTTTCCGTTTTCTCCTATAATCTGTTTTGGAGCGACCAACAAGTAGATTTTTACTCCGTCTTTTTCAGCTAGTTCCACTTCATGTGGCAGCGCTGGCATTTCCTCACGTGAACGCCTGTAAAGTATCATGACTTCTTTAGCGCCAAGCTTCTTTGCAGTTCTAGCAGCGTCTATTGCGGTGTTTCCTCCGCCGATCACAGCGACCCTTTCGCCGACAGTAACATGCTCACCGAGTGCCACTGCCCTCAGAAAGTCTACGGCGTTCACGACGCCTTCTAAATCTTCTCCTGGCACATTCAATTTCATGCCTTTTTGTGTTCCAATAGCTATAAAAAACGCCTTGTAACCATCAGCCTTCAAGCTTTCAAGCGTTACGTCTTTTCCAAATTCCACGCCAGTTTTTATTTCAACGCCTAAATCTTGGATGTAGGCTATTTCGTTTGCAACAACAAATTTTTCAAGGCGAAAGTTTGGGAGACAATAACGCATCATGCCGCCAGGCTCAGACATACGTTCAAAAACAGTCACGGGATAACCAAGTTTTGCAAGTTCGTAGGCTGCTGTTAACCCTGCAGGTCCAGCCCCTATTATGGCAACTTTTTCGCTGTATTTCTTCGGTATAGGCTCAGGCGTTACACGCCCTTGTTCGCGTTCTATGTCTGCAACAAGTCTTTTTAGGGCGCGGATAGCTACAGCTTGGTCAACATTAACTCTTGCACACGCGTCCTCACATGGGCTGAAGCATACTCTCCCACAAATTGCTGGGAAGGGCATATCCTTCCTTATAACTTCCACAGCCTCTCTGAATTTACCCATTTGAATCAGAGCGACGTATGCTTGAACGTTCACGTGCGCTGGACACGCCGCCCTACACGGGGGCAGCAATCTTTTTTCACTTATTAAAGTGGCTGTCATCGGTTAGACCAGCCTCTTAGAAGCTTATTTGAATGTCTTATCAAATATATTAATTCATCTGAATTACAGTTAACACAAATATGACATAAAAATTTTAACAAAAAAAGGGGGAGTTAGGGGTTTATTCGCGGAGTCTTCCTTCAAGTTTGCTTACCCACTTGTTATATTCCCTTGAACCTAGCAAGCCTTTTAGTTCCTCTTCCAAAGTCATGGAGTTCTTGGGTTTAATTTCAATTATCCAGCCTTCGCCGTACGGGTCCTCATTTATTAAGTTGGGCTTATCCCTCAAATTCTCATTAACCTTCACAATTTTGCCGCTAACAGGCGCGTAAAGGTCAAACATGAACATCCATGTTTCAGCTACGCCGAAAGGCTCCATTTTACTAACTTCTTTTCCAACAGGGTCGGTAATGACGGATGCGATGCCCTTTAAGTGTTTTTGAGCGTAGTCTGAAACGCCCACACGTATGTTTCCCTCAGGAGTTATTTGAGCCCATGTGTGTTTTGGCGTGTACAGAAGTTGTTCAGGTATAGCTAATAGTTCTTTACGTTTTTCGGCTGGAATGCCTTCAGCACGCATAAGTTCTTCCAAGCGAAGCCTTATTGCTTCTGAAACGAATTCGGATATGCTTCGGTAACGGCCCGTTTTAAGAGCCTTTTCGATTTCTTTTATGAGTTCTTGCCTTATACTTACGGTTTTCCATTCTGACATTTTACATCAACATCCTTTACATCTGCGTGATATATAGAGCAAAGCGAAAGATATATATCTAACGTAAATAAAAAATATAGAATAAATAAATGCGTCAAAGTATATAGCGTAAGTATAAGTGAAGAGGTGGTAAATATGGAAATTAGAAAAGTACAGAAAGTCGGCCACTCAACCATGACAGTTTCGCTTCCAAGCGAGTGGGTGAAACAACACAACCTTAAAGCAAGCGACCTTCTCTTCATCGTGCCCGAAAGGGACGGTTCGCTCAAATTGATGCCAAGCCAACTAGCCCAACGGGAGGAAGCAGAGGAATACTTGATAAATGCTGATGCTTGCGATGAGCCTGGAATGCTTGAAAGAATAATTGTCGGCGGCTATATACTTGGAAGAGATGTTATGAGGGTGACTTCTTCAAGCCGTATAGGGAAAGCCCACGTAGACGAGGTACGGAAGATTGTCCAGAAGCTCATAGGTTTGGGCATTCTTGAGGAGACACCGAAAAGCATCCTTCTCCAATGCTCGATTGACTCGACGAAATTTAAGCTTGACATGTTGATTAGACGGCTTTCGCTAATCGCCTCAACAATCTTGTCAGAGGCAGTTCAGGGCTTTCGGGAGAAAAACTATGATTTAGTGGAGGAAGCTATCGCCCGCGAAGACGAAGCAGACAAAATCTACTATCTTGCAGTGCGTCTGCTGCTTTCTGCACAGATAAAACCAGACATAGCAGAAGAAGTGGGCATGGTGGACATCCTTTTCATTCCAGCAGCCAGAGTAATACTGCAATATTTGGAGTTGGTTGCGGACTACTCGGAATTTTTAGCTAGGGAAGTCCTTGAAATGGAGGTGTACCGTAGCAAGTTGCCGAACGAAGTTGTTGATAGAATCTGTCACCTCAGTGAGTTGACCCAAACCATTTTTCAAAAGGCTGTGGAATGCGTTTTCACAAGAGACTTAAAAGTTGCAAATCAACTTTTGGAAATGAGAAATGTGCTCGAAATAGACTCAAACAGGCTTACGCGTGAGGCACCAGAGATCCCCTACGTTAGGTCTATTCTTTCGTGCTTAAGCAAGATTGCTGATAAAGGCGCGACAATAGCAGAAATAGCGATAAACAGAGCCTTAGAAGAGCCTAGCAAGTATGCTGGCGATGTTGTTCGGGCGGTGAAGCACATGCGGACTATGCCATTGCTTGCGGGGAAGAAATAGCTGCTGTTTACATTACGTTTATGCTATACTTAGCATAACAAAGTTAAAAAGGAAGAAAGTAAATATTCTATTTAGAGGAAGGCCATATGGATGATTTTGAGGAAGCGCTACAAAATATAGACGTCTTCTGCAGAGTCTTAGTTAAGAAGATGGTTGAAAGCTTAAATGATGTTGAAAGCAACGTTTTCGTTGAGCCTATGGAAAAGCTCTTGAGGAGAAAGTATATTATAGAGGAACAGGTGGAGCAAAATCCAACCGTTAAACATTTTATTCCGCTTCCACAAGTTGAGGAGCCTCTAATAGACGTTTTTGAGGAGGATAACTACGTTAAAGTCTTGATGCAATGCCGCTGTAAAGACCAAAAGATAACAGTTCACAGAGAATCTAGTGGTTTGCAAATTTGTGTGGAAAGCGTTTGTAGAAAGCTTAACTTGCCAGTTGAGCAGTTGCAAGTTGAAAACATGGTCATGAAATGCAACAATAACGAGGCTTTAGAAGTTGAGATTCCAAAATTGAAGACAACCGTAAATTATGACCGCTGAAAGCCTACTAAACTGGTACGGTTACACCTTTTTGTTTTATTCTTCTTCTGCAAGCTTCCTCTTCGGCGCATTTTGAACAAGTGTAAATAACGTCAAACTCGTTTTTCTCGGGGTTCGCAGGATTTACAATGAAGGCGAAGCACTCCTCACCCTTGTTTATTGCTCCTCCACAACAATAGCATTTATGCTCTTTTAAGGCTGTAACCTTCATTTTGCATCCTAGATTTAGGAAACGTTTCACGCTTTTAACATTTTCTAACATGAAAAAGAAAAAAGAATGTAGAAAAACGCGTCTGAGAAAGGGGGTTAACCTACTTTCTCAAGTACCTTGTCTATTTTTACTTTGTGGAAGTCAAGCGCCAGTTCTTTGGGTTCCACGCCTAGGCTTAGGCTTAGAAGCTCCGCGTAATGGACGATGGGCATGTTGTATTCTTCTTTATATGAGGATTTTATCAGCATTTGCCCAATGTCCAATGTTAGGAAGCAGAATGGGCATAGAGTTGATATGCAGTCGGCGCCAGCTTCTGTTGCGTTTACAATTTTATCTCTGGCTATTGCCAAGGCAACATCGTCCGCGTAACCCCTAAGGAGACCGCCACAACATCTCAGCTTGTTTCTGTACCATATGCTTTTTGCGCCTAAAGCCTCAATTAGCGTGTCAAAGATTTTTGGGCGTTCTGGATCGTCGAACCTTAAAAGTGCGCTTGGTCTGAGAAGGTGGCATCCGGAGAATGAGGCTACCTTCAACTTGTTTAATGGTTTGACAACACTTCGCTTTAGCTGGTCTACGCCAACATCTTTCATTAAAACTTGAAGGTAATGCCTAACTTCTTTGTTGCCCTTAAACTCTTTGCCAACGTTTGAGAGAATTTTGTTCACTCGTTCTCGCAGTTCTTCTTTTTCTTTTAGCAAAGTGTTGGTCATGGCAAGCGACTCAAAGCAGCCTGTGCAAAGAGTGACTATGTTTAGATCGGCTTCTTCGGCTAGGCAAATGTTGTAGGCTGCAATGGCTAGGCTTGTTTCCAAGTCTATAGACTGGAGTGGTGGAGGAGCGCAGCATGTCATATTTTCTAAGTCAACGAGTTCTATTCCTAGTTTTGTTAGGGCTTTTCTCGCTGACAGTTCATAGTGGGGTTGGCGGGCTGGTATCGTGCAGCCTAAAAATAGCGCGTAGGTTGTCATGGGGATTCACCTTTCTTAAACATGATTTTGTCGAAGCCTGTGGCTGAAAGAATCTTCTTTGCTGCTTCGACGCCCGCGGGTTTTAGGGGCGGCAGCCCATAGTCTCCTCGCTTCTTTTCCAAGAACTTTGATATGGGAACTATGCGTCCTTCGCTTGTTATTCCGGCGGCGAACTCAGCGTATATGTTGGGTATGTTTCCCTCGCGTATTGCCATGTTTCTTAAGGCGTAGATAACGTCTGCGATTTCAACTTTTTGTGGGCAGCGTTCTTGGCATTGGTAGCATGAGGCGCAGAGCCAGATGGCGTCGCCTGAAATTACGTCTTGTTTCAGCCCTAAAAGTGCGAGGCGAATGATTTGTCTTGGGTTGTAGCGGTCTGTTGTTTTTGCAACTGGACAGCTGCTGGCGCATGTTCCACATTGGTAGCAGTAGGTTATTGTTTCTCCGCCTAGCCTGCTTGTTATTTCCTTTGCAAAGTCTGTGGTTGTCGTTTTTTCTTGCGCCATCATAGTCATCGCCTACACTAGGCTAGTTGCAGCGTCCCCAGCTTCTCCACTCTTTCAGTCATAGTTTTAGCGGCTTCAGCGAACTTGTCTCCTTCAATGTAGACGAGGTTGAACATTTCAAGTCTTTCGGGCTCTATACCGCACTCCTTAAGCAATTTCTTAGCCAGTTCCACTTTAACCTTGGTTTTTTGGCTGCCAACTTCATAGTGGCAACCGTCTGGCTTGCAGCCGACAACCATAACTCCTTGGGCGCCAGCTTTGAAGGCTTCGAGTATTTGCTGAACTTGAACTGCGCCTGTGCATGGAACTTTCAGCACTCTCACGTTTGCTGGATACTGCATCATAGCCATGCCAGAAGAGTCTATGGCTGCGTGACCGCACTCTGAGCAGCTTAGGGCTAGAATCAGCGGCTTAGATGTTCCATTCACGGAAAGCAACGCTTTCATTTGGGCTGATATTTGTGTTGGCTTCAAGTGGCGGAGTTCAATGGCTCCGACTGGGCAGGTTCCAACGCAGACGCCGCATCCTTCACAAAGGAGGTCGTCCACTTTCGCGACAAAGTGTTCCTTGTCCTTTTGCACTAGGCTTATGGCGCCGTATGGGCATGTGACTGGACAGAATTCGCAGTCTCCGCAGTAATCCTCATTCACCACCGCCGTCTTCTGATCTTTAACAATCTTGCCATTTGTAAGGAACTTGGCTGCTTTCACCGCCGCCGAGTGAGCGTGAAGGGATGTTGTCGGCGCGTCTTTCGGGAAGGTTGCGCCTCCGCAAAGGAATATTCCCCTGCGCTTTGTTTCTGTTGGTCTAAGTTTCGCGTTATATTCCTTGAAGAAGCCGTCTTGGTCAAGTTCCAAGCCGAGGATTTCGGCAAGTTCCTTTGCGTCTTCGGCTGGAACCATTGCTGACGCAAGGACGACTAGGTCGGCTTCCAACTCCAAGAATTTTCGCAGAAGTTCGTCTTCAACGTCCACTACGAGCGTGTTGGTTGCTGGGTCGTGTAGAATTTCTGTTGGTCTGCCTTTGACGAATTTTATTCCCATTTCTCTGGCTTTTTCATAATAGTATTCATGTTCTCTTCCCGTCGTCCTAATGTCAATGTAGCATATTGTAATGTCAGCGTCTGGATAAGCTGATTTGATTAGGGTTGCGTGTTTCAGCGATATCATGCAGCATATGCTTGAGCAGTAGGGGTTCCAACGCCTATCCCTAGAGCCGACACATTGCACGAAAACTATACGTTTTGCCGGCTTCTTATCTGAGGGTCTGACTAACATGCCGTTTGTTGGTCCAAAAGCGTCCAACATTCGTGCAAGTTCCAAGTGGGTTATGACGTCTGGATACTCGCCATAATGATACTCTTTTATCACGCTTGGGTCGTATTCCCTAAAGCCCGTTGCAACTATTATGCTGCCGACGTTAAGGGTTACGTTTTCAGTTTTCTGGTTCAGTTCAATAGCTTTTGTTGGGCAAATTTCAACGCACTTCGCGCATTGATTGAACTTGCAGGCTTTCTCGTCTATGGCGTAGACTGGCGGATAAACTAGAGGCGCATTTATGTAAATTGCTTTACGGGTTTTGAGTTTCGCGTTATACTCGTCTGGAACTTCAACTGGGCAGACGGTTGTGCACAAATCGCAGCCTACACATTTCTTTTCATTAACATATCTCGGCTTTTTCTCTACCGTAACCTTATAGTTTCCTGGAACCCCCTCAACTTTTACGACTTTAGAGTTTGTAAGCACGTTTAAGTTTGGGATTTCGGAGAGTCCCGAGCGGTAAACGCATTTTCGCGATGTGTGAGTTACTGTTTTTAGGTCTGAGGCTGGGGATTGTATGCAGATGGCACAGTCGTCTGTTGGAAAGAAACGCACAGCCCTAGCAGCTAACCCACCCAAGAAAGGCTCTTTTTCAACTAGGTAAACCTCGAAGCCTATGTCTGCCAAGTCTTCGGCTGCTTGCATTCCAGCTATTCCGCCGCCAATCACAAGAACGGATTTAACGGCTGGAAACTCAAGCTTCTCTATCGGCTCAGAAAGCTTAACGCGTTCTATGGCGGCTAAAAGCATCGCCTTCGCTTTTTCAGTTGCCTCTTTCGGCGCATTTCGATGAGGCCAAGCGCAATGGTCTTTTATGTCTAAAACTTCCAAAAGATTTGGGTTCAGCCCAGCTTCTTCAACAGCTTTGGCTATGGCGACTTCGCTTATCTTCGGAATGTTCTCGGCAACAACAACCCTATTCACTTTTTTGCCTTTAACGGCGTCAACAATGGTTTTCAGTCCTTGACCACGCCAGAACTCGCTTCCTCTCGATACAAGAGCTACTCCTTGAACGTTTTTCACGAAGTTTGCCAAAGCTTCGAAATCAAGTATTTTTGATAGTTGTCCTCCGCAGTCTGATAGGAAGACTCCAACTTTTGCTTCTTCCAAGGTTTTCACCTTACCTTTTGAGCGTTTTGACGAGCCTCTTTTGGCTGTCATAAATTTCCACCTCCAACGGCATTTGACCAACCGCAAAGTGGGTGGCGCATGCAAAACAGGGGTCGTAAGCCCTAAAAGCCATCTCCACCATGTTCAATATTCCATCCGTAACCCTGCCTTTCTTGATTAAGCCTTTAGCCGCGTTTCTTATAGACATGCAGATGCCTGGCACATTGTGGGTTGTGGCCACTATCAAATTGACTTTCTTGGCTAAAGCGTTCTCGTCCAGCTGGTAATGGTGTATTAAGGTGCCTCTTGCAGCCTCCACTATGCCGACGCCTTCGCCTGGTTTTCCAGGCTTGTTCCTAATGTTCTTGCTGGTTATTTCTGGGTCGGTTACGAGTTCGAGGGCTCTTTCAGCAGCGTAAAGCAGCTCAATCAGCCTAGCCCAATGGTAAGCCAAAGTGTTGTGGACTGGTTTTCCGCCTAGGGTTTTATACATGCGTTCGTATTCGGCTTGAGCTAGTGGCGTTGCCATTCCATCTGCGGCGTTAAGCCTTCCGAGGGGGCCGACTCTGTAGACGCCGTTTTCTGGACCGTCTACGAAGCCTTTCCATCCTACTTTTTTGAGGTATGGCAGCTTAACGTAGGTCCATGGTTCAACGCGTTCTTCTATGATGTTTAGGTATTCTTTTGGAGAGAATTTGACGAATTCTTTTCCTTTGGGGTCGACGACTCTGACGTTGCCGTCGTAGAAGTTTACTTTGTTGTTTTTGTCAACCAAACCCATGTAATAGGTTTTCAGCGTGTATGGTTCACTTGTGATTAGTTTTACGTATTCTGTGTTTTTGAGGACGATGTCGTCGAACAGCTTCAGAGAGAACTTTGCAAACTCTAAGCAGCTTCTCACCATTTTCTCGATTTCGCTCCTTTCCTCTTCAGATAATCCCTTTGCTATTCCGCCCGGCACGCACGCGCTCACAGGGTGGGTTGCTTTGCCACCTAACATCTCGGTTATTTTCTGTCCGTAAGCCCTATGCTTTATAACTTCTTTGCCTATTTCCAACCCAGCCTTTTCAATAACGCCTAAAACATTGCGTTTTTCTGGTGGTGCGTCTGGCCCAACAACAAAGTCTGGTCCGCCAAGATAGTAGAAGTGTAGTGTGTGGTCGTATAGATAATAGCCGCAATACATGAGTTCCCTAAGTTTTTTGGCTGTTTCTGGCGGTTCAACGTTGAAGGCTGAGTCTAAGGCTTTGGCGCCTGCCATGTGGTGCGCCACTGGGCAGACTCCGCAGATTCTTGTAGTTATTATGGGCAAGTCCTCAGCCCTTCTTCCTTCGCAGAATCTTTCGAAGCCGCGGAGTTCTGGAACTTGGAAGTAGGCTTCGTCTACATCGCCTTGATCGTTTAGGAATATGGTTATTTTTCCGTGTCCCTCAAGCCTCGTTATTGGGTTTATGACTATTTCCTTCATTTCATCACCCTCCTTTTTAGAATGGAGTTTGCAAGTGAATACTTGTAGAAGGTTCCAACTGGGTCAACGATTTGTTCGATGACTTTTGGGTCTGTGGCTATTGATGCGAAGGCGCTTATCATGGCTGCGCCTTGGTCTGCTACGCGGGGTGCTGGTCCGCCGCATCCTGTGCATGGTATGTTTGCCTTTAAGCATTGGGCGCCGCATCCGCCTCTGGTTGCGGGTCCCATGCAGATTACGCCTTGGTCTAGGAAGCATGTTTTGAAGTCATCGTTTATTTCGTAGATTCTTTTTACTTGAGTTATTTTTCTGTCCTTTTTTTCTCTTTGGCATTCGTCGCACACGGATTTGTTAAAGAGAAGACTTGAGCCTTTTGGTGGAAGTTTACCGCTGAAGATGGCTTCTACGGCGTCGAGTATTCTTGGAACTGGGGGTGGACAGCCCGAGATGAAGTAGTCAACATCCACTGTTTGCGCTAGGGTTTTAACAGTGTCATAAAATTCTGGGAGTTCAAGCTCTCCCTGCTTAATTCTATAGCGGGTTTGGGGAGTAATGCGCTGCGGGTTTTTTGTTGAGGGAGTTTCAAAGTATGCCCTTTCAAAAATTTTCTCACGGTTCCATAGGTTTCCGAGGCCTACTACGCAGCCGTCGCATGCGCATGAGCCGAAAGCTACAAGGACTTTTGATTTTTGTCTTAGGAGTTTTGCCATGTGTTCTTGTTCTGAGTTGCGTATTGCTCCGTTGAAGAAGCAGACGTCTATGCTTTTGTCTGGCATGTTTTCAACATCTTTGTATTTTATGTCTAAGGCTACTGGCCAGAAGACTAGATCAGCCTTTGCTACTACGTCTAGGATTTTTTCGTTTATGTCTAATACGGCTATTTCGCAGCCTCCACAGCTTGCTGCCCAGTAGAAGGCAAATTTTAGTTTCTTCTCCATTTCATCACCGTTTGTATAGTTTAAAGAAGCTAGATTATTACAAGTTCTATAATTTAAATTTAGTTGTTGGTAAATAGAAAATTGACTATAGAACTTTTATGTTAGGTTTAGGTGAAATTTAACAAGAAGAGGGCGCAAGCGGGCTTGCGACTTACACTTTCTCCGCTTGTTGTTCAGTTTCAGAGTTTTCTATCTTTAACTTTGATAAATACTTTCCACAATCCCAAGAACCAGCTGTCTCAAGTCCAGCAAAGACTGAACCTAAGTTTATTCTAGTCCATTGTTTCTCTTTTATTATAATTAATAAGCTTTAAAGAACGAAAGTTTATAATTTTGGTTGTTGATAAGTCAAACTATAAAAATTATTGGTGAAGTCTTTGGAAAAGTTTGATGAAAATGACAGAAGAATCGTTTCATTACTTATGAAGAAGCCAGATATGTCACAAACTGCAATAGCAAATCATTTGAAACTGTCGCAGCCTGCTGTTTATTCAAGAATACGGCGCTTGAGAAACTCGGGGATATTAACTAGAGTAGTTGGTGTGAACCTCGCAGAGACAAATTTACATATGGTGAAAGTGGAAATAACTGCTAAAGAGCCATGGAAAATAGTTGATTTTTTCGATAAGTGTCCAATGTTTGTGAATGGATTTATTACCTCTGGGAGACATAATTTGTGCCTCTTTTTTGTAAGCGAAAAACTGCAAGCAATCGAATGTTGTATTAATCATAACTTAAGGAAAAACCCAAATGTCTTAGACACAGAATCTAATGTGGTGGTAACTCCTGTCAAGGATTTTGTTGTTCCGATCACAATTTATTCTGAAAAAAATGAAAAATCTCCTTGCGGAAAAAGGTGCGTAGACCAATCTTGTTATCCAGATGGAAAATGTTTAGGATGCCCAGCCACGGTGTTCTACAAAGGAAAACTTCTATAGTTACATACTGTCCCAACAAAGACAACAACGCTTAATCTTTTCTTTATCATTACCTAAAACAAGAGAGAGTAAAAAAGGGATTATGGTTACAAGTTGACTATTCGTTCGTAATTAAAGATTAAATTGATTATTTCGCTGTAATCTAAGATTTTTATTTCTGGGCGAAGTAGCTTTGTTAAGCCTCGCAACTCAACATCCTTCTTGGCTGCGCAGACTAAGATGCCCTTTTTTATGGCGTCCGCTACAGGAGCGTCTTTCCTTTCTTTGCATCCATAGTAAACAGCGTCTTGCAACAAGCAGATTCCAATTTCGTCGCTTTTATGCTCTAAAGCCAACTGAATACCTAGCGGGTCCATGTCTGTTATAAAATAAAGAATTTTAGCCATAGCCATCACCTAAAATGTTAAGGTGACATCAGCCTCTGCTATCATTTTAAGGATTTCCTCGCGCTCCGTCACTTTCGTGCTTTCTATCAAGTCCTCTGCAGTTAATCCGCGTTCTTGTAACGAAGTCTTGTCTATGTAGATTAGGAGAGGCTTGGCTTCCTCTAGCATGGGTCTTGATAGGAAGTCCAAGTGGCGTTTATAGAGGGTCATGTCTGTCTCCTTTAGAAATGCTAATACGCCGTCTCCCATGGCTACAACGTTTGTTTCCATTGTGCTAACTGCAACAGCTACTCGTAAGCCTTCAGCTGGAAAAAGCGACCCATGAGGAGGCTTCCTTAATATAACAACAATTTTCTTTGACATATAGGCATCCTCCTAAAACACAACCAAGAACCTATCTGACCCCTCTACCATCTCTGCAATGTCAGGTGTTCCAGCTTTTGTAGCGCCCTCTAAGGTGTCCTTTGTTCCTCTAACAAGCATGCAAAGCGTACATAAGCGCACCTCAACCCCTTTGGCTATCAACTCTCTGAACTGCCTTTCGATGTTGGTGACTCCCGGGACTTCCTTTTGAACAGTCATAACGCAATTGACAGCGTCCATATAACAGAAAATTTTGACCTTGTGACCTTTTGCCAAAGCTGCCTTTGCCAGTTCAACCACGGTCTCTGGGCTCTCAGACTGGTATGGACCAGAAAACAATAGGAAGCTTATGGTAGCCATTGCTATCTCCTCATCAACAGCAAGTATGCTGCCACCCAGCAACCCAAGATGATGAATAACCCTGAAAGTATACTGCCTATCGAAAGTTGAGGCACTCCACTGAGTATATGTCCAATATTGCAGCCATTAGCAATCACTGCACCTATGCCAAGCATTAAGCCTCCAATGAACTGCTGCAAAAGTCTTCCAGGACCAGGAGCCCTCAATTTGAACTCTCCTGCAATACCAGCGGCTATGGCTGCTCCAATAACCACTCCGATAACGAGAAAGGTTTCCCAAGACAACACGTTCGCGTCTCCCTTGATTAGCGAACTAAGAAACGTTGACCAACCCCCGGTAATTCCTAATGGATAATTTCGTCCGGCAGCTGCCGATGCTGGGAACGCTATCATAGCTATTATTCCGATGACTATGCCAGTTGCCCACCATGGCCAGCCTCGCTTGAATATTTTTTCATATAAGCTTCCTTCGGTTTTTTCTCTGCCTCCACGTTTCCAAGCTAACACGCCTATCGCTATAATCGCAATCACTATGACAATAATCCAAGGGTCTACGCCTATTATGTTTGCAAGTGTTGGACTTCGACTCGAAGGAGCAACAAGCGGTCCAGGGTCTGTTATTGTTATTTTTGTTGTTGTCTCCAAATACGATTTTACTCCACTCAGCGCCCCTGAGCCAGTTATGACAGCTGACATCATAAATCCCAGTAAAGCGACAAAGGAGCCAACCATTCCCTCTCCAACCCTATATGTTGTTCCGCTGGCGCATCCTCCAGCCAAGACCATGCCGATGCCGAATATGAAGCCGCCGACTATGTTGGCACCCCAAGACAAAGGTTTAGGATTGAGTTGTATAATTCCAAAGCTAGCCATCAAATGAAAACCTAACATTGAAACTATTATCGCCACTATGACCGCTTTTAGAAGCGTGTATTCCTTTAGAAGGATTATGTCTCTAAAAGCAGAATTCATGCAGAATCTGCCGCGCTGCAATGCGAAACCAAAAAGTATCCCCACTACTAATCCAGAAAGAATTGCTGTTAGCTCGATCAAAGTATCACGTTCCTACTTTATTTTTATTAGTATTTTCCACTCGCTTGCTCCAGTTTTGTCAACTTTCAAGATTTCATGGCCCATTTTCTTGACAGACTCTGGTATTCGCTCAACAGACAGCGGATAATCAACGAGAACTTCTAGTATTTCGCCTGATTTCATGCTTTTTACTTTTTTCTGCGTCATCACATCTGGGTATGGACATACTTCGCCTCTAACATCCAAAGTCTCAGTTGGTTTTAATTCTCCGCTCATTTTTATCTCCCCTCAATTATAGATTATAGGCTTTACCGTAAAAATTATAATTTAAGCTTTTCTGCAGTAAATAGAGAAAATATCCAAGAAATATTGTGTTACTTATAATGGATAATTAAAGCAAAATAATTAATTGCCAATCACTTATTACATCAGTTCCCCTTTGCCATTTGTGGTTTTAGCCAATTCGAAAAGGGTTTTGGAGCCTACGCGTTCATTTCTTCTTTTAGGTTCAGAATGCCTTTTATTGTTCCGTCTTCCATCGTCTTCAGCGTGAAGCCCATTTTCTTTGTCAGGTTTATGGCTCTTTTGTTGTCCGGAAGCATTATAGCGTAAAGGCTTTCGACACCCATGTCCCTGCAAACTTCAATGGCGTAATCAACCATTTTTGTCCCTAAGCCCAATCCTTGCCACGGGTCTGCAACTATGAAGGCTATTTCGCCTGTTTTTCTGTCTGGTTCTAGGCTGACGCGGACTACGCCAACTATTCTTCTTCGCCCATTCTCAGTTAGCTCCGCAACTATCGCCATCTCCCTATCATAGTCAATGTTGCAATAGCGCACTCTAACCTCATGAGGCGTGTCTTTAATGATTTGGAAAAACCTGTAGCGTATGGACTCCTCTGAAAAGTTCTGGAACATCTCTAGCCACAAAGGCTCATCCTCAGGCTTTATCGGTCTTAAAAGCACCATTCGGCCGTCTTTAAGCCTCCACAGCGTTTCATATTTTTTAGGATACGGACAAATAACAAGGTGGGATGGACACGCGCTTGGATAGTCGCGGGGCGAGAACATTTTGAGAGCAAGTTCCTTATCAATTAAGATGCGGGCATCTAAAATGAAGGCTTCTTTTTCGTCTATCAAGAGTGGATTGATATCGACTTCCACCAGTTGTGGAAAGTCAACAAGCATCTGAGAAAAACGCACAAGAATCTCCTCAAGAAGCTTCAAATTCGCCGGAGGCATGTTTCTGTACCCTTTAAGAAGCTGGTAGACTTTTGTTTCTTCCATAAGCCTTCTAGCCAATGTCTGATTCAGCGGCGGAAGCCCAATTGCAAAATCTTTGAAGAGTTCTACGCCTACGCCGCCCATGCCGAAAAGAATCACTGGACCGAAGATGGCGTCTTTTTTGGAGCCAATTATTATTTCGTAGCCGCTTCTTTTTATCATAGGCTGAACCGTCACGCCGGTTATTTCAGCGTTTGGATTGTACTCTTTTGCCCTCTTCACTATGTTTTCGAAGGCTTGCTCAACTTCAGAATCACATGTTAGGTTCAGCGCCACTCCTCCAGCGTCGCTTTTGTGGATTATTTGGGGCGAGAGAATCTTCAGCACAACTGGATAGCCTATCTGCTTCGCCAACATCACGGCTTCTTCCGCCGTTTTGGCTACGAACGTTTTTACAACTGGAAACTCGTAGTATTCTAGGATTTTTTTGGCTTCTGCCTCTGTTAGGAGTATCCTACCTTCTAGGGCGGCGTTTCTCATAAGTGTAAGTATTGGACGCGTTGGAGAAGCCGCGTCAACTGGAAGTTCTTCCGGAGTCTCATAAAGAAGCTCGAGGTTGCGCTTGTATTGGTACATGTAAAGGTAGGTTTTCACCGCTTGCTCTGGAGTTGAGTATGTTGGGATGTTGTTTTCGTTGAAGATGCGATTTGCTTCCTCCACCGCGCCATGTCCCATAAAAGACGTGAGGATTGTCTTGTTTAGGTAACGTTTGTTTTTGCATACTTCAACTATGCTTTTCGCGATTTCCACCGGTTCAGCCACAGCTTGGGATGTGTAGATTAACAATATTCCGTCAACGTTTTCGTCTTCAATGCAAGCTTCAAGAACAGCCTTGTAACGGTCTGCGCGGGCGTCTCCGAGGATGTCTATGGGGTTGCCTTTACTCCAATAATGTGGAAGGATGCTGTTCAGTGTTTCCATTGTTTTTGGGCTTAGTTTTGCCAGTTTTCCACCTCGAGATATAAGCGCGTCTGTCGCCATTACTCCGGGACCGCCTGCGTTTGTTATTATCGCAAGGTTTGGTCCTTTTGGCAGAGGTTGCATTCCCAAGACTGCCGCGCAGTTGAATAGGTCGGCTATTTCTTCGACGCGAACCATGCCCGCGCGTTTGAAGGCTGCATCATATGTCAAGTCTTCGCCTGTTAAGGCGCCGGTGTGGCTGGCTGCGGCTTTTGCGCTTTCTGCGAATTTTCCTGCTTTTACTACGATTATGGGTTTTGTTCTTGCGAAGTGGCGGGCGGCGCTCATGAATTTTCTTGCGTTTGTTATTCCTTCTATGTATAGTAGGATGCTTCTTGTCTTTGGGTCTGTTCCAAAATAGTCTATTAAATCGCCGAAGTCAACATCTATCATTGAGCCTACTGAGACGAAGTTGCTGAAGCCTATGTTTTCGTGAATCGCCCAGTCTAAGATTGCTGAGCCTAGGGCTCCGCTTTGGCTTATGAAGGCTACGTTTCCCGGTTTTGGCATGGCGTTTATGAATGTGGCGTTTAGGCTTATGCTTGGGCGGATGACCCCCAAACAGTTTGGTCCGAGAATGCGCAAGTCATATTGCCTTTTTATTTCGAGAATTCTGTCTTCTAGGGCTTTTCCTTCTGGACCAATCTCTTTAAAGCCAGCTGAGATTATGATTACTCCTTTTATTCCAGCCTTTCCGCATTGCTCAACAACTTCTGGAACTGTTTTGGCTGGAGTTGCAATTACAGCTAGGTCAACTGGCTCTGGGATTTGCCCAACTGTCTGGTAGGCTTTTAAACCTAAAATTTCGGTTTTTCTAATGTTAACTGGGTAAACTTTGCCTTTGAAACCGGATTCTAGAAAGTTTTTCATTAAGGCGCGTCCAACAGAGCCTTCTTCGTCGCTTGCGCCTATTACGGCGACGCTTTTCGGATTGAAAATTTTGTCAAGATACGTGGTAACCATGAAAGTTAACCGCCACATGTGAATGCTACGTTTGGCACAAGTTAAACTTTACGAACCAAAACTACACCTTCAAATTACAACGAAGCACCGTAGACTAACAAGTAGAGAAAATAATCTCAGTCAGTCAGATTCGTAGCTTTTTATATGATTGTTTTTGATTTTCTACATATGTGAAAAAGGTAATAGTTGTTATAAACTAATAGAAAGAAAATTCTGCTTAAAGAGTTAAAGAAGTGCGGGTATGCCAAGGAAGCCTTCTTGTGTAAAGGCGAGCAGAGAAACAGCCGTTTTTATTTCTTCCTTGAAGGAGAATAGCTATCTTTGGAAGATTGTTAATTCTGGACTTGACGTGTTAAAGGAGAATATGTTTGCTGGAGAAAGGATTGAGCGAAGAAAAATTCCTAAATATTATTTGCGAAAGTTTGGTGTGAATAATCTGTACAAGTTTAATTTGGATGCGAGAACACGTTTAATTTACACGCTTGTTGCTGACGAGTCAGGTGTTGCTGTGGTTGTCTTGGAGATTTTAGACCATAAGAAGTATGAGGAAAGATTCGGTTACAGTTAAGCCTGATTATCGAAGTTTGATGCTTGTTTCGAGTAGTTTCTTCAGTTTTGGGTTGTCTGGGAAAATCCAAATTATTCTGCGTCCTTCAATTACGATTTTGTTGGAGCTTTCAAGATATTCGAGTATGCGGTTAAAAGTTTGATACTGAACTTGTTTTGGCAAGCTCCTCCACAATTCCTTTTTTGTCGGATAAGATTTAGCTTCTCTAATAGCCTTTTCAACCATAAGTATGGTGTCTAGTTGCGGTTCGTGAATTACCTTAGTTGTCATACTTATCATCTTTCTGGTTTTAACATGAACAAACTATTATATAAACTTATACAATAATAATCAACCTGCACCACAGTTAGAAAAATGATATTACGCAGAAAATCTAGAGGGGGTCTATCGGTATTGGTTTGTTTTTAATTCAAAAAATGTAGAGAAACTACGCTAGTCGATTATGGAAGTTGCAGTTTCTGTTTTATTGCGTTGCGTTTTTCTTCCGGTAATGGTCCAAACTTCTTAATCCTGTCAGTAAACATCGTGAAAAGCTCAGCAGCCTTCTTATAAACTGGCAAAGGCACATAGCTGTAACGCACTCTCATGCTTTCAACGCCGAACTGTCCAAACTCCCTACCCATCTCAATCATACGCTTCTTAGTGAATTTTTCATCGATTTCCTCGCTTCCTTCAATGACTAAAACTCCGTCAGCGCCATAAGCGAAAGCAGCAAGCACATGCTTCTTGCTCAGTATAGCTGTTGAAGGAACAGCCACTATGCGAATGTTTTCTGGATAGTTCGCCCTGTCCAAGCCCAAGAAGTCCATGCCCGTATACCCCACATTCTTGTCAACAAAAGCAACAACCCTAACCTCGCCAGCAGCCTTCTCAGCCAAAACACCTCGCAACTGACCGAAAATCTGCCTACTAGTTGCGTTCTTAAAGTCAATAGCCTCCCGTGGACAGACTGGAATGCAAGCGCCGCAGCCGATGCACATGAACGGGTCGATTTTTGCTTTGCCCTCAACCATTGTGATGGCGTTAGATGGGCAGATGGGCACGCATGCTTGGCAGCCGTCGCACAAATCGGCGATGACGAAAGCCTTCTCTGGGCTGGTGGTTACATAATCGCTTTTGAGGAACAAAGCAGCCCTAGCCGAAGCGCCCAAAGCATCAGAAACCGTGTCCCTCACATCCTTGGGGCTTAAAGCACAACCGCAAACAAAAACTCCAGTGATAAGCGAGTCAACAGGGTCAAGTTTAGGATGTCTTTCAGTGACAAAGCCGTCCTCGCCGATGGAAACCTTCATCTTGTCGCATAACTCCTTCAAACCAGACGAAGGAACCATAGCCGTAGCCAAAGCAACCATGTCAAACTCCGCCTCGCCAACCTCGCCAGTCAAAGTGTCCTCAGCCAAAACCACAAGCTTCCCATTACTGTTGTTCTTGTAAACTTCGGCAACCTTTCCACGAACAAAGACAACCCCAGCCTCCTGGTCTCTCCAATACAAGTCCTCGTAGCCCTTTCCAGTGGCCCTAATATCAGTATAATAAATCGTCACGTCAATTCCAAGCATCTTCTTAAGCACAAAAGCCTGCTTCAAAGCATACATACAACAGATGCGGCTACAATAGGGAATGTGATTCTTGTCCCGCGAACCAGCACAAAGCACAATAGCTACCTTCCGCACATCGCTGCCATCAGCCCGCTTCACAAAACCCCCAGTTGGTCCAGTTGCAGAAACAAGCCTCTCCAACTGCATCATAGTAATAACGTCTTTGTAAACACCAAAACCGAAAGTTTCAAGCTTCCGCGCGTCATAAAGCTCATAGCCAGTAGCCAAAATAATGGCGCCAACCTTCAACTCAACAACTTGTCCCTTATCATCAATGTTAATGGCTTTAGCTGGACAAAGCTGCTCACACTTGCGACATTTGTTGCAAGCGTTAAAGTCTATGGCGTAGGCTGAAGGGACAGCTTGCGGAAACTCGATGTAAGCAGCCTTCCGTGTCGCCAAACCCTCATTAAACTCGTCTGGAACAGTAACTGGACAAACTTTGGCGCAGACACCGCAACTTCTACACTTCTGAACGTCAACACCACGAGGTTTCATAAACACCTTCACATTATAATTACCGGGGCGCCCACTAACCTCCATAACCTCAGCGTAAGTAAGCAAATTAACATTCGGGTTCCTACCAACCTCAGCCATTCGCGGAGTAAGAATGCATTGGGCACAGTCCAAAGTTGGAAAAACTTTAGTTAACTTCGCCATGTTGCCGCCGATGCTTGACTTACGCTCAACCAAATGAACTTTATGACCCAGATAACCAAGCTCAAGAGCAGCCATAATCCCGGCAATTCCCCCACCAACAATGAGAATCTCTCTAGAAGCCTTCTCGCTCACAGCCTCCAGAGGCTCAAGCGAAATACTACGCTCATAACCACCCCTAATGAGGCTTATGGCCTTCCTAGTGGCTTCCGCTGAAGCGTGAGGTCCATGAACCCAAGAGTCCTGTTCACGAATGTTAACAAACTCAAGCATGTAAGGGTTTAAACCAGCCCTCTCCAAAACGTTCTGGAAAGTAGCAAGGTGCATCCTCGGCGTGCAGCTTGCAACGACAACTCTCTCCAAATTCTCCTTTTTAATAGCCTCAAGAATCATCTCTTGAGCTGGCTTGGAACACAAGTACTTGTGAAACTTTGCGACGGCAACTCCTTCCCAGTTCTTGACAGCTTCAACAACAGCCTTAACATCCACAACATCGCCGATGTTTCCACCGCACTCGCAGACGAAAATCCCAATTTTAGGAAGCTTCCTCTCAGCCAACGCAATCCCTCATTTCCATGATGGTTTTAGCACATACTGAGGAAAAGACTTATTAAAAATTTATGCTTCAACTCACTAAAAAGTGATGATAAAATGAACCCGCAAGAACTCGTCCAAAAACACAAACTTCTCGAATGCATCCAATGCGGAACATGCACGGGGAGCTGCCCAGTTTCAAGAAAAGCAGGCTTAAACATAAGAAGGTATATGCGGGAAGTAGCCACCCTCGGCAAACTAACAATTCATCCGCAGAACGAGATTTGGAGCTGCACAACATGCTCCACATGCGGCGTAAGATGCCCAAAAGAAATAAACCCCTACGAGTTCCTCATAGACATCAGAAGTATGGCAGTTGAAGAAGGACAAATCTCCCCAACAATAAGAGACGCGCTGGAAAGCATATTCAAAAACGGAAACCCATGGGGAAGAATACGCAACAAACGCTCAGAATGGAGCCAAGGCCTAAACCTAAAGCACATTTCTCAAGGCGCAGAAATCCTTTATTATGTCGGCTGTACAGCCGCCTACGACACAAGAGTTCAGGAAGTAGCCAAAAGCTTAGTGAAATGTTTTGAAAAGGCTGGATTAAACTTCGGCGTTTTAGGCGACGAAGAAAGCTGCTGCGGAAGCGAAGTCTACGGAATGGGCGAAAAAGGCTTGTTCGACTTTCTAGTGGAAGAAAACATGAAAACATTCAACAAATACAACATAAAACAAGCGGTGACAAGCTGCCCCCACGGATTCCACGCCTTCAAAAACAGATACAACCAGACCGCTTTCGAAATCAAACACCACACTCAACTGCTGGCAAAACTAATAGACGAAAAGAAACTAAACTTCACAAAAGAAGTCAACAAGAAAGTCATATACCACGACCCATGCTTCCTAGGCAAACAAAACGGCATCTACGAAGAACCGAGAAAAGTCATAGAAAGCCTCCCAGGCGTAAAACTCCTAGAATTCGACCGCTCAAGAGCCAGAAGCCTATGCTGCGAAGGAGGCGGCGGAAGAATGTGGGTTGACATTCCGGGACCAAGACTGGCGGAAATCAGAGTAAAAGACGCTGCGGAAGCAGGTGCAGAAGTGATAGCTGTCGCGTGTCCATTCTGTCTCTTAACAATAGAGGATGCTGTCAAAACCACTGGGTTTGAGGGAAAAATCCAAGTCTTAGACATTGCAGAACTAGTCGCGCTTGCCCTATAAAGGGCTGGTCCAACCAAACCTTTTTACAAAATCACCCAGATTTAAAGTAAGGTATTATTTTTTCGCTGTAAACCTTCAAAACATATCTTGGGTCAGGACCAGCATTTATGAGCAGAATATGCCTCGCACCAACCTTCACATACTCATCTATCTTCTCAATGCAGTCATCAACCGTTCCAGCAACAGAAAACTCAATAGCAGCCTCCTTCGGAATAAGCTCGCCGTAAGCCAATAACTTCTCTGCCCATGCGGGATCTGCAAGCACCTTAAAAAATGATAGAGAACGCAAATCTTCGGGCAAATCAATGTTGTAGCCAGCTTCCACCAAAAGTTCAGGTGATGGAATTATTTGAGCCTTTATGGATTCAATCCGTTTATACGCATCTTCAGCGTTTTCAGCAACACAAGTGTACAGGTGAATTCCAATGTCAATCTCGTCAATTTTGCGCCCAGCCTTTTCAGCGCCCTCTTTGACAAACTTTAAACGTTCCCTATAAAGCCTCGGAGGAAAGGGAATGGGCAACCAGCCGTCAGCCAGTTCACCAGTTAACCTTAAAGTTCGCGGACTGTTAGCCCCAAGATATATTGGAATTTTACCTTTAACTGGGGTAATCTGTAAAAAGGCATCCTTAAACCTCCAAAACTCGCTCTCATAACTTACAACTTCGCCAGCCCAAAGCCTACGCATAATCTTAACAGCTTCAACAAGCTTAGAAACAGGCTTCTCCCAATTTATTCCAAAAGGCTCCAAATTCATGGCTTCCCCAGCGCCTAAACCAAGAATTACGCGACCGCCAGAAATCTGGTCCACTGTGGCAGTTTTTTGGGCGAGAACTGCTGGGTTATATCTGTGCGGGTCGCTGACGCATGTTCCTAAGGCAGCTTTTGAGGTTAAGGTGGCGGTTGCAGCCAACATAGTCCACGCTTCTGGCACGATTCCAGGCGGTATAAACAGAAGGTGGTCTGGAAACCATATTGAGTCGAAACCAGCTTCTTCGTTCATTTTGGCTATCTTGAAAAGTTTATCCACAGGGGTTGCTGGAACAGGAAGAAAACATCCGAACTTGATTTTGTTTTCACCCGAGTTCATTATCTCACCCACTAGGTATGCCTATTTTGGACTTCTCAAATAAGTTTTATCTTGCAACATTCAGTTCAGCGATAACGCATAAAAAGACTTTTATGGAAAATAGGTGTTTTGCAGTAAAGTGGAAAGGTGAAGACTTCATGGGATACCAGTATATAATCTACGAAAAGGTTTCGAGTTTCTTGATGCCAGAGGAAGAAAACATAGCCATCATAACATTGAACAGACCAGACGCCCTAAACTCCCTAAACAGGGGCATACTTCAAGAATTAGATGCAGTGCTTGAAGAAATAAGAAAAGACGACAAAATAAGAAGCGTAATCATAACTGGAGCAGGCAGAGCCTTCAGCGCTGGAGCCGACCTAAGCGAAGCTGGTGGAAGCGATGACGAAATGAGAGCTCGAATAGAATTGGGCCTAAAAGTTTTCGACAAAATAGAAACCTTCGACAAGCCAGTTATAGCTGCCATAAATGGATACGCGCTCGGCGGGGGACTAGAGCTTGCAGCTGCATGCGACATAAGAATAGCGTCAGAAAAAGCCGCAATAGGGACGCCAGAAGTTGGTTTGGGCCTAATCCCCTCATGGGGAGGATGTGTTCGACTGGCCAAAATTATTGGAAGAGCTAGGGCGACCCAAATAATTCTTACAGGAGAACGTGTCGACGCCAAAGAGGCTGAGAGAATAGGTTTCGTCAATAAAGTTGTCCCGCCAGAGGAGTTGAGGTCAACGGCAATTTATATGGCTGGAACACTGGCAACTAAGGGTCCGATAGCCATACGAATAGCCAAGAACATACTTGCAAGAGCCATGGAAATTAGCAGAGAGGAAGGAAACAAGCTGATGGTTGAAGGAGCTTTGACCTGCGCGAAGTCTGAAGACATAGTAGAAGGTGTCGCAGCCTTCTTCGAAAAGAGAACACCCAAGTTTAAAGGAAAATAGACACATCATTTTCCCTCTTTTTAATCTTCGTAAAGCTTCTGGCAAATTTGAACGTTTTTATTTAACTTTGTCATTAGTCTGAAAACATGGAAATACCAACAGGCGTAAGAGATTTATGCGAGAATCCAGCCGAACAGTTAAACAAATACAGGGATTCAGGAGTTAAGGTCTTAGGATACACATGCAGTTATGTTCCAGAGGAATTGATAATCTCGGCAGGGCTTCAGCCATACAGAATGTCTAATATTGGAGCAAACACCAGCACTTTGACGCCAAGTTTTGTCTGCCCCTTCGCCAGCGCCACGCTTGAAAACATCCTCAAGTTGGAAGAGTTCTTCAGCGGTTTTGTTTTAGCTCACACATGTGACCCCATGTGGAGGCTTTACGACATAGTTAAGAAAAAGGCGAAAAAGCCAGTTTTCCTCCTAAGGGTGCCGCACAACACGGAAGGCCAGTCTTCCCTAGACTTCTTTAAAATGGAGCTTTTACGATTTAAAAAATTCTTAGCGGAAAATTTTGATGCAAAAGTTGACGATGATAGTTTGTTGAATGCTATAAAACTCTGCAACGAGAACAGAAGCTTGCTTAAAGAAGTTTACATGCTAAACAGCGACGGAAAATATGGTGTCAACGCCTCAGACCGCTTCAAGCTTGTTCTTGCAAGCATGTGGATGCCGAAGAAAGAATGTAACGCCCAAATCAAAGCCCTAAACCTCAAGGGCAAAAGCAACAAAACGGGCGAAGTTCGACTGCACATAAACGGAACAGCAGTCTACGACCTCAACTTGATAAAGACAATTGAAGATTCTGGTGGTTTTGTGGCATCTGATGATTTGTGCACAGGCTCAAGATATTTCTGGAGCAACGTCGAAGAATCTCAGGATCCAATTTCTGCTCTTGCGCATAGGTATCTCAAAAGGACACCTTGCCCATCTCATGGACCGCTTCAGCAGAGGCTTGAATACGTGGATTTCATGATTAAAGAGTTCAAAGCGCATGGAGTGATAACCTTTGCTGAGAGATTCTGCGACCCAATATTGTATGATAGCGTGCACGTGAAGGATGCTTCTGCGAAGGAAGGGATTCCTGCAATGCTGATAGATTATGAGAACCCGACGCAGGAAATTGGCAGAATCAAAACGAGAATTGAAGCCTTTATCGAATCATTAGGTGGTTAAAATGAGCGGGGAGAAAGGAAGAAGCCGCATTCTCCAAGCAACCAAGAAAATAGCTGAGCTTATCCTAGAGTATTTTGCAAAGACTTCCGAAGCAAAAGCCCAAGGCAAACCAGTTGCTTGGATAACGGTTTTCACACCAGTAGAGTTATTGCGCGCCTTAGACATTTACCCAGTTGCTCCAGAACATTTCAGCGCCATGTGCAGCGCTCGCGGTTTTATACTAGATTTTCTCGAAGAGTCGGAAAGAAAGGGTTACTCTCAAAACTTGTGCTCCTATAGCCGATGCACTTTGGGATATGCCCTAAGCGGGATGAGCGGACTTATGCCGCCTCCAGACCTTCTGGTGACATTTAGAAACTCATGTGACGTTTACGTCAAGTGGTGGCAGAGCCTACACATGCATCTTGGAACGCCATTGTTTGTTGGCGAAGCCCCTTATGTTTTGACTGTGGAAGACCTTGACAATTACGTTTTGGATTATGTTGTTAAGCAGTTGGAGAGCCTCATAAAATTGGCTGAAGAAAAGTTTGGGTTAAAGTATGACGAGGAAAAGCTTGTTGAAGCTGTTAAGCTTTCGGACAAGGCAAGCGAGCTGTGGCTTGAAACATTAAAACTCAGAAGGCACAAGCCATGCCCGCTTGGTGGTCGGGACTCCGCTTCGGATATCTTTCCTCTTGTGGTGATGCAAGGAACAAAAGAAGCTGTCCAGTTTTATGAAGAGCTACTCGGAGAAGTCAAGGAGAAAGTCAGCAGAGGCGAGGGAATTATAGAAAACGAGAGGTATAGGCTTCTTTTTGATGGGATATGGCTTTGGTACGCCTTCGACCTCATAAAATATTTTGAGGATAAAGGAGCAGTTTTCGTTTACGAACCCTACAGTGAGGCTTGGGCTTGCAGACTTGACGAGTCAAAGCCTCTGGAAAGCATAGCGAGAAAAGTTTTGTCCATGGGATTAAATGTTGACATAGACCTTCGAATTGAAAGATTTCTAAAAAGCATTAAAGAATACGACATAGACGGGGCTGTTTTATTCTCTAACAGAAGCTGCAAGACATGGTCTGCCCCGCAACTAATAACAGCAGAAGCCATAAGCGGCGAATTTAACGTTCCCTATCTTCTTTTTGAAGCTGATATGGCTGATCCTAGACAGTATTCTGAAGCCCAAGTCAAAAATAGAATTGACGCTTTCATAGAGGTTTTAGGGGAAAGCTGATGTATGCTGGAATAGACGCTGGAGCCTCAGCGACTAAAGTTGTGATAGCCAACAGTAAGGAGGAAATAGTTTCATATGCCATAGTTCCTTCTGGAATCAACTTTAAAGTATCATCTGAAGAAGCCTTAAAAAGGGCACTTGAAAAATCAAACCTAAACCAAAAAGACATTCTCTACACCGTTGCAACCGGTTACGGAAGAACCCTAGTCAACGCGAACGCTGCATCTTCCGAAATCATGTGCATCTCACGAGGAATCCATAAACTCTTTCCATCGGTGAGAACAATTATTGACGTTGGAGGACAAGACTCCAAAGCCATTAGGATTGATGGAAACGGAAGAGTTTTAGACTTTACCATGAACGACAAGTGCGCAGCTGGAACTGGAAGATTTCTAGAAGTCATGGCGACAATTCTTGGAAAACCAATAGAGGAACTTGGCACGCTACATTTTAAATCCTCAAACCCAGTCAAGATAAGCAGCACATGCACGGTTTTCGCTGAATCAGAAGTCATATCCCACTTGAGCAAAGGATGCAAAATTGAAGATGTCATTGCTGGTCTCCACCATGCAATAGCTGAAAGAATATTCAACATGGCAAGCAGAATAGGATTCGAAAAGGATGTGGCATTCACTGGCGGGGTCACAAAAAACCCCGGTTTTGTTGAAGCGTTAAGCAAAAGAATAGGGTTAAAGCCGATTCTGCCGCAAGAACCTCAAATAATATGCGCTTTTGGAGCAGCCTTAACAGCCGTAAAAAAATCTACTTGAAAATTTGTTCGTCAAAATTTTCAGCCTCATTGATTTCGTAGAAAAATTCTCCGTTCACTTCAACTCTTCTCAC